>CAYVHS010000004.1:61632-95944 GCA_964451495.1 uncultured Bdellovibrionales bacterium | reverse complement strand
TCGAATCGAGCGGATCGACAGCCGGATAGATACCAATTTCTGTGAGTGCCCGGTTGAGCACTACCGTCGAATCGAGGTGAGCAAACGTCGTGGCCGGAGCCGGATCGGTCAGGTCGTCAGCCGGCACATACACCGCCTGCACCGAAGTGATCGAGCCTTTGTTGGTCGAGGTGATGCGTTCCTGGAGTCCGCCCATTTCCTCCGCCAGAGTCGGCTGATAACCGACAGCAGATGGGATACGTCCGAGGAGGGCTGATACTTCAGAGCCAGCCTGGGTGAAACGGAAAATATTATCGATAAAGAGGAGAACGTCTTTGCCTTCATCATCACGGAATGATTCAGCCATTGTGAGAGCAGAGAGCGCCACACGCTGACGGGATCCCGGCGGCTCGTTCATCTGACCGAATACGAGCGCGGTCTTATCGAGCACGCCCGATTCTTTCATTTCATGATAGAGGTCGTTGCCCTCGCGCGTCCGTTCACCGACACCAGCAAATACCGAATATCCTCCGTGTTCCGAAGCGATGTTGCGGATCAGCTCCTGGATGACGACCGTCTTCCCAACACCGGCACCGCCGAAGAGTCCGACTTTGCCACCCTTCATAAACGGACAGATGAGATCGATTGATTTGATACCCGTCTCAAACACTTCCGCCTTGGTAGATTGTTCTGCAAAAGTTGGCGCACTGCGATGGATGGCGCTCCGTTTGGCATTCGTCACATTTTCCTTACCGTCGATAGCATCACCGAGCACATTGAACATCCGGCCGAGGACGGCCTTGCCGACCGGCACCGAGATTGGGGCTCCTGTCGCGACCACTTCCACACCACGACGCAGACCATCCGTCGTACCCATGGCCACCGCACGCACGCGATTGCCTCCTAGATGCTGATGTACTTCCACGACGAGTTTCTCCTGGCCGTTCTTGAGCTCGAGCGCATCATAGATTTTCGGCAGCGTCGCCCCATCAGCGAATTCCACGTCCACGACCGGACCGATGATTTGTATAAGCCTTCCTACAGTACTCATATTGTTGCTTGATTAAGGGAAAATATCGATGAATTATATACTACTTCGACACGGCCGCCATACCAGCCGAAAGCTCCGCAATTTCCTGCGTGATCTTGCCCTGACGGATTTGGTTGTAGGCAAGCGTCAGATCAGACACCATATCCTGCGCAGCATCGGTCGCGTTTCTCATCGCCAACATACGCGACGCTTCTTGCGATGCGTTACTCTCGAGCACAGCATGATAGAGCTCCATCTCGATGAGACGTGGAATCATCCGGTCCAAGACTGAGGCTGGTGACGGCTCGATGACGTATTCTGTTTCTCTGCTCGATTTCTCGGTAGTCACAGCACCACCCATCTCGTGCATAGACTTCTGTGTATCTTTGAGTGCTACCGGGAGGAGTGCCCGCACCTTGACCTCTTGGAACATCACCGATACATAATCCGTATAGATGACCACGACTCGGTCGACACGGCCCGCTACGAATTCATCGATGACTACTCGAGCGATCGAACGCATCATCTCGGGATTGGGAGCGGCCAGCACATCCGGAAACGAAGCGATGATATCACCCCCGAGACGCCGCACGGCATTTTCTCCTTTTTTCCCGATAGTGATGAAACATTTCTCGCGATCGGCATCCTCCGTCATCGTCTGACGCACACGCTTCTGTATCTGCGCGTTGAACGCACCACAAAGTCCACGATTGGAAGTAATGACGATATAGAGCTCCTTCTTCACGGGTCGCACTGCGAGGAGCGGATGAGTCTCGCTCTCCACGGCAGCCGAGAGTTGCCGGAGCATCTCGATAGCACTGTGCGCATAGGGACGGATAGCGAGCACTGACTGTACGGCTTTGCGCATTTTGACAGCCGAAATCATCTCCATGGCCCGGGTGATTTTCCCTGTGCCACGGACGCCCTTGATACGCCTTCGAATGTCTCTTGCACTTGCCATACTTTTTTATACATCTCAAAACCCAGAACACAAAGACCAGACAAAACACAAATCTCAGATTTCAAAGCACAAACATTGTCTCAACAGGTTTGAATCCTGTGTTTTGAAAGTTGTGCTTTGTTTGGTTTTTGTGCTTTAGGAATTGTGTTTTATTTTTCCTTTAAAGACTAAATCCTTTTTTGAACTCCTCAATATGCTTTTTCAAAAGCTCTTCCACTTCTGGAGTCAGGGCCTTTTCTTTGGCGATACCCAAGATAACTTCTTTGCCTTCATTTTCGAGATAGGCCAGGAACTCGCGTTCGAAACGGCCGATGTCTTCTACTTTCACATCATCCACGTATCCGCGAGTGAGCGCATAGAGGACAGACACTTCTTTTTCGACCGAGAGCGGCTGATACTGAGGCTGCTTGAGCATCTCTGTCGCGCGACGACCACGTTCGATAAGTGTGCGAGTCTTTTCGTCGAGATCAGAACCAAACTGCGCAAAGGCTTCCAATTCACGAAACTGAGCCAGGTCGAGACGGAGCGTCCCTGCGACTTGTTTCATGGCCTTGATCTGAGCCGCCGAACCGACGCGCGATACCGAGAGACCGACGTTGAGCGCTGGTCGGATACCTTTATAGAATAGATCAGATTCGAGATAGATCTGGCCATCAGTAATAGAAATCACGTTGGTCGGGATATACGCACTCACATCACCGGCCTGTGTCTCGATGATCGGAAGAGCGGTGAGCGATCCACCACCGAAATCCTTATTCAGCTTTGCACTACGCTCGAGCAGACGAGAATGAACATAGAACACATCGCCAGGATAGGCTTCGCGACCCGGTGGACGACGGAGGATGAGCGATATCTGACGATAAGCGACAGCGTGTTTGGAAAGGTCATCATAAATCACGAGCACGTCTTTGCCTTGGTCCATGAAATATTCTCCCAGAGCACAGCCGGCATACGGTGCGATAAACGACAGAGCTGCTGGATCAGAGGCCCCTGCAACAACAACCGTGGTATATTCCATCGCTCCGCCCTTCGTTAGTTCAGCGACGATACGGGCGACTTTTGATTCCTTCTGGCCGATAGCGACCTACACACAGATGACACCCTCGCCTTTCTGATTGAGGATGGTATCGATAGCCACGGCGGTCTTGCCCGTCTGGCGATCACCGATGATGAGTTCGCGCTGACCGCGTCCGATCGGAATAAGCGCATCGATAGCCTTGATACCCGTTTGAATCGGCTGATTGACCGACTGTCGTGTGATGACACCCGGAGCGATCTTTTCTACTGGATAAAAAGCTTTTTCTTTGATATCTCCCTTGCCATCAATGGCTTGTCCGAGAGCATTCACGACACGACCGATGACTGCTTCGCCCACAGGAACAGACAATATCTTACCAGTACTCTTGGCTGTCATCCCCTCATGCATATCTCCCGTCTCATCGAGGAGCATGATACCCGCCTCACCCTCTTCGAGGTTGAGAGCCACGCCCATGACGCCGTTTTCGAACTCGACCATCTCTGAAGCCATGACTTCCGAGAGACCAGCGACGCGTGCAACACCATCACCCACCTCGAGCACGGTACCGATAGCTTCTGCCTTCGGTTCATGATGAAATTCCGCGATATGCTTCTTCAGTTCTTGGATGAGTGGATTGCTCATAGGTTATTGATACGTTTCATTAGGCTTTTATAAGAAGTCGCTCGAGCGCTCTCAGCTCGGCACGAAGTGTGGCATCATAGAGTACCTCATCTGTCTGGAACAGTGCACCACCAATCACCGTTGCATCGATTTCGAAATGGAGTTCGGCTCGCTTGCCCGGGAATAGCGCTTTGATCTTTTCGGCTAGGAGATTCTTCATCGGAGGATCCGCCTCACGAGCTGTGACGACCGTGACAGATACACGACCCTCTTTCTCCGCAGCACGTGTTTCCAATTGAGCGAGCACCGCCTCTGCCTTCCCACTCTCACCGCTCCGTCCCAGTACCCCCAAGAAATTCTTGACGATCTGCGCGACATCGAGAGACACAGGAGAAGAAACGAGCTCTTCGAGGGCGGCGGCATATTGTGAAACTGTTGGTCGCATATATTACAAAGTCATTCGTTCAATCAGGTTTGTATCTTTGACCGCATCGACTTTCTCTTTGAGTACCTGCTCGACACCCGCGACTACCATGACAGCGATTTCTTGCTTGGCTTCCGCGAGAATCCTTTGCTTCTCTTCTTCAATCTTGACCTGAGCCTCTTCGAGAAACTTCTTGGTCTTCGCTTCTGTCTCGGCCAAACGGAGAGCATCACGCTTCTGGGCAACTTCTTCGGCAGCGATCACGATGGCTTTGGCCTCATGACGAGCTGCGATAAGCATTTCCTTTTCTTTCTCCTCCATTTGAGAGAGCTTCTTCCCCGCGGCCTCGGCGTCTTTCAGTCCTTGCTCGATACGGAGAGTCCTTTTCTCGAGAAAATCAAGCATCGGACGATACGCATAATGCTTCAGCACGAAAAAAAGTATACCAAAATTCACCGCCTGAGCGAGCAAGAGCTTCCAATCCACACCAAGTTTTGCAAAGACTTCCATAAATATTGTGGGGCTAATGACAAACAGCCAGAGCGAGCATAAGAGAAAACACATTTCCCATCATACTCACCTCTCCTCCTCTCTTATGAGAACAGGATCATGAGTGCGATAACGAGTGCATAGATGGCGACAGCCTCCGTCACCGCAATCGCGAGGATCATAGTGGTCATGACTTTTGGCTGGGCTTCTGGATTGCGTCCGATAGCCTCGAGCGCCTTGGACGCGAGAAGACCCAGGCCAATACCAGGCCCGAGGGATCCGAGTCCCATAGCCAGTGCTGCACCGATCAACTTTGCTGATTCGACTTCCATAAGAGTGTATAATTACAACTAATTAATTAATAATATTAGGCTATTATAAGGCATATTTTCATATCTGTCCAACTCCGCAATTTTCAATTCGCAATTTTCAATTTTCAAACAATGACACAATTTCTTAATTTTAAAATTTCAAAATTCAGTCATTAAAAATTGTTTAGAAATTAAAAATTAGAAATTCTTTTCCCTAGTGTTCCATCTCGACCGTCGACATCTTGAGGAAAACGAGGGTGAGCATAGCAAAAACGACCGCCTGGATGAACCCGACGAATACCTCGAGAAACATGAACGGCAAAGGCAGGATATACGGCACGAGATGGAGCATCACCGTGAGGAGTACCTCGCCCGCGAACACATTGCCGAACAGACGAAAGGTAAAGGAGATAACCTTCCCCGTCTCGCTCACCAGTTCGAGGATGCCGACAGCAGTACCGATAACATAGGGCTTATGGAACGGACTGATGAAAAACTTCTTGCCATACTTCGCGATACCGAGTGCCGTAATACCCGCCACTTGCACCGAGAGCACCGCGATGAGCGACAAAACGATGGTGAAATTCAAATCAGCCGATGTGCTCCGGAGGAACGGAATGATAGTCGCATGCGACCCCTCACCATGGAGGAGTCCCACCGTCCCGAGACCTGGCAGAAGCCCGATCCAGTTGGCGATGAGCACAAAGAGGAAAATAGTCGCGATAAGCGGGAAAAATTGCCGCGCCTGCTTTTTGTTCTGCGTCACGCTCTCGACCAAGTCGAGGAGTGCTTCGAAAACAATCTCCACCACATTTTGTAGCCCCCGCGGTACGAGCTTGAGTCGCCTACACGTCCGCTGGACCAAAAGAATGAGCAGCCCGCTGACGATCAAACCAACAAGCAAGGCATTGGTAATAGGTATACCACCGATACTGAACAATTTTTCTGCTGCTATCGAAATTTCCATACTGGCCACTGACAAACAAACTATTCATTAAAAAAGCGCCTTTCTTAAGACAGAAAAGCGCTTCTATTGTACCAATGAAACCAAAAAACGTCAACGTGAACTTCTATAAACTTTCCAATTGATCTTCAAATCCCTGGAGACTTGTTTCTAATTTCGCTTTTTCTGCAAGAAGAATGAGTTTTTGTGCTTGAGCTTCTTCTCCTAGCTTCGCATGAATACTCGCTAACACCTCATTTCCACCTTGTTCTTTAACAATTTTTTCTCCCGCCTGAATATTAGCTACCACCTTTTCAATACTCGCCGTAATCTCTTCAATTCCTTTTTGAGTTTGTGCGATTTCACTCCTCAACTGAGCTGCTTTTTCAAGCTTAGCATTCTCATTGGCTTCAGCGACAAATTCGCGTTCACCAGCCATGCCCTCAGCCGCCGCATGCCCAGGCAGGGCTGTTTCTTGTCCGCCATAAATTCTATCCGAAAGTTTTTCCTCACCAAATCTTGACATAAAAATAGAGTTACAGCTTACTTAGCTCTGCCATTGTAGCACATTTTCACGAAAACCGCAAGAGCATTCTGTCCGAGACTCGCTTCCAATACAGATACATTGCACTGTTTGAGTTCGCATATTTTTTCGGCTGTAGCGATGACAAAAGCCGGCTCATTACGCTCTCCGCGATGTCCCTGTGGCGCGAGGAAGGGCGCATCGGTCTCGACAAAGAGCCGCTCAAGCGGTACGAGTCTCACCACCGCCGAGAGATCATCCTTCGTGCCTAGAAGTGCTTTCTTCACGGGATAAGTGATATTGCCTGCGAAAGAAAAATATACATGCGGGAGCCCGAGAAACTTCTCTGTGACTTCTGTATCTCCCTGATAGCAATGCAAAACAGGGTGTAGGGTTGGGGATTGAGGGTTGAGATTTTTCAGAATTTCAAAAACATCTTCATAAGCATCCATGCTGCCGAGAGATGGGCGCGTATGTACAATGAGCGGGAGATGAAACTCTTCAGCAATAGCCATCTGCGCGAGAAACCCTTCTCGTTGTATCGCCTTCTGCTCATCCGTCACCGGACATAAAGGGTCTCGGCTGAAATAATCCAATCCACATTCTCCGATAGCCACTACCTTAGGATGCTTCGCTAATACTCGCAACTCCTCGATTTCTGTTTGAAATGTGTGCTGTGCGCATCGTGGTTGGTCTGATGTTTGTGTTTTGAAATCTGGGTTTTCCGAGGCTTCGTTATAGAAATGTGGATGTAGCCCCACAGCCGCAAAGATATGCTCATACTTCTCCGCTATCGCTATGGCCTGCCGACTCTCTTCGATAGTCGTACCGACGCAGATTATCCTCTCGACACCCGCCGCAAAAGCACGCTCGATCACCCTATCGCGATCCGCGTCATAACTGTCCCAATACAGATGCGCGTGAATATCAAACATAGAGATAAAAAAATGAAAAAACATAGTACACAAAAACCAAACAAACCACAAATACTACAAAGCACAAAAAAACATGCTTGCTCCCGTTTGATTACTGTGCTTTGTGTTCTGTTTAGATTTCTGTGTTTTGATTATTTATGCTTTTTTACTTGATACGCTGAAACAAAGGTTCTATTTCACCTGTTTTCAGTGCTTCCATGATCTTCTGTGACGCTTCGGGCATAAAGGGTTGCAAGCCATAAGTGATATCGGCGATATCCACCAAAAGCTTGTTCATCACTATCTCAAACTTTTCCGTATCTGTTTTCACGAGCTCCCACGGTTTGGTTTCATCAATGTGTTTATTGGCCGCCTGGACCTTCTGCCAGATATGCTTCAGAGTATCCGCAAATCTAAATTCTTCTATATACGGTATTTCTGTATCGGACACCTGGATTGCCGGTAGTGCACCGAGCTTTTCTGATAATTTGAGCACACGCGACACCAGATTACCGAGGCCATTGGCCAGATCGGCGTTATATTTCTCTACCATGCGCTCCATCGTGAGGTCGACATCATCACCAAACGTCCCCGCGCTCATGAGGAGATACCTGGTCCCATCGACACCGAATTTTGCGAGCATCTCATCGATGGATATCGTATTGCCGAGAGTTTTGCTCATCTTTTTCCCGCCCGACAAGATATGCCCGTGAGTATAGAGTATCTTCTGCGTCGGGATACCGAGGTGCATGAGAATCGCGGGCCAGATGGTAGCGTGCACACGCAAGATATCCTTTCCGATGAACTGCACATCGGCTGGCCACTCCTTGGGCACATCTGCTTTATCACCCTGCCAACCGAGCACGGTCAGATAATTGAGAAATGCATCTACCCATACATAGGTCGTGTGCGTCTCATCAAACGGAAGTGGGATTCCCCAGCGCACATTTTTACGAGAAACAGAAACGTCCTCCAGTGTTTCGCCCTTGAGAAACGACAACATCTCCGCCTTGTATTTCTCGGGCGCAATACGGAGCTCGTCTTTCTCAATTCTCGAGATAAGTTCGTCTTGGAGCACCGTCATCTTCATGAGATAGGTGTCTTCTTTCATTGCTTCTGGTACTCGGTCATGATCCGGACACTTGTCGTCTACGAGCTCGTCTGGCATCTTGAACTGTTCACACCCGACGCAGTAGAGCCCCTCATAAAATCCCTTGTAGATGATACCTCGGTCATAGAGATCTTGCAGGACTTTTTGCACGGCTGCTTTGTGCGCAGGATCAGTCGTCCGAATGAACTGGGTATAGTCGATATTGAGTCTCTTCCACAGATCCTGGAAATTGGCGGTGATTTCGTTCACAAAGGTCGCTGGGTCTTTGCCTTCCTCCTCGGCTTTCTTTTCGATTTTCATTCCATGTTCGTCCGTTCCCGTCGAAAAGAATACCTGGTATCCCTGCAAGCGCTTGAAACGTGCCAGACAATCCGAAGCTACGGTCGTATAGGCATGCCCGATATGCGGGTTGCCATTCACATAATAGATTGGTGTGGTAATAAAATATGGCTTATTTACGCTTTTTCCCATAGAATTGTCTTGACATTAATGAATGTATGGTGTATAATGGTCTTTAAAGAGTTTTTTTACAACTGTAGCATAATAGGAGGTAGAGCATCATGAGTAGTCACGATTTAGGATGGGCAGCAGTCAACTATCCAAAACAGGTAAAACAACGGTCGAAAAAAATCGGCGGGCGACTGCTCGCCACGGCCACAGCCGTCCTGCTCATCGGCTTAGTCGTCTATACGACGGCATCGGCGGATTGCGCGACGACTGGCGGGAGCTGCACCTTCGCCAATGGAGAGTGGTTCAACTGGCTCGCCAAAACAATCCTCCAATAAACATCGATGATGCCATCAGTAAAGCCCAAGACATATAACTATATGTTGCGGGCTTTTTCATTTTCTTCAATCTATTAAAATAACTCACCCTATGAAATTATCTACTTGAGACAGATACCCTGCTTCACAGGGATTTCATAGAGTAAACAATTATCACGAACTCCCCTTTTATCTTAGCATCATTCTCATGATAGTAGGCAAGGATTTCTGCTACCGTCCCGCGTTTCACCTCCTCGAACATTTTGGTCAGCTCGCGGCCGAGAATAACTTTTTTTTCAGGGGCAAAGGTGTCCAAGAGCTCGAGATTCTTCACGACACGATGCACAGACTCATAATAGATGACTGGATATTCGAATGCGGCAACCTTTTTGAAAAACGTCTCACGTCCCTTCTTGTGAGGCGGAAACCCGAGGAAAACAAACTCGCGCATATCAATACCCGCCACCGAGACGATGGCCGAGAGAGCGGACACTCCCGGAATCGGCACCACCCGAATACCAGCCTCAGTGGCTCGTGCTACCAGGACATTGCCCGGATCAGAGAGTCCTGGTGTCCCCGCATCGGTCACGAGCGCCATACTTTCCCCAGACTGCAGACGTTCGATGAGCGATGCAGCTTTTTTTTCGTCCGTATGCTCATGGAAAGATACCATCGGTTTCTTAATCTCGAAATGCATAAGAAGCCGACCTGTCACGCGTGTATCTTCGGAGAGCACGACATCAACTGCCTTGAGCGTCTCGAGCGCACGCAGCGTGATATCACCCAGATTTCCAATAGGAGTAGCCACTATATATAAAATTCCGGAAGTTTGCATAGAGTTGCTTAAAGCACATTAATCAAAGCACAAAAAACCAAACAAAGCACAATCTTCAAACTTTCAAAAACACAAACTCTTCTTTTTTGGCTTTGGGTTTTATGCTTTGTTTGGTTTTTGTATTCTGAGCTTTGTGTTTTCTGAAAAAACTTTATGCTTGTTTTTTCATGAGAATGTCATCAACAAACACTGAGAGGATCATCGTGATGGGCACCGAAAGGATGATACCTAATGGGCCCGCCAATTCGGCTCCTATCAGGATAGCGATAATGAGTACCACTGGACTAAGTCCAGCCGAACGTTTCATGACTTGCGGTGCTATGATATGCGCCTCCACCTGATGCGCTACCAAATAAAAAAACAGTGCAATCAATCCGAGCATCGGTGATACCAATAACCCCACAAGAATAGCCGGGATAGCCGCGAGTATCGGTCCGATATATGGGAGAATCTCCATCAGACCTCCGAAAAACGCGATGGCGAGGGCATAAGGAATCCCCAGTGCGGAAAGTCCGATATAGTACATCGCAAAGGCGATGAGCATGAGAAGCGCTTGACCAAAGAGCCACTGACTCACTTTCCCCTGCATACGCGAAGCGATAGAACGAGCATGGTCGTGATACTCATCAGGCGTGACGAGTAGGAAAAATTTTTCGATGCCCTTCTCTTCGAGAGAAAGATAGAGAGCCAAGAAAAAAAATCCGATCAAATGGATGAAGCTCTGGAACAACCCAAGGGTTGTCGCAAAAATACTCGACAGCCCTGTTGCAATAGTTCCCTCGATATTCTGGAAAAATTGTTCCTTCTCGAAATCAATCCCGAGAGCATGCAGATATCCCTCTACTCCAGACATAAAGGTATCCAGCTCTTTGGCATACTCCGGCCATTGTGTGAGAAATCCCTTTACTTCAGAAAAGAACATCGGGAGAAAGACAGAAAGGAGCGCTAGCCCTCCGAGCAGCACCACAGCATAGGTGATGATCACCGCGGCTGTACGAGAAACCAAACCCTGCAACTTTGTGATCATCGGCGATACCGCCGCAGCCAAAAGCGTCGCAAAGAGGATAACCAAGACGACATCACGGATGAGATACAAGAAATATACTCCCGCTACCATGAGCGCCAGACGGAGAGCTATCTTTGTTCCGATATTTACTTGTTCGCTCGTAGTCATATATTTCAAAGACACATTCATCAAAACACAAAAACTCCTCTTTTTTGGGCCTTGTGTTTTACAACACAAGAAGTTTCTCTAGTTTCTTCCTATCGGCCTTCGGGGCGATGACTGCGAGATTGAGTTTCTTGTCCTGAAAAATATCTTGCGCCACGCGCAGAACATCAGCCGCCGTCACTTTATCGATCATCTTCATCCGCTCTTTCGGCAGCACGATCTCGTGCCGGAGCGTCTCCTGAGTCACCAGATATTCCGCGATATCATCCGAGCCTTCGAGTCCGAGCGCGAAGTGTCCCTTGATATTCTCTTTTGCCCGAGAAAGCTCTTCCTCGCTCACCGGCTCCGTCGCCATTTTCTTATATTCATGGATGATCACCTCGATTGTTTTCTCCAGGTTCTCATGCTCCACTCCACACTGGGTCGAGAGATACCCGGCGTCATGATACGTATCGATGCTCGTATGAACACTATAGGCCAGACCGCGCCTCTCACGCACTTCGATGAAAAGTCGGCTCGACATACCGCTTCCCAAAATATTCGAGAGAACGGCCAAAGCAAAACGATCCTTGTGATGCATGTCATACGCCCGCACGCCGACAATCATATGCGTCTGGTCAGTCTTTTTGGCATGAACAGTGATGGCCGGACCAACCTGAGCTTCTTTGATCTTTTTGAAAGCTGGGCGTTTTCCTGTACGGATATGGGCAAATAATTTCTCAATCTCTTTCTTCACTTTTTTGGGATCGATTTTGCCCGCCACGCCAATGACGACGTTTTCGGCGATATAGCCACGATTCAGATACTTGATGAAATCCTTGCGTTTGAATGATTTGATATTATCCTTGGGCCCGAGAATCTCTTTGCCGAGCGGGTGTTCGCCATAGAGGAGCTTCTCGAAGTGCTCTCCGACGCGACGAGCCGGCATGTCTTCATACATGTTGATCTCCTGGAGGATGGTGCCTCGTTCACGCTCGATCTCATCCTCTGGCAATTTGGAATTGAGGAAAATATCGCTCACCACATCAAGGGCTATGCCCCAATGATGGGCCTCGACTTTGGCATAGTACGCCGTATGATCCTTGGCCGTATAGGCATTATATTCCGCGCCGATCGCATCGAGCTCGCGCGCAATATCAAACGCTTTCGGTCGTTTCTCCGTCCCCTTGAAAAACATATGCTCGAGAAAGTGCGCGAGACCGTTCTCCTTTTCCGTCTCATAACGCGATCCCACGCCGGTCATCACGATCACCGTTGCTGTCTCCGTATCCACCATCGGTGCGATCACGACACGCAGCCCATTCGGAAGTGTATATTTCTGGTATTTCATACTAAGCAGGGTTTAGGGTAAAGGGTTTAGGTTTTAGTAAAAATCAAATTTCTTCAAGTGGATATATCTCAAAAGCGACTTCTTCGTACGGGTGTGCCTCTTTCATTTTTTTAACTACTTCTTTCAAAATCTCTCTCGGCACAACAACCTCAATTCTCTCTTCTTCAACTTGTTCATATTCTCCTGCACTACCGATAGCTGGATTGGAATTTTCATTTCCACGAAACCTTCCGATACCACGCGAAGAGAATGAACAGAAATCATAATCCCCAATCTTCCCCGCTCCCGCATCGCCCAACGCTTGCCGAACGATATCTGTATGCGAAAGAGGAACAAATACAACCAGCTTCACTTTTCCCATACTATTTCAGATTTTCAAAAAAATATTTCTGTAACTCAATAATCTTCACGCGGACCTGTGCCATGGTATCGCGATCACGCACCGTCACAGCACCGTCTTCGAGACTGTCAAAATCTACCGTCACACAGTACGGCGTACCAATCTCATCCTGGCGACGATAGCGCTTACCGACATTCCCGTTGTCATCAAACTCGCACTGCCACTCTTGCTTCAGCGCATCATAAATTTCCCGTGCCTTGGCTACGAGCTCTGGTTTGTTCTTGAGGAGCGGGAAGACAGCGACTTTCACTGGTGCGAGCGCTTTGGGGAACTTCATCACTGTACGGACATCCCCTTCTTTCACTTCTTCCTCCGTATACGCATTATCGAGGACCATGAGGAAGAGGCGAGCCAGACCGACAGAAGTCTCGACGATATGTGGAATAAAGCGCAGATTAGCCTTCTCATCGAAATACGAGAGGTCCTCGCCAGAAAACTTACTGTGCTGCGAAAGGTCCCAGTCACCGCGCGCATGGATACCCTCTACTTCCTTAAACCCACCCAGTGATGCGAAATCATATTCGACATCGTAGGCTTCTGACGCGTAATGAGCGAGTTTCTCATGCTTATGGAAACGAATCTTACTCTCCGGAATACCAAGGAGCGCGTACCAGGCAAAACGCATCGCTTTCCATTCCTCGTATTTCTCGTGGGTCTGTGAAGAGTGATGGAAGTACTGCATCTCCATCTGCTCGAATTCACGCGTACGGAAAATGAATTGTCGCGCGACAATTTCATTACGGAAAGCCTTGCCTATCTGAGCGATACCAAATGGTATTTTCACGCGTGTAGAGCTCAAGGTATTCTTGTATTCGAGATAAATACCGCCACATGTCTCAGGACGCAGATACACGACATTCTCCTCCGAGAGTGCTTCGGTCGGCGACCCTAGGTTGGACTTCACCATGAGTGAGAACACTTTCGCATCCGTCAGATCTTTTGATCCACAGTTAGTACATTTCAATTTGCCCGCCTCGCGGAGCTTGCCCATCTCAGCATTGATAAACTCAATCGGCTGCTTATCGGCATCGATGCCAAATGCTTCGAGGAGATGGTCGGCCCGGAAACGCGCCTTGCACTGGCGACAATCCACCTGTGGGTCATTGAAACCATCGACATGCCCCGAAGCCTTCCAGGCCAGAGGATGCATAAAAATAGCACTATCGAGTCCGACGATATCATCGCGGAGCTGCACCATCGACTTCCACCAGAGATCACGGATATTATTTTTGAGCAACGTTCCGTAGTGACCATAATCATAAATCGCGCCAAAGCCGCCATAGATTTCCGATGATGGAAACACAAATCCTCGCCGCTTGGAAAGGGCTATGATTTTTTCGAAAACATCATTCTTTTCTCCTGCCATAGGGTTGACTCTGTAGAATGTCACTCAAGCGACTGACGACACGTTGTTCGCAGCGTTTTCGCGGGGTTGACAAAACAGATTATTTGATGTGTTATAAATCGATTCTTTAACATCTCAATACTACAGGGCTTTTACCGTTTTTTCAAGCCATAGACCGAAAAAATAGATCTTTGTCTGTCGTATATTTAGAAACGCAATCATCCGCTCTTCCTCACAATTCCTGTTCGTCATAACATCCATCCGAAGGGATAATCCATGGTTTACTCAGAGATGTCTCCGTAACAGGCGAGTTTTCCTCGCTTCTTCATAACAAAAGATGAGTAACGTAAACATAATAGCGATACACCAGTCCAACCAATCAATCCGAGCCATCCCGAGCACCTGATGGAAAAATGGTAGCGTCGTAAACAGAATCATCATACACACCGAAACCGTAAGTGCTATCCAGATCTTTGGATTGGAAAAAAACGACATGTGGAAAAATGGCACCGTCGCACTCCGTGACTGCAAGAGATTGGCCATTTGGGTAAGCGCGATGACGATATAGGCCGCGGTCGAAGCTTTGGCGTACACGAGACTCTCCGTGGGTAATGCCTCTCCTATGGTCCATCCATCACGCATGAGTGAAAGAAGAAAAGCTGCCACAGCTCCGGAGGACATCAGCAGACCCAAAACCAGAATACGTCGTACCCCAGCCCAGTCCATGATACGCTGCTTCCTCTTCGAGAGAGGCTCACGCTTTTTTTTCGGCTCTTCTGGTTCGACACCCAGGGCAAACGAGGGCAAAAGATCTGTCGCGAGATCTGTCGCGAGAATCTGTATGGCCGTGATCGGAGTAGGGATATGCAAAAGAAATCCAAACAATACCGTGAAAAGCTCACTCGCATTAGACGTAAACACATAATGAATAAATTTTTTCAGATTTTCAAAAATGGTTCTCCCTTCGCGAATACCGAGAACGATAGAAGCGAAATGATCATTGAGTAAAATCATATCCGCCGCTTCTTTGGATACATCCGTCCCGATGACACCCATCGCTATACCGATATCAGCCTTTTTGAGAGCCAGAGCATCATTGACTCCGTCCCCTGTCATAGCGACGACATGTCCCTCACGCTGGAGCAAAGCCGCTACCCGCAATTTCTCCGCCGGAGCGATACGTGCAAAAATAATATCTTTTTTCAGAAGCTCCCTCAGTTCATGATCACTCATGGTTACCACTCTGGCACCATTCACTACCATCTCCTCAGCATCAGACGCAAAAAAGTCAATTTCACGACCGATAGCCAGCGCTGTTTTCTCATAATCCCCTGTCATCATAACCACTCTGATGCCGTACTCTCGACACTTTCCAATCGCTTCTTTTGTTCCGGTACGAGGTGGATCAATCATGGCCATCATACCCACCCAAGTCAAATCCTTTTCCATCTCATCCATATACAAAGATTCCTCGATACCGTCCAAATCACGGTACGCAAAAGCGAGCACACGCATCGACTGCGAAGACAACTGATCATACAGCGCTCTCACGGCGACTTTATCTGCCGAGGTAAATACGCGACGACCCTCGGGAGTCACCCAATGAGTCGCCAATTCAAAAAGCGCATCTGGTGAACCTTTGACATAAGACATGGCATTACCATTCTGATACGCGACGCTCATGCGCATACGCTCGGATGCAAAGGGATTGACAGTAATCTTGCGACTCCCGCTGTGAAAAAAATCCGGATGAGCATTATACTTCCGAGACGCGACAAGTATGGCTCCCTCTGTCGGATCTCCCAAAACCGTATAACGTCCCTCCTTTGAAACAAGACTCGCATCATTACAGAGTGCTCCGATACGAAAAATCATATCCCCACCCGGGAGTTCGTGTGCATTGATCGGCTTGCTATCGAGTGAAAATTCACCTTCTGGAGCATAGCCTTCCCCACTAACATGATAGAGCGCCTGACCCAAAACGATAGTTCTCACGGTCAATTCATTTTTCGTGATAGTCCCCGTCTTATCGGTACAGATGACAGACACAGAGCCAAGTGTTTCTACGGCCGATAATTTTTTCGCCAACACGTTACGATCAAGGAGTCGCCGCATACCAAGAGCAAAGGCCACAGACAGAGCAGCTGGTAAACCCTCTGGTACTACAGACACAGCCAAGGCAAGCGCTAAAAGAAAATTTTCATACAATGAAATCCCGAGATATTGCCCGACTACTAGCACGATACCTCCAACTAAAATAGAGACTAGCCCCACGGTGCGACCAAAATGTGCCATCTTTTTCTGAAGAGGAGTCGGCTCTGTCTGAATCGTTTCTGTCAGAGACGCCATCCTTCCGAGCTCGGTAGCAGCCCCCGTACCAACCACGACCATACGCCCCGCACCAGCCACTACCGTCTCTCCCGTAAACAGCATGTTATCGATATCATTCTGGGAAACCACGTTGCGCATAGCACCGACGTGGCGACCCTCCGGAATCGATTCACCAGAAAAAACAAAACTATTCACCTTCAAGTTATATGATTCAAGCAAATAACCATCAGCGGGTACGCTCGCTCCTCCATCGAGAAAAATGACATCGCCAGGAACAAGCGTCACCGAATCAATCTCTATCTTTTCTCCTCCACGGATCACGAGTGCGCGGTCCGCCATAAAATGAGAGAGTTTCTCCAGAATCTGCTCCGCTTTATATTCCTGGAAAAATCCCATCGCGGTATTGACAAGCACGATCACCGCAATCACCGACGCATCACGCATCTCACCGACAAAGAAAGCCAGCGCTCCAGCAAACAGAAGAATCCAAACAAACACATCATCAAACTGCCTGATAAATAACTTTAAAAAGCGAAAATTTCGCTTTTTTTCAAAACTATTCTTTCCGTATACCTTCAGTCGCTTACTGGCCTCCGCTGCCGAAATACCATTAATACCAGTCTCAAATTTCTCCAAAATTTCTCTTGGCTCATACAAGAAAAAAGGGCGCTCTTCAATCATAATTTTTTTACTGCTCACGCAGAATATTCATAAGTTTCGCGTAAAAGCGGAGGTTATGGAGAGAAGCGAGCCTGAGAGCGAGCGGATCGGCGACTTTAAATAAGTGTTTCAGGTACGCCCGCGTATAATTGGTACACAACTCGCATTCACATGTCACATCGACTGGAGTGAAGTCTTCTTTGAACTGTTCGTTATTGATATTCATCGTCTCATAAAAATCCCCCAGAGGATCAAGCGTATCGTTTTTCCAAAGAAAAAGTCGTCCATGTCGGCCTTCGCGGGTGGGAATCACACAATCAAACATATCCCAGCCGACAGCGTAACAACGTACGATATCCGACGGCGTCCCGATACCGAGCGCGAAACGGATTCCTCCCTCAGGAATAACTGATGCCGTATATGAAACGATATCTTCGAGAAAATTTCCCTCTTCATCAATATGTCGTCCACCGAAACCATAGCCATCGAAACCGATTTCAGAAAGCCCCAGAGCGCAACGTGCCCGCAGTTCGCGGAACATGCCTCCCTGTACGACACTGAAAAGAAGCGGCCTCGTTTCTTCGGTAAGTCCCCGCTCCACAATTTGTTTTTCATATTCGATCTTACAGTGCTTGGCCCATCTCAGTGTCCTCTCAACTGCCAGAGCCACCTCTGCTTCTGGTACACCATTGGGCCGCGGGTCATCGAGGCACACCATCATGTCCACTCCCAGATCAAACTGGATCTGAATAGCCCTCTCTGGTGTGAGGAGATGTTTTGACCCATCGAGTACCGAACGAAACTCTGCCCCTTCCTCGGTAATTTTACCCATTTCCGCATTCTTGTGAATGAGCGAAAATACCTGATACCCTCCCGAATCAGAAAGTATAGGCCCATCCCAGTGCATAAACGCATGTACGCCACCAGCCTGTTTCACCAGACTCTCACCGGGTTGCAAGAAAAGATGATACGTATTCACCACCAACGCCGAAATACCAGAAGACTGGATTTCTCGTGACGTTACACCCCGCACCACCGCACGAGTCGCATCCGGCATAAAAAAAGGAGTGTAGAGACTCCCTTTTCTTGTAATGAGTTCGCCCTTGCGACGCCCATTCTGATCACGATGCTGTAGGAAATGCTGCATATATGCTGTTTACAGAGCCGGTGCGGGCCTGATCTGCGCGCCGAGCGCCCCCACAGTAGGATCTTCAGGAAGGAAACTCTCTTTCGCTCCCCTTTCGACACGCACGTCCTGTTTGGTAAATGAATCTTTCGCGGTAAAAATGACACCATTCGTTAGGAGAAAGGATTTACCTGCCTGATTCGCCACAGGTGTCACTCCGACCTGGAAAAGTATTTCCCGTTTCTTTTGACCAGAGGCGAGTGTCCCGACTTCCCATGTCATCTCATTGGTCCGCTCATTAAACGTGGCTATCTCATCACCCAAGAGAGACTTACCAGTATACCTGATTCCCGTCGGCAAAGAAACCAGAGCTCGAGCATTCGTCAGATCATTCGAAGAGTTGCTGAGCTTGAGATGAATCGTATAGGTCGTTTCCTGTCCAACCGTCGGCGGGATAGAGCCAGTATTAGGCAATGCCGTATCTTGATAAAACGCTGTGAGATCAATACCGACTAAGGCGCCGATTTTGGCATACACCGTATCACTCGCGATAATTTTATTCGATCCGATCGAGGTCGGAACATCTGGACTGTCGATGACTGCACGTGAACGAACAGAAAGATTTTTCTCACTTGTGGGCAAAGACGCTACATTTTTGACCGGGATAGTAAAGGAAAGCTCACCTTCTTCACTCGGATCAAGCCGGGCAAGCTCGGGAATATCAGATGTCTTCCATACAAACATCTTGCGCGATTGATCATAAGCACCTTTATATATCGACAACTGACTGAAATCAAGATACGGGGAGTCGAGCTCAAGTGTCACAATAGCATCGCGCAACCCCAGCGTTCCGTCATTTCGATATTTGATCACATACCGGAGCGTATCTCCTGGAGAAACATTCACATCCGTTAAACCGTTGACGGTCTGATAGATAGAAAGCGGCGAAGCAATCATTTTGGTCTGACGAGCATTCGCATTGTACGCAACAAAATTTCCATCGCCTTGGAAGAATCCGATAGTACCACTCACTGTTTTGCGCTCATCACGCATACCAACCAATACTCCCCGGATAGTAATCTTGCCCCTCGCATTGCCGGCGAGGTTGCCGATGTACCACACAGTCTCTCCCTCCGAAACTTTCGGCTCGGCGCTGACGAAACGAAATCCTTCAGGGAAATCCATCTTGACTCGAAGATTAGAAAACGATACATCGCTCATATTCGCATAATCAACGACATATTCGACATCTTGCCCAGTGGCCATTTCGAGAGGAGCTGTGATTTCAAACGCAAGCGATGAAGAAGCGACACTTACTCCGAATTGACCCGATCGCTCAAACGTGGCTGATGTATTACTCGGAGTATAGCGGAGCGTATAGTGCAGATAGGCCAATTCGCCCTTTGAGCCATAGAATTTCCCAGAAAGAGTTATTTTTCCATGTGCATATCGGCCGATAGTACCGAGTGGCATCTCCGCACGCGATCCTGATACTTTCAACTTTCCACTCTCGTCGGGATGAAATGAATCTGGATATGAAAAAATAACAGAAGCGTTGTTGAGCGAAACGAGGTTGTTATTATCATATGTAAATGAATACGTGACAGATTCCGCACTCGCTACCTCTTTCGGACCAGTAACATTCACCCCAATCCTGTTCTCATCAAACATCATCGAGCGCACTTTGAAGACAATACCTCCCAAGAGGATCACTCCAGCAATACTTCCTATCACTATGGCCATCTTGCGACGACGATGCTGCTTTTCTTCACTGATTATGATGAGCTCCCGTGAATCAACCACGGGCTTACGCCACTCCTCTCCTCTTTCAAATTGAGAGGCCGTCTCGGCGTCAGCGCTATCGCTCACTCCCGGCTCATATGTGGTGTGCGGACGAGCACGGTCGAGATGGAATTCACGGCCATGTAGCTTCTTATTGAGATCTTCAAGACTCATAAAATACTCATTGTATGGATTTAGTCTCATTCTAGCAAAAAAGACTCTACCATACAATAAAAAGTCCTCAATAAAACACTTTCATTACAAACAAAAAAGAGGTACCATTACCTCCTTTTGTCACATATTCTAAACCGTATGACTACGGAGCCACTTCTTTCCAATTGAAGTCGCGACAGGCATTTTTTTCGGCGGTACTACAATCAATAGATTCATCGTACTCATTACAAGATGCTTCGATGACATGTCGGCTTTTCTTTTCAGTAGGACAATTACAAGAACCATAAGCACTCGTACTCGAAATACATGTAACATCGGCGAAAAGACTGTCAGATGTGACCAGTCCTCCAAAACCAGTACAAGAGAGTGTCGGAGTAGAATCTTGGTCAGCTGTCACAGTGAACGATCCAGTGGATGGAGTGGTAGCTATTACTCCTCCGAAGTCATCACTCGATGATGCGCTACACGAGGCGGCATCAGCGACAGACCAGGAGATGGTATAGGTTGATCCTTTGAAAAGAGAGATGTTGCTATGGGCACCATTGATGAGGAGACTGACGGTCGGAGCGGGGGCTGGGGTCACGGTAATGACAGCAGAGCGTGGTCCTGACGAAGCACCAGTACCATCCCAACATTCGAGGGTAAAGGTCGTAGTGGCAGAAACAGGCTGTACCGAGGTAGGAGTACCAGTCGTGGCTTGCCAGCCCGTCCAACCACCCGATGCCCAGCAGGACGTGCCTGAGGTAGTCCAGGAAAGCGTGGTTGTTCCTCCAGTGTATGGGAAGACGGTCGGAGCAGCGGTAAAGGTGAGCGTGGGAGCAGGCGCAACCGTGATAGTATGACTGGTCCAACCAGAGACGCCACCTTTACTGTCTTCGGTTCGGGCGCGGAAAGTCTTTACTCCAGCAGTCGGCCAGGCACGATTGGTTATCTGAGAGGTATTGGAAGCTACATAGCCAAAGGAAGGAGCGTACATATCGACCGTACCGTTGTTGTCGAGGTCGATACCGTATCTCACAGTGTCATTGTCTGGGTCGGAACCCCAGAGAGTGAAGGCGTTACTGAGCGTGGCGGTGGTGTTGACGGGGCCAGTGATGGTGGGTGGGTTAGGAGGGTTGTTGGAGGAAACAGCAGTGAAGGTGAATGGGATGGTTTGGGCGGGGATAGAATGGACGTAAACACCTCCAACTGGAGACATATAATTTGAAAGCTGTAACCCTGCATTACCTCCATAACATCCATCTAAGCCAGGTACACCATAATGTATATCAACTCGCTGATAAAATTTCCCATATGTCGCAGGGTAATTTACAGAAAAATTAATAGTTCCAGGACTCGTTACCGTACAATACTGTCCGCTTGCATCACATGATAAAGTTGCAGTTCCTGAATGAGAATATGTTACAGCAGGAGGATTCACGGAGAAAGGAATATATATATTTTCATACTGCGTCATAGCAGGTAACCCATACCATGAACTGAAATCCACAACATTTACATGATCAGCAGGATCACATACACCAGGAGCACTAGAAGGTCCAGCACCAGCCACCCAGTGTCCATAGGGAGAATCAGCACTTTCTCCTGTTGCAAACCATGATATATCTGTTGCGGCAAAGGGTTTTGATCCTACGAACAACTGTGTCCCTGTAGGAATGGTAGCGCCGCTACTCAAAACAGTACCCGTATCCAGATTGGTCACATTAGCCACGTATGTTACATTTACACTTAAATTATTGCGTATTCCAGTCCACCAGCCAGTCGCAATTCCAGCATCTGTAGCAAATTGAGCCAGATATGGATACCCACCCCCTTGCCATCCATTTGAACTCACCACACTCTTCGCCTCCACTCCCGTAGCCCCTCCAAAAAACATCATACCCGAAACTATGACGACAGCCAGAAACGAGATCACCCGTGTCAGACTCCCCTTCTTGTCTTTCCAGACTTTCCAGATGACAAGACCGAGGAAGAGCGAGAGAGTAAGTGCGATAAGAAGCGAGGTGCGCTTGCCGATGACGATGTCTTGGATACTTCCTGCTACTGTCTTTGGACACAGCGCCTTGTCGATATCTTGACAGCGATACTTCTGCGTCACGGCTTCGAGTATCTGACCATCACGCTCGAGTGAGGCTGTGAGACTAAAGGTGGTGTAGGTCTTCCCTGGAGTAAAGACATCCTGCACTCCCATCATGTCTCCGGTGATGTCTCCTTGGTAGCGGTAGGCATGGATAATTTGGTCGCTCTCATCTCTGAGGGTGAGTTTGAGGATATTACCTTTCACAATCGGCTGATTGGTACTGTGGGCACAAGAGAACACGGTGGCCTCTTCTCCTTCTTTGAGAGGATAGGTCGTGATACTCGGAAAATTGATTCTTGTCTCTTCGATGCCATCCCGGACAAAGCGGATATCAAGGAGAGACTTCATATCCTGATCCTTTGCTTCAACAACGAGATAGGAGACAGAAGCATTAATCGCTGGAACGAGATGCGAGAGAATTTTGGTTTCTTTGGGCTTGAGGGTAACGACTTCTTCGGAGAGATCACGGAGGGCTTCTTCTCGGAGGCCGTCCCAGGCATAGAGTTTCCAGGAAACGGGAACGAGGATGGTTTCGTTTTTGGGATTGGTGAGTTTGACTTCAGCCTTCACTTTCTCATCCTCGGTGAAGTGAGGAGGAAAGGCAGCAAAAGCGTATGGGTTGCCATTGAGCTTAACAGCGTTTTTATCAAAAGAAACAGCAACATCGGTACTGCCGAGAATGCTAAAATCCGCGGTATTGCCATTAACATCGTCGGTAAAGGAGAGACCGAGGAGATTGTAGCGTTTGGCAGAGGCAAAGTAGAAAGCGATTTGGTAGTCACCGGTTTCGGCAGCATAGGGCACATCCCAGGTAAAAGAAAGTTCTTGTTCTCCCTTGGCAGCAAGAGAGAGGTTATCTTTGACAGCAAATTGATCGATGAGGGCGTAGCCGTTTTGATGGGTGAGCACATCATCTTGTGTTTTTTTAAAAAAGATCTTGGCGTAGACCTCTCCAGCGACTATGGGGTAGTCATTGGTGTTTTTGATCCAACCCATGAAACCCATGGTCGCTCCTGGGACGGTAGCGGCAAGAGTAGGACTGACATCGACTTGGACAGAGCCGAAATGGTAGTAGTCGAAGCAGTTGATGGCGCCAGGGGTATTGGCCGTTTCGGTGGTCTGAGCCACTCCTTGAGAAATGAGGGGACGCAAAGTAGAGGATACTTTTTCTTTCTCTTGTTCTGTCAGATTTTCAGGGCCTTTTTCGAGGAGGGCTCGGATGTCAGCTGGGATAGGTGGCGTCTCAGTAGACTGATTGGTCTGAGCGGAGACCACGACGGGGGGGGTAAAAACCAGCATGGCGAGAAAAACCAAGACACTACGTTTCATAGCAATAGGAAGTTATGTGTTTTTATTATGATTTTTTTGAAAATACGCACTCTAGTGTATCCTCTACAATTATAGCACACACCTATGAAAAAATCTCACAATATTCGTGACTGATTCTACTGTGCAATCCACTGGTAGAAACGCTGCGTCACCTGGCGGATTTCACGAAGCTCTCTCTCACTCACTCGTACTCGTACCAGAGATTCCAGACGATTGGAGAGGATAAGTCGGATAAATTTGATGGCATTCTCG
Organism: uncultured Bdellovibrionales bacterium; assembly: GCA_964451495.1. Classification (GTDB taxonomy): domain Bacteria; phylum Patescibacteriota; class Minisyncoccia; order Moranbacterales; family UBA1568; genus UBA1568. Next base: position 72,041 of record CAYVHS010000004.1, on the reverse strand, counting down.
CTCACCGGAAACACCCCTTGCATATCCGGCGCGTGCTGCCCCGCAAACATACCTCCCGCACTCGGACTGAAAAAATGCCTTTCTCCAGGACGGAGCTTTTCACCCGATACGGCACAGGTCCCTGTCTCGATCCGATAGCCCAGATGCGCAAACAACTGGATGAGAAACCCTTCGGTCAAAAGAAAGAATTTTTCTTTTTTATTTTCGTTCGCTAATACATTAGCCAGAGAGAGATACGACAAAAGTAATTCAAAAAGCTCTTCATCTGGCTCGTCCCATTCAACTAACCGTTCGAAGGTATTCACCGTTTCGAGTATGCGTCTCAAAATATCGACGTCCAAACGAACAAACGGAAATACCTGGTCCGCTACCGCACCAGCGATCCGGCCCATACCCCGGCCCTTCACGACGATGACCAGTCCTTGCATGAGCGTCTCGAGCTGGCCGGCTAGTTTGGCTGTTCCTTTGCGCACGCCTTTCGCCACCATCTGCACTTTCCCCTGTTTCGAGGTATACAAAGTATACAGGCGATCAGTTTCGCCCACTTCTTTTTTTCGGAGCACGATAGCGTTATAGCGGATTTCCACAAAAAAATTCTAATTTTCAATTTCTAATTTTCAATCAATTCCCAATGACTGAATTTCAAAATTTTCAACTCCTTTAAACACGTTTCAGTAAAAAAGTAAATTATTCTCCTTCAATGACATCCTTGGCCATAAGCTTGCCTGTCTGATATTGTTTCGCCTCTCCTTTATAATACTCGACATCAAATTTTGGCTTCCCAGCTTCGTCAAATACGACACCGATACGTTTGATATTAGTCGGCTCATCAGGGGCGGATACATTCCATCCGAACTTTTCCGAGCCTTTTTCGGCGATACCACCCTCCTTACCCGTACTACAGGAAATCAAAACCACAGGAGCCTCCGGATCAAAGAACTTCTCAGTGGCCCGTTCGATACCCGCACCATTGGTAATATCTTCTACTGTAAAGCTTCCTTTATCACTCGTGATGGTATGTTTCTTCCACTTCTCCATCTCAGCGAGAAAATCCTCTTGCTCCGGAAGTGGCGGTGGTGGCGACGCGTACTCGCCCTTGGCCCCGAGAGAAATAGATGCTGGTTCCCCGTGTCCGCCTACAATGGCAAATGCGACTTTGTTACCGGCTGGAGAATATCTTTTATGAAGCGCAATCAATTGACGTGCCAATTCTCGCTGAGAGCCAGCCTCGATAATTCGCGTTTCTAGCCCTCCTATCCGCAGCTTGAGCGCCATTTCCGCCAGCTCCGTTTCTTTTTGAAAAAATGCCCCATTATGATCCGCTTCCGGAAACACTACGATACCATAAGGAGTATCCGTATCAGCCTTTTCTACCTGCCGCAACAACATTTCCTGGTTATACCGAGCAAAGTTCGCAACACCAAATCGCTCATGCAGCATTTTTGCGGCTCCAGGATGTTTTTTTTCTAAATTCCTAGCCGCACTCAAATTACCAGCATAATCAGGTATATACACCTCCTGGTCTGTCCCTCTATACCCTTGTTTTTTTGCCTCTCTCCACTGAGACACAATGCTCTGATCCAAACCCAATGCTTCCGCTGAAACACCCGCGATCATTTCCTGCCTTCGAATAAATCTTGAGTTGCCTATGCTAACACGTTCCAAAAAAGGTTTCTCTACATTCTCGAAAAAATCCTCCTCTGCATATTCGCCCCTCTCTATCGCTTGTTCCGATGCCGTCTTCAGAATATCTCTGGCAAGATTCTCATCTTCCGCTCGTGCCACAATATTCACCAAAGAAAGACAGAGAGAGGTATCATACGATCCTTCCTCGTATTGAAAAGAAGTCTTGAGCTTACCGATATCGTCCACATGCCGGGCGAGCCACTCTTCGATTTTCTTGCGGTTTTCTCCGACTCCCGTATCGAGAGCCTCGCTCACGACAAAAAGCGCATTGTACAATTTTCTCTGTTCTGTAGCAGTAGCTGCTTCCACGCCCCAATCCAATGTATCGAGCGCCTCGAGCGAACTCGCTATTTCCCGAGAGAGTAATTCTGGTATCGACTCTGGCACTAAACCACGCTCTTGCCACCACTCGGTCGCATCAATCTTATCCCGATATACCAGATAAGCTTCACGCAAGACTTGGAGAGTACTTCCCGCTGCGGTGTCAGTTGCCAACAGATCCGACAAAGATGCCTCTCCCTTTTGATACGGCTGGAAAAATTCTTCAAAAGCCGCAACTATTTTCTGTTGTTTCTCATCACCGCGTCCATACCGATTTTCATCAAGCACTTGAAGAAAAACAGCTGATCTCTCTTCGAAAGATGCTTTTCCCGTGTCTTTCGAAATTTCTGGCCGGCTTTCCGACGTGGGTACGACTTCGGCCTTCCGTGTTGCTTCTGAAAATTGTGGTGCTGTCTCCATATGAGTATCGTTCTTATACCCGCTTGAGAGAAAAAACAAACTCTTCTCCTTCAATTTTCACCGTTTCCTGATATTCGGCATCAGCGAGGTCTCCGTTTGTCATTTCAATCGCAAGGACTTTCTTTCCGATATCATCACCGAATTTCTCGAACACTTTTTCTTTGCCTGTATACCCAAGTAAGATACGGTCTTCGACGTTAAATCCAGCTTTTTTGCGCCCATCCTGGATAGCTCGGTTGATCTCGTTCATTTCACCCTCAAGTTTCAAATCTTCGGTGAGTGTCAGATCGAGTTCGACGAGCTCTTCCATCCCCTCACGACCGATATATTCTTTTACATTGAGCTCATCCAGCACCATGTTTTGCAAATCTTTTTCAAGAGGCTGTCCCGTTACTTTCGAGAGCGGCTGTCGTACTTTGACTTTACCGTCAGCTCGCACCTTGAGTCCCATCGTCACGATAAAACGCGCTTGTTTCATTTCTTCATTCAACTTCTCATCTATCCGCTTTTCATCTGCCACAGGCCAGTCTGCTAGATGCACTGATTCTTCATGGGTCAGATTGCGATAGATTTCTTCGGAGAGGAACGGCGTAAATGGTGCCATGAGTTTCGAGAGTGTCACGAGCACATCATAGAGTGTCTGATAGGCATACTCTTTGTCGCTGTCATCTTCCGATTTCCAGAAACGATCCCGAGAGCGACGAATATACCAGTTCGAGAGATTGTCGATGAAGCTTTCAATCTTCTTGGTCGGCAGATACACGTCATACTTCTCGAGCGACTCATCCACTTCTTTGATAAGCATCTGAAGCTCAGAAAAAATCCATCTATCGAGCAGGTTTTCTGAAGCCTTCGTATCGGTTTTGGGCGAAAAATTATCGATACTGGCATACGTCGTGAAAAATGAGTACGAATTCCATAGCATACGGAACACACGGTTCTGCACGTCGCGCATCCCCTTCACATCGAAACGCTTCGGCAGCCCTGGCTGATTGATAGAAAACAACAACCAGCGGAGTGGATCAGCCCCGAACTCCTTAAACATCTGAAATGGGTCGATAACATTACCACGGGATTTGGACATCTTCTTGCCATGCGCGTCCATGATATGTCCGAGACAGATGACATTTTTGTACGCATATCCCGTCGGTACTTTGCCACACTTATTGAGTAACGTAGAAAGAGCGTGCAGTGTATAGAACCAGCCGCGCGTCTGATCGACGGCCTCGCAGATATAATCCGCTGGGAAATACTTCCCCGCTTCGATTTTCTCTGTATCCGCCTTAGTGGACTGATTAGGATAGGCGAACTGTGCGAGTGGCATCGCCCCAGAATCGAACCACACATCGAGAACTTCGGGTGTTCGCTTCATGGTCTGCCCACATGCGCACGCAAATGTCACATCATCGACATATGGCTTATGCACGTCTTCAAGCGTCTTGCCCGAGAGTTTCGTCAGCTCAGCGAAAGATGAAATGACTTTGCGAGCATCACACGCTTCGCATTCCCAGATAGGAAGCGGTGTCCCCCAATAACGTTCCCGGCTGATAGCCCAATCCTTCACGCCACGTAACCACTCACCGAAACGCCCTTCTTTCGTATGCTCCGGCACCCATGTGATGTGTTGATTATTCTCCGTCAACTCTCCAGAAATCTCGCTCATGCGAATGAACCACGACGGCTTGGCGAAATAGATGAGCGGCGTATCACAGCGCCAACAGAAAGGATATTCGTGTTCGTACACTTCTTCTTTGAAGAAAAGTCCTCGTGCCTTCAAATCTTCGATAATCAGGTCATCGACAGCATAGCGATTCTTGTCATTTTTCTTCTTGACCGCGATGCCTTCGCCGGGCAATCCAAAGCCTTTCGAGAGCGTCCCGTCTGTTTCGACGGTGAGAAGTGTCGGTAAATCATTCTCTTTCCCGACAGTGGCATCATCCTCGCCAAACGCCGGCGCGATATGCACGATACCAGTACCATCCGTCGTCGTGACAAAATCCCCCGCTACTATTTTGTAACCCTTTTCTTTATCTTTGCCAGCAGTTTCATACAAAGGCTCATACTTCAAACCAATCAGATCATTGCCGGAAAAACTCATAGTAAGACCGGCATCATATTCCACTTCTGGATCCAATACATCTTCTGCTGGATACTTTATTTTCCCTTCTAATGCCTCAGACTGATCCTTAGCTACCACAAACCACTCGCCTCTCTCCGGCCCTTTCATCCATCGATATTGTATTTTGGGGTTCACTGCCAATGCAACGTTACCTGGAAGGGTCCACGGGGTCGTGGTCCAAGCGAGAAAGTAAGCTCCATCACCCAATACAACTCCCCCAATCTTTTGCCCAGAAACTATTCTAAACTTCACATACACCGAATTGTCTTTCACGGTCTGATAGCCCTGTGCCACTTCATGCGAAGAAAGTGCAGTACCACAACGATAGCAGTACGGCACCACCTTGTGTCCGCGATAAAGGAAACTATCGCCCTTCGCGTTTTTGAGCTCAGCAATCTGCGCGAGTTGCCACCAGACTGATTCGATATACTCGTTCTCATACGTCACATACGGATGCCGCATATCCACCCAGTAGCCCATACGCTTGGTCAATTTTTCCCAAAGGTCACGGTACTCCCACACGGATGCTTTGCACTGCTTGTTGAACTCGATGACGCTCGCTCGCACATCACCTGGTACAATATTCTCGATATCCTGCTTATTCTTGAGTCCGAGTGCCTTCTCTACCTGGAGTTCTACCGGTAATCCATGCGTATCCCAGCCGGCCTTGCGTTCCACTCGATAACCCTTCATCGTTTTGTACCTCGGGATGATGTCCTTGAACGATCGCGCGAGCACATGGTGTAGCCCTGGCTTGCCATTGGCAGTCGGTGGTCCTTCGTAAAAAATAAATGTCTTGTCTGAAGGATTCTTTTCGACCGACTTCTCGAAAATATTCTGCTCATCCCAATACTTGAGCGTCTCTTCTTCGAGCTTCGGAAAACTCACCTGCGGCTGTACTTTTTTGAACATAATGGTAAAGAGATCAAAATTACTTAAATTCTAACGTATAGCGAGAATCAAATCTCTCGGGATTCCCATTCTTATCCATTGCAGTAAGAATAAACATTGCACCCGCTCGCACTCCCATTGTTCCCTTAACCCAATAGGAGTTTTGAAAATATCCACTCGTTTCTGGCTGGTTCAACGACGAACAAAAAGCTTTCTCCCTCATTTTTAATGTATCCGATGCTTCGCACTGCCTTCTGAACTCTCCGCTAAAAAAATATTCTTCTATAATAAGTCGAGCGCCTTGTCGTACATAATAATCCATAGTCTCATTAAGCGTCTCTGGCGATTTCGCTGGATCATTACAATCAATCTTTTTGTCACCAATAATAATCATGGACCGAGGAAAAGCCGGCCTTTCATGTTCCCCAGTAAACACACTGCAATCATTCGCTACCAATAATGATTCATCTTTGGATGATATAGCGTAGTTAAAGTACTTATTTTCATATACCTCACTCGGCACTTGCGCAGAAAAAACTGGCCGACGACAAGTGTTATCTTCGTGGTAAAAAATAGGGGGGACATGACACGAATCAGAAAAATCTCTGCATATTAAAGTAGTTGTATTGCGCGCTGAAACAGACTCAATCGTACAGTGCTGATTTATTTTATAAAAATAATACAAGAAATATCCTACTATCACTACTCCCACGAGAATAGAAAACGCTCCTAGGGTTTTTTTAAGCATATTGTTTTATCGTTTTAAAAACAAAAAATCCTTAACACACATAACGTGCTAAGGACGACTCTCATCGTGGTACCACCCTAGGATTCATCCGCCTCGGATGGCGGACCTCATGACAGCTATTACGGGCCTACCCGGCAGGTTCTACTGTGTCACGTCGTAGCCTTGGTGGAGACGGATTCTCGCCAACTTACTCCCTGACATTTCTTCCCGCAGCTCCAGGGTGATCCTTGTCCACTTTTATAGCAGAGCCCCTTCATCGCCTTTCTCTGATTGTATGCACATGATAACACCGATAAGACAGAAAATCAAAATCCCACTTTGATAGAAATTTCCGCAACCTGATTGTATGGACTACTTCAAACCATGCTCATTGAAACAAGGGCCAAAAAGCTTATCCATCCCCATGATATGATTAATGAGCCAATCCTCGAGAAAATCCATCAATTCGAAAGGATTTGCCAAAATATCTCCTTTGTTCTTCTGAAGAGCCACAACTTGATCACGCATCGCTTTATGAGCTGCTTTGTGCTCTTCGGCACCTTCATAGTGAAACTCATCAAAATATTTTTCTTCAGCCGCAAAATGAAACTGTGTGTATTCGACAAGTCGACCAAATATAGTATCCAAAGAAACCTGTGTCTCTTTTTCTACAATAGCCGTATAAAGTTCATTGATAATGCCGATAAACACCTTGTGCTGATCATCAATCAGTTCTACTCCCACACTGTATTTTTCTTCCCATTCTAGATATCGCATAGAATAGTATTAAAAAGATTATTCGCGGCAGCAATTCATGATATCTTCGATGACAGTGCCGAGCTTACCAAAAAGAGGGGTCTTCTTGGCTGGAGTCTTCACGGTATCAGCAGAAGCCGTTTTCGTCTCCGGCTCGAGAGGAAGAAGAGATTCTTCTTTACTAAAAGAAGCGACTGATTCAGTATCTGGCATGTCGAGGAGGCCCAGATTCATTCCCCAGAAGAGATTCCAAAGCGCGTACGATTTATCGAAATACTCCTTGGCTTCAGTGGTATTGCCTTGCCCGAGATATTTTGTACCCACTTCCGAGAGCCGCATACTAGCAGCGAGCAAATGCTTGGAAATACACCAGACTTCTCCTTTCGGATTGGTCACAATTTTCGCTAGCATGTCTTTGCGAATATCACGCACATTTTTCAAAAGCTCGAGGAATTTTTCATCCCGCGTCTTTTCGAAACTGAACAAAAAATGCTCTTCGAGAGAAATCAGATTCATGACACCGATTCCCAAATCCTCCTTGGACGAAAGATCCATCGCGTTTCCTTCTTCTTTGAAGTGCTTTATTTTATCCATGAATTGTTCGACATTTCCATGTGATGCGTTCATAGGGAGAGAAAAATATTAGAAATGGAAAACAAAATGAACGAGGAGACTGACAACGAGCACCCCCACGAGAGGCACGACGAGCTTTTGATACAAAAAATGCACTTTGCCTTCATTTCTAGCGATAAAAAATTTATTCACAAAATCAATAGCAAAAATCAAAACGGCGCCAGCTATCATGCCTGCGATAACGGCTGGAAGCCAAAGGATGAGCCCTGGCCCGCTCCACACGAGCTGCTCTTTCACCGAATACACCGTGAGAGCCAGTGTCAGGAGAAATACCACCCAGAAACTGCCCTTGAAGTCCTTCCCGTATTTGGCCAACCATTTGACGGTCACTACCGAAACAGAGATGAGTAGCGCACCGATCCAGAGACCGAGTACGAAATCACTGACACCGAGCCATCTAGCCAGCGCCATTCCACCGATGAGTCCTATTGGGCAAAGTGGTCCACACATAGAGATATTCTTTATACGAGTTGAAAAAATCGAGATGCTCACTCATTTTAAGTCATTCCTGCTCCTTTGCCAATCCAATAATGGAAAAATATGTCAATTAAGCTTTTCGATACTGGAGAGCCTCACAGACGATATCCACGAGCTTCTGAGGAGTAGTCATCACTTTGATAAGATAGAAACAGCTTTTTGATTCTTCTGCTGCCCTAAAAGCCCTTTCATCATCGACATTACTGAGCACTACGACAGGAATCCCCGCAAGTCTAGAATCGACCGAAAGCTCCTTCAAGACTTCGAATCCATCTTTGACTGGCATCTGAAGATCGAGCGTTATAGCATCAGGAACCTGTTCACGAATCTTTTTCAAGCCCTCCTCGCCATCTCCGGCAGCCACCACCTCAAATCCTTCTTGTTCAAAAGTCTTCCTGTAGATTTCACGCAAGTTAGCATCATCCTCTATGATACAAATTTTTTTCATAGATATCGAGAATGGGTATTACAGTCTCAGTCTTGATTATACACTATATATCCCATATCACCTCGGTACACGTACCCTTTTCGGGAGACCAGCCCAAAGCGGCCTGCTCTACGGTGTGGCCGGTTATATATCCGTATAATTGTTCCAGTGTATCGGCATGTGAAACGATGATAATTTTTTTTTCAGCAAAACGCTCTTTCATTTCCTCGATAAACGAAATGACACGCAAGCGCATATGCTCAGAATCTTCTACTCCATCACGCCCATCCGTATGAACACGCAAACGAGGGTTGGGATACTTGTCATGAAAATCTACCAACAATGCATTATTAAATATTCCCGTATCGACTTCTCTTAAACGATCATCGATCTCTACTGAAAGACCAGTGGCCTGGGCGATAATTTCAGCCGTTTGTCTTGTTCTCTCCAGTGGCGATGTAAAAATCATCACGGCCCCGACATCTTTCAATTGCTCTGCTGTTTCCTCTACTTTTTTCCTCCCCACTGCCGTCAAAGGAAAATGCTCGACCTCTGGCATGGAATTGATAATATGCCGGATGTTATTCTGTGCTTCTCCATGCCGTACGAGATACAATGTCATCATAGCAAATAATTAATGGAACATACGGTACGCATCTATACCGATGGCGGCCATAAGAAACAACATAGTCGAACCGACCGTTTTGACAGCAAGCACCACCAAGTCCTCATCCCAACCTGTTTTCTTCTTGTATTTTTGTCTGTATTTTCTCGGTACTCGATTGATCATGACGCATCTTTTATTTCAGCATTTACTTCTTCTTGCGCTTCGAGATAGCGGCAAACGCTCTCACATCTTGTCCGGTGCGGTGATGCCCATGAGGTGAAGCGTCTCTGCCAAAACAACTTTGACAGCCTTGATGAGCTCAAGGCGCGCCAGACTCACCTCACGCTGTTCCTCATCTATCACTTTACATTCATTATAAAAAGAATGAAATCTGTCCGCCAAACCGATAGCATACTGCGGTAGCTTGTGCACGGTATATTCCGTCGCGACTGTTTGGATAAGCTCGGGAAAAAGAGACAACTCACGCATGAGCTCGCGTTCCTTCGGATGCACGAGAAGAGCAAGATCGCCCCGCTCTCCGCCAAAATGCTCCTCTTCTGCTTTGCGGAGAATACTCGAGAGTCTCGCATGCGCATACTGAACATAAAACACCGGGTTTTTCTGTGAACGTTCCTCTGCGAGTCCGATATCGAAATTCATATGCGTTTCCGGCGCATACATGAGGAAGAAACATCGTGTCACATCCACACCAACGAGTTCGACGAGCTCATCAATCGTAACCACGTTCCCAGACCGTTTCGACATGCGCACTTCCTCACCATTCTTCATGAGCCGCACCATCTGAACAAAAACAAAATCCAAAGTCCCCGAAAATCCCAGAGCCTGCGCAGCCGCCCGAAGTCGCAGTTTATACCCGTGATGATCCGCACCCAGAATCAGGATAAGTCGTGTAAATCCTCTATCCATCTTGTGCAATAAGTAACCACAATCGGAGGTGAAATACGTACGAACACCATCGCTCTTCACGAGCACTCGATCCTTATCGTCACCGAATTCCATCGTCTTAAGCCAAAGCGCCCCCTCTGATTCATACGTCAGTCCCTTGTCTTTTAGTGTTTCAAGTGCCTTATCCACATACCCTTTCTCGATAATCTCACGCTTTTCCGAAGTGAACACATCGAACATTACGCCCATCTTTTCAGTCAGTGTTTGCTTGATATATTTCTCGAGTACCACTTCTGCGGCCCATTCGCCTGCTTGTTTCACAGTCTTTGGCTGATCATCCTGTGCCAACTGCTGATTGAGGTCCTCTATATATTCACCACCATACACAGCCTCATCGTCTTTGAGTACACTATGCCCGAGCTTTATGACTTGCTCACCG
>CAYVHS010000004.1:0-61622 GCA_964451495.1 uncultured Bdellovibrionales bacterium | reverse complement strand
GTTCACATAGTATTCATTCGTCACATCGAAACCAGATTTGCGCAGCACTCGCGTGAGCACATCGCCGAAAATACCCCCGCGTCCATTACCAACATGCAGCGGCCCCGTTGGATTAGCTGAGATGAATTCATTGTTCACTCTGACACCCACACCCATCTCACTCGCGCCAAACCCCTCTTTTTGCGTAAGAATTTCCCTCACCAAAGTGGAGAGGGCTTTTTGTGAAAGATAAAAATTGATATAGCCAGGCGCGACCACTTCCACTTTTTCAAATTCATCCAAAACAAGCTTTGTTTTCAAAAGTTCTGCAATTATCAGAGGGCTCTTCCTCGCTGGTTTTGCCAGCACGAGAGCGATATTGGTTGTATATTCACCAAACTGCGCATCTTTCGGCCGTTCTACCCGAATTTCCGGTATTTCAAAAGAAGGAAGCTCTCCTCTTCCCTGCAATCCCTCAATTGCTTTCTGTATTTTCTGTTCCAAAATATTCTTCATATTCCTTATCCTAGCCTAAAAGAGCCAAAAAGAAAAGGCTAGGACATTTTTTTGACAAAGAAAAAGCTGTCAGTATCCATTCAGATATTAAGCAGCAAATATTGATGCGAAATATTGCATCGAGTATACATTATAGCATAATTTATTCATCAATGCAAGAATAAAAACATAGAACTTGCTTATTTAAGCCAAATGTGGGACAGTAAGGATACAAATATATGACTATCATAGCCACCAACAAACGAGCCAGTTTCGACTATACCCTCTCCGACCGATATGAGGCCGGTTTGGTATTGACCGGATCTGAAGTAAAAGCCGTCAAAACTGGTCATGCGAGCCTCAAAGGAGCCTTTGTCACGGTCAAAGGGAGCGAGCTGTACCTGACCAACGCCCTCATCCCCCGCTATGCTCACGCTCACAAGGATACCAAACACGACGATACCCGCTCTCGCAAGCTCCTCCTCCGCAAACGGGAAATCCGCTCACTCATCGGAAAATCCCGCACAGAAGGCTTGACATTAGTACCTATTCGTCTGTATACTAAGAAACAACTTGTCAAGTTGGAATTTGCTGTAGGAAAAGGAAAAAAGACTTTCGATAAACGTTCTGATATCGGCAAACGCGACGCCAAAAGAAGAATTGAACGGGTGATGAAAGGGTAATTTTCAGTTTTTGATTTTCAAACAATGTTCCAGTTTCCTATTTGGAAATTTAGTCATTGAGTATTCATTGGAAATTAGAAATTGGAAATTAGAAATTTTCCAAAGGGGGTTGCCTAGACTCGACAGGGTGTACTTTCAAAATATGCAAGCCGACCTTTTGATGGCATGGTCGTAAATATCGCCACCAAGATGATACATGCAAACTTCATCACAAAGACCAAGAATGCAATCGCGCAAGCTTTTGCCCCTTCTTTCAGTCTTGCTCTCGCCTAATATTTAGGTGAGGCCATCAGAATCCCGATTCTCGGTACGGAAGCTCTGGTGTCATATCATCGAGACGGCCGAAGAATTTCTGTTTCTTTCTTCTTCCAAGCCGTATTGCGAAAGAGGCGCTCGTTTGAGGATTTTGTCTCCTTTCTACCTCATACCCGTACACAAAGGCCGACTACGCTTGTAGAATATTTTGAAAAAATATTTCTGGACATGGGTGCGATTCCCATCAACTCCACTTTTAAAACAGCTTTTAGTTTCTAGCTGTTAGCTTTTGGAACAAAAGGTATGTATGTACTTTTCTTTCTGAACTAACAGCTATAAGCTAACAGCTATAAGCTCACAATGAGACGAAGACGACATAATCGGCCGAAACCGAAAGTACAAGTCAAAGATCATCTACGCACCAATGGTCAGATTTTGGCCTTGCAAGTGATGGTTATCGACTTGAACAACGAAAACCGTGGGCTCATGGATACGAGTGCTGCTATAGCACTAGCCCAAGAGCAAGAGGCCGATCTCGTCGAGGTCTCCCCTCTCGCCAAGCCCCCTGTCTGCAAAATTACCGACTATGGTAAGCTCCAGTATCGCCAGGCGAAACAGGAACAGCAAGCCAAAGCTAAGCAGAAAAAGGTTGAAATCAAGGGTATTCGCATCGGCTTCCGTACCGACAAACACGACCTCTTGTTCAAGAAAACACAGGCAGAGAAATTTCTTACCAAAGGCAACAAAGTCCGCGTCGAAATAGTCCTCCGTGGACGCGAAAAAGCTATGCACGACAAGGCAAGAGAAAACCTCACACAATTCCTCGCAAGCATCGCCATCCCGCATCGCTTCGAAGAAGAAGTGAAGAGGGGCCCGATGGGATTCAATGCCACCATCGTTCTCGAATAGGAAGTGTAAATGAAATTAAGGAAATTCTATGAAGCAGAAAACAAGAAAGTCCCTGGCTAAGAAAATCAAAGTCACCGGCAGCGGAAAGCTGAAAACTCGTGCCACTGGACAGAACCACTACAATGTCCGCAGTACTGGCAAGGAGACCCGGGCCAAGCGCAAGGACAATGATGTGTACCCAGCGGTCGCAGCCAACATAAAGAAAGCGATATTCTAGTCACATAACTCCTAATTCATTCCTCATCCTACTACAGCAGTGTAGATCATAGGTGTAAGTTCAATTCTATGTCCAGAGTCAAACGAGGCGTCATGACCAAGAAGCGCCACAAGAATATTCTCAAAGCCGCCAAAGGTTTCCGTTGGGGCCGTAAAAATCTATTCACGAAAGCCAAGGAAGCCGTCATCAAGGCTGGTACATACGCTCACCGTGATCGTCGTGCCAAGAAACGTACATTCCGCCGCTTGTTTATTACCCGGCTCAACACAGCTCTCAGGCTGCACGGCATCCGCTATAGCGACTTCATCGCTCTCGAAGCGAAAAAGAATATCACTCTCGATCGCAAAGTCCTCTCTGAAATGGCCGTAGAAAATCCAGAAGTATTTGCCAAATTCGCAGAAGCGGTAAAATAATCTGGTCATAGTAGACCTACACCTGTCGACTGTTTCTATTCTATAAAACCCATCTGTACAGATGGGTTTTAATATACAAAAAGACTTCCCTCTTTAAGGGAGCGTATTACAGCTTCTTGCCTGAAAAGTTGTTCCACAATGAAAGTACCAACAACATGAGCATCACCCCTCCTCCATCTATCAAGACATCGGTCATTCTCGCGCCACGACCAAAAATAAAAAACTGATGGAGTTCATCGGTAGCGCCATACGCGATAGAAAACACCCCAACCAAAAGGAGCACGCGTGCAAAAGATTCTTTCACGAATACCGCGCGTGCAAAACGAAAAGAAAGCAATGCGAGCACAGCATATTCGAAAACATGTGCGCTCTTGCGCTCCAAGACATACCAGAGCGGTGGTTCATAATCACGGCCCGACCCAGGAAAAGAGGAGAGTAAAAAAATCACTCCCATCCAAAAAAGAAGAGTGATACCACGCATAACGATAGAACTCAAAAGAAGAACCGGCTTCTTCATAGATCATTTTTTCTCAGCACGCTCTCCGACTTCACGGATGAGTGTAAACAAAGCATAGACGGGCAACCACAGCCAGAGCGTCTTACGAAGAAACGTATCGACAATTTTATTGATATCCATACAATCCTGTTTATTTATTCAAAATCGGTTCCTTGAAATTCCCGCAAGCAATCTCATAGATCACATCCTTTTTCTCGACGATAATCTTCCAATTTTCTTTTTCCGCGGACAGTTTGAGATTCTGATTCGGATTAAAAGCGATTGGCTTCTCAACAATCTTGAGAAAACTAATGTCCGATTCTGTATCACCAATACCGTATGAATCTTTGAGAGAGAGTCCGTGCTCATAGACATACTGTTCCACGAGATGCCCCTTGTTCCTCGATGGTTCAAAAGAAGCCTCTCCTGTATAATATTGGTCTTTATCGAGAGCATACACGCTACCAAAAGCATTGTCGAATTTGAGATATTCCCGATTATATTCTTCGACAATCTCGATAGGTGAACCAGAAACCGCAATCAAATGATATCCCTCCTCGCGCAATCGTTTGATAAGATGTTCGGCAAAAATATATGTCCGCTTGGCATGAAACGGAATAACAATCTTGCATGCCCGAAGAACATCTTCGCGAGAACACCCCTTGATATGCTTGGCGTACAAGGTAACGAGTGCCTTACGATAGTCTTCATACGTCCCCTTGTGCTCCGTCCAATTCGAATAAATCTCCGTCAATGTATTACGGACTTCATGAGGAAAAATCTTCATCCACGCAAGCTCGTTTATGAGCTCGAAGTGGAGGTTTTTGCGAAATATCGTCCCGTCTATGTCAAATATAGCCAGTTTGTCAGTCTTTTTTTTCGTCATAGTATTTTGACTTGATTATCCTTCCTTCATTGTACCCGTTATCTGATAGAGAGCAATCCCTAGAGCTACTGAAACATTGAGCGAATTCTTCTTGCCCTGCATCGGAATCTCAACCACGACATCACAACGGTCTAGAATTTTTTTGTCCACACCGAGTACCTCGTTTCCTACGATGAGCGCAACAGAGCCTCGTGGATAGTATGTATCATATTTGATACTCCCTCCATACTGTTCGAGCGCCACTATCTCAAAGTCTTCTTTTTTGAGTGTGTTGAGAAGTCTTGGTAATGATACGACTTTCTTCCATGCGACCGAGTCTTCAGCCCCCAAAGCAGTTTTTTTGAAAGACTTCTCAGCCTGAGACAGATACACCGTGTCTTTTTTGGGTGGCATCGGTGTATAGCCCGTCAAAAAAATCTCATCCACTCCTGCTCCGTCAGCTGTCCGGAACATCGCTCCGACATTATGTGCTGACCGAATATTATGAATAATCAAAACACATTTATTCTTCTGGTTATACATCATACTCTCTCCTTGACCAGATTAGAAGTCCTGTCTGTCTTCACGGAAAAGATCTTTACCAGTCTCCCATACAGATGCATCGCCCTTGGTTTCTTTGAGCCAATACCACCATTCTCCACCCCATAGATAGATATCTTGAAAGCCGACGCGCTGTGCGTATTCGACATTTTCTCGCAGTTTCTCTTTATTCATCGTACGAGCCTGTTCTTCGAGCGGCACATCCACGATCCACCCCGATGCCCATGGCTCGGCCTGCAGCTCGATGACCATCAAGTTTTCCTGACGAGCAAAAGTCCGAACAATCCAAGCTTTCGTTCGAAAAAAGTTTGGTCCAATCGGATAGGTGAAATACCCTCCCGCCTTTTTACTATAAATATCCCGATACATCGTCGTACCAAATTCATCACCACGGCTCGCCGCCCCATACCAAATTGATAACTCACCACTATCAGTGAGTACGACTGGCCGAGAAGGATCAAGGCTTTTTGCAAATGCCACTTCCTGTTCCAAGAAATCCACATCAAAATCAGGACAAATACCGAATGGTAAAAATGGCTCGTTCTCTATTTGCCATTTCACGACTGTCCGGTCATCCTTGTACCGTTCTATCGTCTTGCCTATGAAGCGCATGATGCCTTGACGTCTCACTTGCTCATCTGCTTTGGCCCAAGTCGGAATATGACATTCTGGCCAACGCGGCACTTTGAGTCCGACAGTGAGAATCACTTCCGCTCCGCGCTTCTTGGCTTCTGCTAGTTGCCAATCTATCTCGCTCCAGTCGTATTGTTTCGGCTCTGCCTCGATGAGATCCCAATACGCCGGAATACGGAGCTTTCTCACACCGACTTCATCGAGAAGCGCGCTATACGTGTCCTGCCAATTGAGCCCGAGATCTCTCGCATACCGTACCGAAAACGTCATGCCAAGATTGGTATCCTGGCGAGGCGCTGGCCCAGGCAGATTGAAATAACCGAAAAGCACAAGAATGCATCCAGCAACCGCTAGTACAACCAAACCAATAATTTTCAACACATGCCACATAACTCTCTACACCAATAATCTTATCCCGCCTGAAGCTGCCAGAAAAAGCCCGAAGCCAATAAGCGCGATCGCTGCGAATTTCTGGAACCAATCCCAAAACAAAAGTTTTTCTTCGTACACTTTAGGATACCAGAAAGAAAGCATAAAAGTGAGTGCAAGCACAAAGACATACTGCAAACCCGAAAGGGCCTGAACAAACGAAACGGAACCAAGAGAAATCGCGTAGGCAATCAGAAAGGCTCCAATAGCAGCACACATTTTATTGAGCACAAAATATATACCAGTACTCATGGCCCGCTTCGGTACCGCCACCGTCATTTCCGAATGCCCACATATCTGCTGGCGAAATACCGGGATAAAGAGAAGTGAAATCCCTCCCGCAAACATCCCCATACGCGACCAAATAAATCCATTCATGAAATCACTCCCATCATACGCTTGTTTCAGAAAGAGGAGTGATAATCCCATCCCAATGCCAGCCAAAGACACATCAATCAAAGGTATAGATTCACCCTTTCGTAATGGGAGATCAAACGAAACCAAAAAACCACCACCGATAAGCAAAATAAGCCCCAAAAATACAAAAACACCCTGAACCGCCCCGCCTCCCAAAAAACTCATAGAAAAGGCTGTAGCAAAAGCGACCAATGATGTAATCGTTCCGACGAGCGGAGAAATCCGAGAGACTTCGTAACACATGACGGCTCTATAGAAAGCGACGAGTGCGTACAAAAAAATAACTCCCGAGAAAAACGCTACTACAGCAGACTGCCAACCAAAAAATCTAAACGTGAATGGAACAAAGACGAGAGCGAAAAGACTAAATAATGAAACATAAAAAGCATACGCAGCAGGCGCCTTGATTCGGTCTGATAACAGGAACTTATCAAAAATCGCCGCAACGGCATTGAAGAAATATCCCGCGAGCGCTACAAATATCCATGTCATAGCAAAAAATTCAATCGATTTGCCTTTTCATTATACCTGAACTCATAAAAAAAAGCTCTCTTTGGAAAGCTTTTTTGATCAAAAATGATTCACAGCTACGACTTGTCCTGATTATTTTTTTGCAATCTTCTGATAATAGAGATCGACATCACTCACCCATTTGAGGACGCTCGCGGGACTATGCGTAGCACAGCTCGATCCGCATTTCCAGATAGTCAGATTTCTTGGCTCACTCGTCTGTCTCATCTTTACCAATTCTACCAGACGATTGCCAACTGCCTCGACTGCCTCTTCGCGACTACCGAAACACCCATGCCCCATGGCTATTCCACGACTACCCGCTCCTTTGTATCCCCAATAATTGAAACAATCCGCACCATTCGTATCAAGCGGCACACGCTTGCCCCAATTACTCTCCTTTTTTGCGATACCGACAATCAGACCCGCTATTTCCTTGTCATAACGGGCAATAGCCGGAGCCATAGCCTCGAGAGGATACCCAGCCGACAACTCCACGATAGCCCGATGCAAATCATTATTGGATGATATCTCCTTTGGGGATACCGTGTCCGCCACGTCTTCTTTCTTTTTCTCGCAAACGGCCTCGTCTTTCAGTACTGGCTGATCCTCACTCCCAAGCGTCGCAAAGAAAGCAACGTCTCGCTTCCACTTGCAACGTTCTTCTTCGGGGCTAGCTTGAGCCACGATAGTTTGAGCTTCCGCTTCCGTAGTAAAAATAACTTTATAAGCCGAAAAGACGCCACTGCCAATGACTAGCCCGATCACGAATATAGCAAAAACAAAAAAATGCGGCCCGACATGGCCCGGCCACCGACTCACAAACTCTCTCTTGCTCTTCAATTGTGATAAGCGCATCCCAAACGCGCTTATTTGTGGTTTTCTCTTCATAGAAAAAGCGTTCCTTGTTTTCCTCCCTTCGAGGAAAACGCTAATACTAGACCAGGAACGCAAGTCCTAGGATACCAAAATATGGGCTTTTCGTCAATGCAAATACGCCGAATTTTATTACATAATGGCTCTAAATAAGCTTTTTTGCTGTGTATAACTCTGCGACTTTCTTTTCACGAATATTGACAGAATGATAAAAAAGGTGTATAATTATTGATTCGGAATATTCTGAATATTTTCCTTAACAATCTATCAACAATCCAGAAAGTTTGATCTGGAACATCAAGGAGGTTCATCATGGTCAACATAATATCACAAGTTATATTTGGGATTGGACTAGGCCTAGCGGTGATATTGATAATAAGGGCTTTCCGGACAATGGATAGGCCCAATATTCCCAACCACCCTGGTCTCCAAATAACCGCACTCGCCCTCATGTTGGCGGGCATCGGACTCAGGATGTTTTTTCCGCTGTGAAACCACAGCATAGCCGCTCTCAGATACCTAGCGAAACATCGCGAAGTATCGGGGGCGGTTTTTTATTTTTCTCTCTACTATTTTTCAATACACCCACCCTCGGCATTTTTTTCTTCCAATTTCTATCCCCCAAAATTACGCCCCTAGGAATCCCCACTCCTCTCTCAAACCCTCTTTTCTTATCCTATAAAATTTCTCCTCAGCATTTCTTTTTCTTCCCGGGCCAGCCGTCGAACATGCCTGACTCGCTATGTCGAACAGGGAGCTGTCTAGTCGAAACCATCCTATGCATGCTCGACTGTTACCGACACGCTCATCACGCATATTACCGCCGTCTGCCAAGCGAAGAAAAAAGAAATGTCGAGGGAAATTTTTGTGGTATCAGCAGATGTTTGGTTTTCAAGGAATCTCTCTCCTTTTCGGACTCTCGGGGCACTCGAAAGGCTGCGGAGCTCGGTTTTCCGTCTTCGGAAATCCGCAGTCTTTCGTGTAGGAGATTTTTCGCTGGAAAAAATCTCTGGGCCTCGAAGTTCGAGAGAGGAATGGGGATTCCTAGGAGGCGTAGAAAGAAAGCAGAAAAAAGAAATGCTGAGGGAAATTTTACAGAATTAAGAAAAAAAGAACGCTCAAGATGGGAAGAGAAGATTCCTAGGAAATGAAGATGGGGTTGGAAAAAATAAAATATCCATCTGGGAAAGATAGATATTGTGGAAAATTCGGAAAAATATACTACTCCTCGTTGGCTTGAGCAAAATACATATCCACGTCGCTGATCCACTTCTTCACGCTCTCCCGACTATGCCCCTGACAGCTGAACCCGCATTTCCAGACAATCATTTTCTCGGCAGTATTCAGTTTTTCAGACTGCACCAACGTTTTGATTCGCTTGGCTACCGTTTCGACAGCGTCTTTGCGACTATTGAAACACGTATGCCCACCAGACCCCATCATGCGCCGTACTCCCCGATACCCCCAATAGTTAAAACAGTCCTGCTCGTCGAGCACTGGGACTCTTTTCCCCCAATTACTTTCCTTTTTCCCGATACCGATGAGGAAAGAGGCCGTGATACGATCCTGCTCCAGAATATACGGGAGCATCTCTTCGATGGGATATCCCTTGACCATTTGCCGGATGTTTTCCTCATACTGATCTTTGGCAGCCTCGCCGAAATACTCGAAAAAAATATCATTTTGACTACTATAATTTTCTTCCTTCGCTACCAAACTACTTCCGACTTCTCGTGAAGATGTATCCTCAACGACGGCTACCTGGGCCACCTCAGCAGAACGAGCGAATACCCCCGGGCCGAAATAATGTTCCATAAAAGCCATCGAGACCATACCAAAGGCTATCCCGCCGACAATCGATCCATAGAGCATCTTGCGCGGAGCCAAGTCTGGAATAATACGGCTGGCGAGACGCTTCACCCGCCGAGAAACAATTTGTGCTTTACGCCAAAAACGTTTGAGAGTATCCCCCAAAGACTGCTCATGCAATTGAACTAAAAAAGAATGTTTATCTCTGTGGGCGCCATCAATCGCCCTCCGTTTTGCTAACACGGGACGCGCCAAAGGAACAGACGACGGACGATAAGTCGTACTCGGCGTAGATGCTCGGCGCGGAGCCTTCATATCCATCACCGGCAATTTCTTCTGAACATTCCCCTCTAAAGGAGAAAAAGAAAGAGGTTGCATGAAAAATTCTGTTTTAGTTTGCCGTTTCTGATTGGGCAGGGACTTTTATCCCCGCTTTTTCGCTGAAAAACTTTTTCACATCAGGCTCACCGACATAGCATTGCCCATTGCCACCATACACGAACGGTACTCCCATACCCTCAGGCTGAATAGCGCAGGCCTTTGCGCGACGCTCGAGCTCGCTAGCATTCTTGGTATCGTGCCACACTTCTTTTTTGACGTAAGAAACCTTCTCAGCTATGTTGTTTTCATCGAGCCACTCCTGTACGACTTTGCAGTGCGGGCACTCAGAGCCATAATAATAGACGATGGCGCTCGGATCATCCGGAGCAGGAGCCTCAGCATCTTGCAGTCCCCACCAGACGAGACCAGCTATCGCGATTACGGTGCCCACGAGAATAAATACTGTCTTTTTTTCCAACATAATCACAAAAATACTACTCAAGAGTTTTTTGCTGCCGCTCTATTGTAACATGATTTTTCCATTTGAGCCACGAAAAAACACTTATTCCTATAACAAACATCCCCATAGAAAACACTTGCCCCAGGGTTAATCCACCAAAAAGAAAGCCTATCTGAGGATCCGGTTCACGGAAATACTCGCCGATACACCGAAGGGTAGCGTATCCCATCAAAAACAACGCAGCCAGAGCGCCGGGAAAAAGTTTCTTATACCGAAATCGGATATATAAAAGAAGGACAAAGAGAGTGGCGCCTTCGAGAAATGCTGCGTACAGCGGTGCTGGATGGCGGAGCACCCCGAGAGGTAGAGTTCCCGAGAAATACATCCCCCAAGGCTTATCGGTTACCCTGCCATAGAGCTCCATATTGAAAAAATTTCCTAGCCGACCGAACAAAAGAGCAATCGGTGTCGCCAGAGACACTCTATCGGCCAACCACCAAAATGACATCTTTCTCGTACGCGCAAACCAATAAAGGCCAAGTGCCGCTCCGATTAATCCGCCATGAAAACTCATACCCGAAATACCCACCCAGACTCCAAGATGGAAATCATAGGGAAGAATAATACGGAGAGGGTCACGGACAAACACATCCATATTATAGAAAAATACATACCCTAGCCGTGCGCCGACGTATACTCCCAAGAAAAGAGTGAAGAACATGTCATAAATATTCTCTTTGGACCAATATATGTCTTCTTTCTTCCGTAGCTCTAAAATGAACAGCATCGCCGCTAGAAAACCACATAAGAAAAAAAAGGCGTACCAGCGCACAGAAAAAAATCCAACCGAAAAAGCGATTGGATTGATACTTTCTGGAATATATTGCCAAACGACTGAGTTCATCAAGTTAATAAAGTTAATAAAGTTTTAAATCTTTCGAAAAATCACGACTTGATAGACTTTATAACCTTATAAACTTTCGCACTTATTGATTGTATTCCTTAAGTTGTTCGCCAAATTCGATACTATAGATTTCGGTCAGTGCCATGAACAGTGCCATGATAATCGGCCCCATCACAAACCCTGATAAACCAAAAAGAGAAATCCCACCAAGCGTCGCAAAAAACACCAAAAGTGGGTGCATCTGCGTATCTTTGCCCACGAGTTTCGGTCGCAACACATTGTCAATCGTCGAAACAATTCCTATGCCTACGGACAAGATAAAGATTCCTTGCCAAATATCCCCAAGCAAAAGCAAAATAATACCTGCGGGTAGCCATATGATGCCACTCCCAAACATTGGGATGAGAGAAAGAAACGCCATGATGAGCCCCCAGATAGCAGGTGATGGCACTCCCGCGATCCAAAACATGATTCCTCCGAGCAACCCCTGCAAGACACCGATAACGATTGTCCCCTTGAGGGTGGCACGACTGATGGAAATGAATTTCTGAATGAGCAACCGGTCGTGCTCGTTACGTAACGGTGAAATACGCACCAGATACTGAAGTGCTCGTTTGCCATCAATCAAGAAATAAAACAGGGTAAAGAACATGACAAACACCCAAAATACAAACTGTGTCACTCCTTGATAAGCCGCCTGAAGCAAACCGAGAGCACTCTGACTGAATTGTTTGACGTTATCAATAATTTGATTCTGATCCAGCGTCTGGGTATTTATGAAAATATTGGCATACGGAAAGTTTTTGACTGTCGACAAGCCCTGATTGAGTATATTTTCCAGAGATGACTGTTCTCCCAGTGCATGATACAGCGTATTGGCCTCGCCCACTGCCAGGCTTAACACACAAAGTACCGGCGTAATAATAACCACAAAGACGATAAAACAAGTCAAAAATGCGCTCGTTGCACGCCGCCCCCTGAACCATTTTTCAAACGTGTTATACGTCTTCTTGAAAAGAGCTGCGAGAATAGCCGCGGTCACAATCGCAGTCAAAAAAGGCTGGAAGATAAAAAAAGCCACTGTTCCCACGACAAACAGGAGAAGAAAAAAGAAATAGACATTGAGAGATTTGAGCTGCATAGGATTTCAGCTGATGTTTTTCTCAGCTACACTAATATTTAGAGGATTCTCTCTTTAGTATACGCTTCCAGGGCCTTTTTCGGAAATACTGCAAAAGATGCTTTCCCGAGCAGGATTTGAGCGTTCACGAAAAAAACCGGTTTCCCTCCAATAATTTTTTTCGCATGCGGTGGGCGGACAGCAAGCGACAGGCCGTATTTCTCGAGAAAATACTTCTTGATACTCGCACGATTATTGTACCCAGACAACAGTATAAATGGCTCAAAACGAGACTTTTTTGCAGAAAAATACTTCTTGTGATTCTCATGTAAAAAGACGTACACTTGGGCTTGTTTCCAATCGACACCTTGCATCTCAGTCATTTTTCTCTCTATCTTTATTTCCCGCTTCCCCTTTTCTCTATAATAGACACAGCGTGCTCTGAGAGAACACGCCTCGCACTTCGGCCGAGCCATACAGAGCGAACTCCCGAAATCCATGAGCGCCGCATTCATCTCTTTCTTCGGTGTCTCAAATCTATCCTCCCAAAATGCTTCATCGGTAACCAGTTGTTTGCCTCCGAGGAAAAACCTTCCAATGACACGCTTGAGGTTAGTATCCCAGGCGAGATGATTATCACCGTAGGCAAAGCTCATGATAGCCGCTGCCGTATACGGACCGATGCCAGGGAGCCTTCGTAGGGCTTCGGCATCCCGAGGGAATTTTCCTTGATGTTTTGCCACTACCTCCTCTGCCGCTCGGAGCATATTGCGTCCACGATTATAGTAGCCCAATCCTTCATAGTAGGGTAGAAACTCTTCCCAACTGGCAGCAGCGAGCATTTGCACGGTTGGAAAACGCCCAATAAACCGCTCATAATAACCAATAACACGAGAGACCTGCGTCTGTTGCAGCATAATTTCACTCACCCATACTTCATAGGCCGTGATCTTCTTTTTCCGCCACGGCAAATGCTCCCGTCCAACCTTCTGGAAAAAGTCAGACAGTCTCTCCTCGAACCACACAATTTTTTCTTTTCGAATTAACATGACTTATTCTTCGATAACCCCACCACCAAGACAATATTTTCCGTCGTAGAATACGGCGAACTGACCAGCAGCAACACCCTGGTCTTTTTCTTTGAGCATTACTTTCAATGTATCGCTTCCTAAAAATTCAATGGTTGCCGGGTACATCTTGGGGCCATGACGCAGTTTGACCGTGAGCTCGGTTTTATCAGTAGCTATGCCCGAGATCCAGTTCAATCCGCCGACCATAAAACTATTCCGAGCCAGAAGCTCATGATGTTCACCATGAGAAACAAAAACTTCATTGGTTTCAGATTTTTTCGCTACGACATACCATGGCCCTCCGGCGAGCCGGATACCCCGCCTCTGCCCCACGGTGAAATACCAGAAACCATCGTGTTCCCCGAGTATACTTCCTGTTTCATATTCGATAATCTTGCCCGGTCGTTTGCCGAGATGATATTCCAAGAATGCATCAAACGGAATTTTTCCCAGAAAACAAATCCCCTGACTATCCTTACGTTTGGCATTCATGAGCTCGAATTTCTCTGCGAGTGCCCGGACTTCATGCTTTTCATATTTTCCGATAGGAAACAGGGCTTTGGATATTTGCTCTTGTGTGAGCTGCGAAAGGAAATACGTCTGATCTTTGATATCATCCGGCGACATCATAAGCCACGTTTTCCCGTTCCGCTCTTCAGTCCGAGCATAGTGCCCCGTCGCGACCCTATCGAAATCTTTGCCGAATGCATCATAGAATGCACCAAATTTGATGCGCGCGTTGCAGAGCATATCCGGATTAGGGGTCCGGCCCTGCTTTACTTCGTCTATAGTATAGGCCACCACTTTCTCCCAGTATTCTTTCTGAAACGGCACCGCCCGAAGAGGCACACCGGCCTGCTCACATACCGCTCGTACGTACGACAAATCATTCTCCCAAGGACACTCACCCAGGAAAGATAATTCATCTTCCAACCAAATTTTGAGGTAAAAAGCGTGCAGTTCATGCCCCTCTTCCTGGAGTAGCCTGAGCGCTACCGAACTATCCACTCCGCCCGATACCAATACCGCAATTTTCATACCCAGTGATAAAATTTCTTGAGTACTCCTCACTGTAAATCATTGTAACAAAAAAGAAAAGGCATGCGGTACTTCGTACACATACCTTTTACCTCCCTCAGGATTTTTTCTTCTGCAATACTTTTTGTGCAGCCGATATCCTGTTAGTGAGCTTGGTCCGGAAACGACCCAGGAAAAAGAGCGTATTTGCCTGATACTCAAATGCATATTTCCCTGTGGTTTTATTCAGAACCCCCAAGAGATATCGCTTCAGACACTGTAAATCAGGCAATGTCTCTCTTCCTGTAAATGCAGCCATAGTGGCCTCGAGAGCACCGGCTACCGCGCGCATATACGTGTACGGTCGGTAACGCTCCTGTTTGCGACAACCGAGAACGTCTACGACATTCTGTAAGTCATTCCACTCCGGCTTCTCCCGCCCGTCTGCCAAGCGAAAAGGCTCATTGGCTCTGATCATCTCAAGCGCCCGCTGAATATGCTTGCGCAATATTCGCAAACGCCTCAATGAATTTTCATTCATCATATTAACCCCCTCCTGTTGTTAAAGAAAAAGCAGCATATCAGAAAGTACACTTCCATCAAACAATACCTCCCTCAGGATGTACTACAAGAAAGTTCTCTATTCGTTCCGCCACAGTTTTTGCATCATGGCACTGCATGAGCTGGGTACGTAGCTCCTTGGCCAGCGGAAAATGATTCACATACGCTTGATAGTGCTTCTTCATCAATTCGAAACTTTTCGTATCTCTCCATGTCTCCTCAAATAGTCTCGTGTGCTCGATCAATGCTTCCAATTTCTCCCGGACTGTCACAGATTGTTTTTCTTTATTGAAAAGCCACGGATTACCAAACACGGCCCGGCCGAGCATCACCCCATCACAACCAGTCTCTCTCGCTTTCACTTCTGCATCAACCAGACCAAGCACATCGCCATTGCCGATGATGAACGTGCCGCTTCCAGATGCAATCTCTACCGCTCGCTTCACACGCTCCCACCTGGCTGGGACCCGAGACATGTCTTTCTTGGTCCGCGCATGCAGGGTGATAACCGCCGGTTTCATATCGAGCAACACTGGTAACCACTCTTCCAGAATATCTTCGTTATACCCGAGCCGCGTCTTCACCGAAATCGGAATCTTTTTCCCTGACGCCACTACCCCTTCTTGAGCTGCGCGAATAATTGCTTGGGCCAATTTTGGATCTTTCATGAGCGTCGCGCCAGCACCTTGTTTCATCACATTCTTATCCGGACAGCCCATATTGATATCGATGCCATCAAATCCGAGCTCGGATACGAATTTCGCCGCTTCAAACATCTTTTCTGGATGAGCCGTGAAAAGCTGCGTCACAATTGGCCGCTCGCCTTCGGTGAACCACAGATCTCGCAGAAGTGCCTCTCGTCCCTTGGGATGACAGAGACCATCCGCCGAAACAAATTCCGTCCACGTCACATCCGGCCCTCCGACACGCAACGCTTCAGCGGGCAGATTTTCCTTCGAACCATCCCCCATGTCTTTGCCACCGTATTTCGAATACCTCGTTATAATGCGTCGAAATGGCGCATCAGTGACATTAGCCATCGGCGCGAGAACAAAAAAAGGTTTCTTCAATTCTCCCCAAAATCCCAAAAAAGGCTGCATAAAAAGTCTTTAATCCAAACGAATAATCCCCACAGGGCAGGCATCGGCAGCCTGCTTGTTTTGTTCATACTCATCCTCCTCGATCTTGGTCACCATGAATTCATCACCGTGCCACTCCGCACCTTTTAGATCCGCTTTGCCGTCCGCCGCATTCATCGTAAACTGCCCCGGGGCAATCATCACGCATGACCCGCAACCGATGCAGTCATTGCGCTTGTGACAGAGCGTTATTTTTTTTGTACCCATAAAAAATAATTTTCAAGTTCTAATTTTCAATTTTCAAACAATAACTTAATTTAAAGAAATTCAAAATTAAATCATTAGGGATTGTTTAGAAATTAGAAATTTTCTTGTCGGTTTTCCCAAATATATACTTTATCATTTACACGCACTCTCTCAGTCACCGGAAAAGTAATCGTTTCACCTTTAGCAGCACCTTCAATAGCCCCACCGTCTGGACTCCGCAGTTCCGTGATTTTTCCCTCGTAGACACCCGTCGTCGCTCCGATAATGAGAACATCTTCCCCAACTGCCATGTCGCCTGCATCAAGTACTACCTCTGCGACATGCGCCTTGGCAAAATATTTTTTCACTATGCCAACAGCGCGTTTTTGTTTGGTCGCTTTGGACCCGTGCACGTCGCTATACGCTTCGAGTTCACGACCCAAGTAATAATTCCCCCGTGATAGACCTCTATTATAGACGGTTTTCAAATCCTCATAATATCGCTCGATCTTCTCTTTCGTATATGTCCCCTCTTTAATATCTCGTAATGCTTGTTTATACGTTCTCGTGACAATCTCTACGTACTCGGGCGCTCGGCCCCGACCCTCAATTTTCATCACTTGCACCCCTGCTGCGAGGAGTTCATCCAGAAAATCAATCGTGCAGATATCCGCCGCGCTCATCACATACTGATTATCGAGCACGAGTTCCTTGCCCGTCTCGATATCCGTCACCTTGTATTGCCTCCGACAATTCTGTCTACAGGCCCCGCGATTGGCTGACGCGTTATCGGTATAAACGCTCATGAAACAACGCCCCGACTGAGCCACGCAGAGCGCTCCATGGATGAATGCCTCGATCTCCATGAGCCTCCCCTCATTGCCCATCAATTGTTCCGCGAGGATTTGCTCGTGTATGGCGCGAATCTGGTCAATGGTCAATTCACGTGCCAAGACGACACGATTGGTCAACTTGGCGAAAAACTTGAGCGACTCATAATTCGAAACAGAAAACTGCACGGATACATGCACAGGAAAACCGATTTCGTTGCAATACTGGATGGTGGCAAAATCAAAAGCGATGATAGCGTCGATAGCGTGTTCTTTGGCCGCGTCGACAATCTTCCTCATAATAGCGGTGTCATGTTCATAGAGAAGCGTATTGACTGCCAGATAAGCCTTTACATTATGCTCATGGCAAATTCGAGCCACCTCGGCCAAGTCAGTCAACGTCAGGTTATCCGCCGCACGAGCCCGCATATTGAGCTGCGTCACGCCAAAATAGATACTATCACACCCGCCCTGTATAGCCGCCGCCAGACTGGCGAAACTCCCAGCTGGTGACATGATTTCTGCTTCGCTTGGTTTGATCATATATATGCAAGGGATAACTTCTACAGTTGCCGAATTTTACACGAAAGTTTAAAAAAAAGAAACCCCCGCAAGTATTCTGTGAGGATTCTCAAAGAAACTTACGAGGGTGATGACATCAGCAGATGCACATTCGATAAAGGGAGAGAGAACCCCTGTCGCCTCATCTCCCGAGGTGTCTTGTTATACAATCCTTCTTCCTGCGAATGAAACGTGAAGAAAAATTTTCGCGTCATAGCATCACCATAATCCGGAGCAAGCGAAAAGCACTTATGAGATACTCCTCGATTATCCACGAAAACGATTGGCGAGAAATCCTCTCCTCCTATGACCTGGAAAAGAAACGCTCGGCCATAATTGAAAATATTATCATCAAGTTCACCCGGTACTATCCTGGCACACCTTTTCTCTGTGGGCCCCAGCCGATACAGATACAGCTCCGTTTCCAGGCCGAGCTGTCGAAGTAGCCAGCCTGGACTGTTTTGTACCATTTCAAACTGGATACCCAAACTTCCTGTATCATTCATGTCATTCTCCTTGTTTTTAAACAACTCTTGTTTCCTCCTTTCAATAAACCAAAAAAATCGGCCCTCAATCTACAAAAGGCACCTTATATGACCAGAGACTCTCGCAAAGGATATTTCTTTCACCTTCGTGATCCTCAGATCGATACCGTTTTGCGCCCTCGATAAGCAAAGAAAATGCCTCGCTCCCGAAACGATCTTGCGGAATGCTTTTCCGCTCAAGTGAGATATCAACATTGGCTATCTCCCAACAGTCACCAAACGTATTGGGTCGCTTGTGCAACAAATCAATCAGCTCTATCTGTTGCAATACAAAGTGCGCCCGCAAAAGACGCGTAACTGATATCGGCGGACCTACCGCAGGATCAGCCATAAAAGGAAAAAGTTTTTTGTTGTGCCGATTATTGCTGTCACACCAAATGAAACCTGGTCCGACTACCGGAAAAAGCTGCCCTCCGTGCGCCGGCATGATGCCCACGAACGGTTGCGTAGGAAAAGTCCCCGTTTCACGTCTCATTATCAGTCGCTTTTTCAGCCACCGTCCACTCTCTGGAAGAACAGCGGGAAGGATAATACGTATCTTTGACATTGTCACAGCCCTCGCTTTCTGCAAAATTATTGAAAAGAACACTACTCCCGTCTTCTTTCTGTACCACCTCAGCAATTTTTTGTCCATCTTTTCCGTATTGACACCCCGATATATTTCTGGTATCATCATATCAGACTAATTTTGTCCGTATTATATGCCCGGTAGTAGAACTACGGCTATAACAGGAACTAAAAAGTGAAATTCTACCAGAAAATATTCTGGCAAAGTTTCACTACTGAGTATGAAAATATCAAAAAAGGCTTATTATGGACTCCGAGCAGTCATAGCTCTCGGAAATACGACCACGCCCATCTCTATTCACGCTCTCGCCAAAGCCGAACATCTTCCCGAAGATTATCTCGAAAAGATTCTTCAGCACCTAAGACGAGCTGATATCGTCAACGCACGGAAGGGCTCTGAGGGAGGCTATCTCCTCGCCAGACCAACCAATGAAATTTCTGCTTGGGAGATTCTCCGCGAACTCGACGGTCCCATCAAAACATTTGCTGCACCAATCAAGGGAACGCTCCCCTGTCTCCAGGGTGGACATTGCCAAGCGAACGAGGTCTGGAGAACTCTCGAAATAGCTATCGAAAAAACACTCACACAAATAACTCTCGATACACTCATTCCACATACACCCATCATCAAAAAATAAGTCAACTCCCATTATGCTCAATCTCCACAATCTCACCGTCTCTATCGAAGGCAAAAAAATCCTCGAAAACATCTCGTTTGATTTCAAGCCTGGAAAAATCTACGCCCTCATGGGTCCCAATGGTTCCGGGAAATCGACACTCGCCAGTGCCCTCATGGGACATCCGAGCATCACCTATTCTCGGTTCTCAAAAATTTCTGTAAACGGCAAAAATATCAAAAATCTTTCCCCTGACAAACGTGCTCAGCTCGGTATATTTCTGTCATTTCAAACACCGATGACATTGCCAGGAGTGACGGTCTTTGAACTCATGCGTCTCGCTCTCGAAAAACGCTATGATCCCGTAACGCTCCACAAACTCGTACGAACATACGCAGCTACGCTCGGTATCAAAGACGAACTTTTGAAAAGGTCTCTCAATGAGGGCTTTTCTGGCGGGGAAAAGAAAAAGCTTGAAGCCCTACAAGCAGTCCTCCTTGAGCCAAAATTTGCTCTCTTCGATGAGATTGACACCGGCGTCGACGTCGATGCTCTCAAGACTATTACTACATTTCTCAAAAAGCATCTCCCGAAAAAGACGACCATTGTTTTCATCACTCATTCAGCCAAACTCATCAAATACATCAACCCACAAGAGGTGCTCGTCATGAAACAGGGACGTCTCATCAAGACAGGCAAAGCAGCCTTGGCCAAAAAAATAGAAGAAAACGGATTTGATGATATACGATAATGAAAAAACAGAAAAAAAATCTCGATCTCGATGATTACCGCTACGGTTTTTCTATGCCCGAACGTTCGGTACACAAGACCGAACTCGGATTAAACAAAGAGATCGTCACGGAAATTTCTGGCATCAAAAACGAATCCGCATGGATGTGTGATTTCCGTTTGCGTGCGTACGAGATGTTCCAAAACAAACCCATGCCCACATGGGGAGCCGATCTCGCCCCGATTGATTTTAGTGCGATCACCTACTACCTCAAAGCGACCGATAGACAATCGCAAAGTTGGGATGATCTCCCTGATGAAATCAAAGAAACCTACGATCGAATCGGCGTCCCAGAAGCGGAAAAGAAATTTCTCGCCGGCGTTAGTGCTCAATACGAATCCGAAGTCGTCTACGAAAGCATCAGCCGTGAACTCGAAAAAGATGGTGTCATTTTCTGCGATATGGATACGGCCGTCAAGGAGCACCCGG
Source organism: uncultured Bdellovibrionales bacterium (assembly GCA_964451495.1). Lineage (GTDB taxonomy): Bacteria > Patescibacteriota > Minisyncoccia > Moranbacterales > UBA1568 > UBA1568. Next base: position 40,958 of record CAYVHS010000004.1, on the reverse strand, counting down.
ACCTTGTCCGAGAATATTTCGGAAAACTTATTCCCCCGCAAGATAATAAATTCGCCGCCCTTAACTCCGCTGTCTGGTCCGGGGGTTCCTTCGTGTACATACCCAAAGGAATCACCGTTAAACTACCGCTCCAAGCCTACTTCCGCATCAACGCAGAAGCCTTCGGCCAATTCGAGCGCACGCTTATCATCGCCGAAGAAGGTAGCTCGGTACATTATATCGAGGGCTGTACTGCGCCGATTTACAGCACCTCCTCGCTCCATTCGGCCGTGGTAGAAATCTTCGTCAAAAAAGGCGCTCGTGTCCGCTACACGACCGTACAAAACTGGAGCAAAAATATATACAACCTCGTTACCAAACGCGCTCGCGCCGAAGAAGACGCCATCATGGAATGGGTCGACTGCAACATCGGATCAGGCATCACGATGAAATACCCTGCCGTCTATCTCACGGGTAAAAGAGCACATGGTGAAGTCCTCTCTATTGCATACGCAGGCAAAGATCAACACCAAGATACCGGTGCCAAAATGGTGCATCTTGCTCCTGATACCACCTCTCGCGTCATCTCCAAATCTATTTCCAAAGATGGTGGCCGATCTTCGTATCGCGGCCTCGTCCACATCGCCAAAGGTGCCCATCATGCTCGGGCCAGTGTCGTGTGTGATGCACTCATCCTCGATGGAGCCTCTCGATCCGACACCTACCCGACTATGCATACCCATAACAAAAGTGCCACGATAGAACATGAAGCAACCGTCGAAAAAATCGGTACAGAAAAACTCTTTTATCTCATGTCACGTGGCATCAAGAAAGAAGATGCCGAGGGGCTACTCGTCAATGGTTTCATCAGCCCAGTCGTCAAAGAAATACCACTCGAGTACTCCATCGAACTCAACCGATTGATAAACCTAAAAATGGAAGGGAGTGTAGGTTAAAAATCATCTCAAATTTTAAATTCTAAATTTCAAAATAAATCTCAATGTAGTAAGTTTTTAAAATTCTGAGTTTTTATATTTATTCTAAAATTTGAAATTTGGATTTTGAAATTAAGAAACGTATGATTTTCCGTGACATCTCAATTGAAAAGCAAACTCTCTACACTCTCACAGCAAACGAGAAAGTGGTGTTTTTCATGCTCAATCGCTCGGGAGATATCACTTTCGAACTGGCCGGAGCACATGCCGAAGCACATATTTTTTCCTTCTGTATAGGAAAAAATGATCAAAACACATCTCTCAACCTCACCCAAAAACACCTCGCACCCCATACGATTTCACACGCCCTCATCAAAAGTGCCCTCTATGATCAGTCAACTTTCGTCTACGAGGGTCTCATCCATATTGGAAACGATGCTCCGCTTTCCGATACCTCACAGGAATGCCGCACACTGCTTCTCTCGCCCCAGGCTACTTCTTCGGCCAAGCCAGGCCTCGAAATCCTCACCGATGACGTCCGCTGCCGGCACGCCGCTACAGCCTCTTCACCTAACGAGGACCAACTCTTTTTTATGGAATCGCGCGGGCTTTCAAAAAAACAAGCAACCGAACTGCTTGTTTCCGGATTTTTCAAAGACGCTCGAGAAAAGATGCAGGCACTCGGAATAGATACAACTAGTATCAATCTCAAAAATTCTTAATTCTATGTCCGACCCAAAAATAATTAAAAGCAATTTTCCGATTTTCACCAACCAACCCGATTTGGTGTATTTGGATTCGGCTGCTACATCGCTCAAGCCGCAAGTGGTGATCGATGCCGAGTGTGAATATCTCGAACAATATTCGACCAACGTGGGGCGTGGACTCTACCCACTCGCAGAAACGGCTACAGAAAAATTCGAAGCGGTTCGAACAAAAATCGCTCACTTCATCAGTGCGAAAAGCGAAAAAGAGATTATCTTCACTTCTGGCACGACCGCCTCGCTCAATCTCGCAGCACAGCTACTCGAGTCCTCGATACGACCAAGCGACAATATCGTCGTCACAGCTCTCGAACACCATTCCAATTTCCTCCCCTGGAAAGAACTTACTGCCAAAACAGGTGCTCAATTTCGCATTGCACCGATAGACACTCATGGGAGTATTGATATACCGGCATTTGCGGATCTCATCGATGAACACACTGCTCTCGTAGCCTTTTCAGCTGTTTCTAATGTCACAGGAACCATCAGTCCTGTCGCAGATATCATACAACTTATTAAAGCAAAAAATCCGAACGTTATCGTCATAGTCGATGCCGCACAAGCCATCTCGCATATACCCATCAATGTTTCTCTCTGGGATGCCGACTTTGTCGCTTTCTCAGGCCATAAATGCTTTGGCCCTACTGGTACCGGTGTCCTCTACGGGAAGCAGTCGTTCCAAGAGACCCTCGCACCCGTCTCCTATGGAGGCGGCATGGTACTCGACGCCTGTGCGGAAACAACCGAGTACAAAGATGTCCCTCACCGCTTCGAGGCAGGTACCCCGAATATCGGTGGAGTCATCGCACTCGGTACCGCACTTGATTACATAGCCAGTATAGGAATCGACACTATCCACACGCATGAAGCCACTCTCGTACGCTATGCAGATAAAAGACTTCGGGAATCATTTGGGGATACCATCAGTATCATCGGACCACAAGACCAAGAAAAGCAAAGTGGCATACTCTCATTTGTATTAGACGGTCTGCATCCTCATGATATCGCACACCTATTAGGAGAATCCAACATTTGCGTACGAGCTGGCGAGCACTGCGCCGCTCCCCTCCACCGGGCCCTCGGCCTCTCAGCCACGACACGCCTCTCCTTTTCGATATATAATTCCAAAGAAGATATAGATATATTCATAAAAAAGCTCGTGGAAATAAAAAAAATAATGTTTAATGTTTAATTTCTAATTCTCAATTTTAAAACAATTTCCAATGAATCAAATTTCAAAATTAAGAAATTATACCATTGTTTGAAAATTAGAAATTGAAAATTTCTTATGAGTATTTACCAAGACCTCATCCTCGATCACTACCGCAATCCTCGCAACCAAGACGAGCTGAAGAGTCATACCCATGCGGCCCAAGCGAATAATCCGACATGCGGAGACAAGCTCGGGATGCAGATTCTCGTAAAAGATGATACCATTGCAGATGTGAGGTTTTCGGGTTCCGGCTGTGCTATTTCGCAGGCATCAGCTTCTCTTCTGACTGAATATGTCAAAGACAAGCCAGTAAGTGAAGTACTCCATCTCGAACCAACAAAAGTACTCGAGCTCCTTGGAGTGACACTTTCGCCTGCCAGGCTAAAATGTGGACTCCTCTCACTCGAAACACTCAAGAAAACACTTACGCATAAAAAATAATCCGCCCCATGAAATCCCGCCTTGCGGGTGCTCATCAAGCGAGCAATTTCATAAGGTAAACCAACACTATGGCATGGAAAAACGAAGGAAAACCAGCTGGACCAGTAACTCTCTCTAATGGTTGGACGGTAGAAGTCGATCAAAATGTCTGCATCGGCGCTGCTCCTTGTACGGCTATGGCCGCCCAATCATTTGCTCTCGATGATACTGGCAAAGCCGCTATCCTCGCAACGATCGACCAGGACGACCAAGACACCATCCTCAATGCAGCCCGTTCTTGCCCCGTCGCCGCCATTATTATCAAGGATGCTACCGGGAAAATCATTTTTCCAGAATAGCCTGAAAAAATCCGAAGCTCAAATTTCACTTGCCTACCAGCAGGCAGGAATACCAAATCAAACCTAAAAAAACTCAATGCCGAATCTCACTTATTCATTTCGGCTTAGAATTTGATTTGATATTTGTTATTCAGATTTTGACATTTTCCTAACTTCACACGAGGCATGACAAGAAAGAAACTCTCCCCTCAAAGCCAAGTCATAGAGAAACTCAAGCTTGTTCTTGATCCAGAGCTTGGTATTTCTATCTGGGACCTCGGTCTCATCTACGAGACGGCTCTCTCCAAAGCAGGCGTCTGCACCGTTACGATGACTCTCACAACTATTGGCTGCCCACTCTTTGGCGTCATCCAGAAAGAAATCGAGGACAAACTCATGGAGATTGACGGCATCGAAGACGTGAAAATTAACCTCACCTTTGATCCTCCTTGGACCCCAGACAAAATGACCGAGGAATCAAAAATCCGACTGGGGTTAGATTAGCACTTAGCATACAGAGCGATATACGTGAAAGATATCACATAAAAAAGAAGTGGTAGAATAGCAACGATTGTTGCTATTTTTAATATTTTCTGCAGTCTAACCGCACTCGAGTACTTTTTTCTCACTAACCGAAATGCTAACAAGAACCCAAAGAGTATAAAAAATGTAAGAATAAAAAATGGCTTACTAAAAAGCATCCAGATTGATTCAGAAAGAGTAGTCCCATGACAGGCATGAGCAAGAGAAGGGGTAAAAAAGCATGACGTCAGAATAAAAAGAGATACAAAACGAATCATATATACCCTATTATTTATTATCGATACATTTTCATAAGTTCGCTCAGTTTTGCTTCATCAAGTACTCTCTCATAGAGCGGCTCGTCACCTTCTCGCACGAGCGTCTCATAGGTCGGTTTACCGGTTTCCTGATAAATAATTCCTAGAGCGAGCTTCTCTTGGTCTAGAGCGATACGCAGCGCCTCCATCTTATCAGACTTGTCACGCTCGGCATCCAAAGTATAGGTATGCTCTTTGAACCACTGATAGGTATTCTGCTTATTAAACACGACGCACGGCTGAAAGACATCCACGAGCGCATAGCCTTTATGGAGAATGGCTGCTTTGACCACTTCCTTGGCCCCCATGACATCACCAGCAAAGGCTCGCCCGACAAAGGTCGCCCCGCACGCCAGAGCAACTGCGATAGGGTTGAAAGGCTCTACGATGACGCCTTCAGGCTGTATCGGATTCTTGAGACCTCTCTCTGAAGTCGGCGACGCTTGACCCTTGGTCAGACCGTAAATCATATTATTATGAACGATGTTGGTGATATCTGGATTGCGCCGAATAGTGTGCATAAAATGGTTCCCGCCCTCACCATAAGTATCGCCATCGCCCGACTCTGCGATGACCGTTAATTTCGGTTGCGTCGTCTTGATGGCTATAGCCGGCGGGAGTGCTCGCCCATGTAGACCATTGAAGTAATTAACGCGCAGATAATGTGGCGTTTTAGCGGCCTGACCAATACCCGAACAAAGCACGACATTTTCTGGCATGATATCGAGTTCTGCTAAGGCCAATTTCAAAATATTCAAAATAGGGAAATTACCGCACCCCGGACACCAGGCAATGTCCGTTCCTTGCGGCATGTCATAGAGTTTTTTGTCAATCATAGAATTTGCTTTTGTATCTCTGCGACCACTTCTTCGACAGAAAACGGATTCCCATCATACTTGAGTATATTCCCGGAAATTTTTACTTTATATTCCAGAGTGAGCAGATTGGCGAATTGACCAGAGAAATTTCCCTCAAGCACGATGATCTTCTTCCGAGAGAGCAATTTTTTTGCTGCATCCGGGAGCGGATAAACTTGCAGGAAGTGGAGCCCAGCCACATCTTCCCGATTCATTTTCCGGAGAGCCTCTTCTAGTACACCACGACTCGATCCCCAAGAAACAATGATTGTATCTGCATGTTTCACATCGCCCATTTCTACCGGAGAGAATGATTCTTCGCGGATACCATCAAGTTTCTTCATACGCTTACTATGCTGAGCGACGCGTACAGCCGCGCTCTCGGTAATATGCGCTGATTCATCGTGTTCATCACTATCAACACCGACACATCCCGTACCATACCCTGGTATGCCACGGGGCGACACACCGTTTTCAGAAAGTGCGTATCGTTTGTATTCTTTATCTGTCTCGACGACGATATTCTCGAGTGGCTTTGACTGGAATATTTCTTCCGGTACCGTCGCGATGCAGTCCAAGAAATACTGATCTGTCAGAATAAATGTCGGGACCTGATATTTGTCAGCAATAAAAAATGCTTGGCGAGAAGCTATGAACGCTTCTTCTAGTGTCCCAGGTGCAAAAATAGCCCGTGGGAATTCGCCATGTCCAGCGTACAGCACGAGATTCAAATCTGCTTGTTCTGTCCGCGTAGGAAGACCCGTCGATGGACCAGGACGCTGCCCCATATGGATAACCATCGGCGTCTCGATCATTCCAGCCAGACTCACGCCCTCTGTCATGAGATCAAACCCCCCTCCTGATGTCGAGACGATGGCACGCGCACCAGCGTACCAAGCCCCAATACCATGATTGATAGCAGAAACTTCGTCTTCGGCCTGATCTACTACGACACCCAAAGTTTTTGCGTGCTTGGCAAAAAATTCCAATACTCCCGAACCTGGAGTCATCGGATACGAGGATATATAATTACACCCACCCGAAAGAGCCCCTAGACCAACCGCTTCATGACCATCAAGAAGCAGCGTCTGTTCCAAAGATTCATCTCTTTCAAGAGAGATTTCGATACTCTCATCATAGGCAAGATGCTTGCCAAACGCATATCCCTTGCCCGCAGCCTCAATATTTTTCTTTACGACTTCTTCACCTTTACGAGCAAAATGTTCCCGTAAATACTCTTTAAAAATTTCTTCATCCGCGCCGAGAAGCCCAAGAGCGATTCCCACAGCCACCGTACTGGTATAGAGAGGATGACCAAGTTCGCTAGCAAAACGTGTGAACGATACATCGATGACACGACACTCTGTCTCACACACCTTACTCCTCTCACCCAAGAGAATAGTATCTGGAGAAATCCGATGTTCAAGATGTGGAATCACTTCCTTGTCCAAAACGAACAAAAAATCGATACGCTCCAAAAAAGCATCTTGTTTCTGACTGGATATACGAATCTCAGTCGAATTGCTTCCGCCGCGCACACGAGACATGTATTCTTTGCTCGCGAATACATTATATCCTTCGCGCTTCAATACTTGCATGAGTAGCACTTCGACTGTCTGGATTCCTTGGCCAGCCGCACCACCAAGTACCAAAGAAATATCTCCTGAAAAATGTTTCATTGTATAATTATTCTTTTTTGTTTCGATTAAAGTATAACACATCAAAAAGTCCGGATACATATCCGGACTTCTCTATCTATCTATCAAGCTGCTTCGCGATATGTTTCCCCTCCAGCGAGTTCGGTTTGTACGACAGAAGCGCGTTTCAGATCTTCATAACGCTGTCTTTTATTCTCGGCCTGAGCCCACCTGACCACTACTTCATTCACACTCGAACCATAATGATACTCTCTATTTTTCGAGGATTCAATTTCCTGACCAAGCCACGCTTTACCCTCCGGATCTGCGAGCATCGCTTGAGCCTCAAACGCACTCTGAAATCCCGAAAGAAGAGCTGCCTCACCCATAGAAAGGTCCACGCCCAACGCCGCGTATTCCTCAACTGTTTTTTGATCAATCACTTTAAACACAGGGACTGCTGCTCGTATGGCCAGTACTTTCTTTCGCCCCTTTTCACCAGCGAGTGACCGCATATCGACCGTAAGCAGCGCCTCTGATATCGCTCCCTCTGCTTTAGGGTGTCGTATTTCTGCTTCACCCTGCTCACGCAATTTTTCGTTCGCTTTGGCCAAAATACCATCCATAAATCCTGGGTGAGGTCCCATATGCTCTCTGATCGCGCGGCTTATCTCTTGCCGTACTGCTTCGAAATCTCCTTGAAATCCTTTCGAGGCGAGGAATTCATCCGTCAGAACTGCAAACGATTCTTCTGCCGCTGCTTCGCCGTGGCACGCCAATATATAATTAGGGACATTCTTAAGATGTTCCGGAACCGCATCGGCTTTGGTCATATCATGGAGCACCGCTGCGATTTCCAATTTTTTCAATTGCTCCGGAGAGAAACCCTTGAGTATACCGTATTCAATTGCACTCTCGAGTACCTCAGTATTATGTGCGATGAACTCTTCGAGCATCTTCTCCGAAAGACTTCCTTGTTCACGATACCGCCTAGAAACCATATCAATCATATCCTTGAAGCGCTCTTTCGCCTCACGCTTTTCTGTTTCCACCCTCACCTGTATTTGCTCTTGTTTTGATAGATGTTGTTCCTCTCTATCATTAGCGGCTAGTGGTATTTCAGAGACCGGCTCAAACTGATATCCACCCGAATCTTGTAAGATTTGTTCATGGTTCATACTCTCTTTTCCTATTTATCATCTTTTAAACCCTTCTCAACTTCTCGAAACTCATTTTCAATTTCCTTGAGACGAATCCGGCTCGCCTTAATCAGCTCCGTACCCTCTTTGATTTTCTCTAGCCCCTTCTCTACATCTACCTCTTCCTGATTATCGAACCAGCCGATAATATTTTGCACCTTCTTCAGAGACTCTCCGAGATTCGTTTTGACCATACGGTTACTTACTTCATGAAATTGCTCATGACGAGTCATCACAAAGCTGGATTTCATAGAATGAATTATTACTTTACTATTTTTTCCACTTTCGTCTGGATCTTCCCATCGCCTACCTGTACATCCAGTATATCACCAACGGCCACCTGAGTAATACTCTTTATGATGGAAGCATTCTTTTGTACCAAACTATAACCCAATTGGAGTACCCGTTTCGGATCATACTGCGACAAACGTTCATTCGCATGATCAAGCAGACTCTTTACTCGATCAAATAAAGCCATAAATCCCTGATTCAAGGCTTGTTCTCCATGATGCAAAGCATCGCTTTGCCGCCTCATTTCTGCCTGTACCAGCATCAGTCTTTGAGCAAGCTCATGCCACAGCGTAGCGACAAGTTCACGAAAGTTCCGCAAATGAGCGAGCATCACCTCTCCATCGAGAGCAATCCTGTTTCTCACATCAGCTAAGCGTTCACGAAACAAGGCTGGCAATTCACGCTCGAAATGTGATATGAGCTGCCTCGCCTCATCCCAAGGTAACCGTAAATGTTTGGCCGTAGCCGTCGGGGTCGAAACCATCATATCCGCCACCAGAGCGGCGAGTGTCACATCCTTCTCGTGTCCGATACCAAGTAGCGTCGGGATTCTCGAAGCGGCCACCTCTCGTGTCAGCGTCTCGTTATTGAATGCCTGGAGACTCTCGAGCGACCCGCCGCCACGCACGATGACGAGAATATCGTAATGTTCCGGTGTGCGATTGAAAAAGCGTATCGCTTCTATGATCTCAAATACCGCCCGCTTGCCCTCAACGCTCGTTGGATAAAAATCAATCTGGTATCCCTGCGCCCCTAAATTCATCCGAAAATCATCGATAGCGGCTCCGTCTTTAGAGGTAATAAGTGCGATATGATTCGGATACAGAGGCAGTTCTCTCTTCCGCTCGGGAGCAAACAGACCTGCGCCAGCCAGTTTCTCTTTGAGTGCATCATACGCTTTTTTCAGTGCTCCCTCACCAAAAAGTTCGATGACATGTACTTTGAGACTGAGCCGACCAGAGGGTTTGTAGACTTCAGGACACCCCTCCACAATAATCTCATCACCCTCGGCGATTTTTACTCCGGAGATTTCATAATGATGTCGTGAAATGAGAGCGCTTACCATGCTCTCGCTCTTGTCTTTGATAGAAAAATAGATCCAACGTTCACGCTCGCTCACACTCGTCACTTCGCCTTTGATACGCGCAGCCATACCCGAAAGTTCGATGTTGAGTCCATCGAGAAACTGACTCACCGAAAGAGGTTCATCGGGCACTGGTGCGGGGAGGGCCGCCTCTTCTTGGTAATATGCGAAAAAATCAACATCTTCAGCTACGGGAATCTTTTTCCTCCCTGTGTTTTCCGGGACATACTCAGCAATGATTTTGATTAGCGCCGCCCCATACTTCCCATATTTTGCATCCTTGATACCCTTGATAGAGAGCATTTCTTCTTTATTCTGGGGCAGCGTTCCGGCAAGCGCATCCAAAACGGCGTTCGGAAAAACACGAAATGTTTCCACTCCCTCAGTACGCGCCTGCTGATCGCGCCACTTTCGTAATGCCTGTGAGATTCCATTTTTCATACTCTTTAGTATAGCTGGTATGTACCTGATTTTACCAGCACTTGCTCTGCTTGATAATAACAAAAAAGGCTCCTGCTTAACGCAAAAGCCTTTTTATAATAACGAGTGTTCGCCCCAGGATAAACCCTGGATCAGAAACAACAACCCGCCTTCGCTTGGTAATAATCGACGTTTACTTCAAGTACTGATCGACTGTCGGTTGGATATCTTTGAAGCTGTAGGCTCCGGCAAAATTCTTCGTATTGGCGAAGAAGCTCGGAGTTCCAGCAAAACCAAATTGCTTGGCTACCGCCATATCTTCGGTCAAACGACTCTCATATTTGCCACTCTCGAGACACGACTGCATATCACCCACACTCATCACACTCTTCAGAAAATCCGCCATCTCAGTAGTTTTTGTCTTGTCAGCTTTGATGGTGTTGTTGAGAAGATTGTACCCTGCCTCGGTCATGAGGAGATCATGAACAGCCCAAAACTTCCCTTTTTCATGAGCACAATACAAGGCCTCTGTCGCCAATTCACCATTCCCATGCCCATTAGCATACATCCAGACATACCCGGCCTTACCAGCGTCTACTAGCTTCTTCATTTCTGGTACTGGTGGGATATATGATCCGCCATCTTTGGCCATCGTAAACTGTGCGCCAGCTTGTTTATTGAGATTTGGATTCTTACCAGCTGCTATATTGCAATACGGACAACTCGGATCACTAAACTCGACGAATAAGACCTTGCTATCCTTCTTGCCAAAAGTGATGTTCTTATCAGTGAAGAGTCCTTTGACTTGGTCCATAGTCACTTCAGTCTTTCCTGCTTGAGCCGCTGCTTCGGCTTGCTTGTCATCCTGAGTGGTCGGCGCTACCGTAGTTGCCTTCGAATTCACGAAAAACACTGTCGCTGCCACAATCAGACTACCGAGCAAAACTGCTCCAGCTATGACCAAAGCATCTTTACTCGGACATTTCCCCTGAGTCTGAACTGAACAACATTCCTTTGTACTCTCAGAGCAACACTTGCCTGTTTCAGAACACTGACCCTCTTTGGCAGAGCAGCACTCCTTGTTGGTTTCCTCTGTCATAAGACAAACTATAATTAAAAACTTACTTCCCTAGTATACCAAATCCCGACCATCCTCTCAATGAGCCATTTATAAGCTTGGATCTAGTATTATTTATATGCGACATACCGCGAAGCCACATAAGCAATCATCCTTTCCAAAGGAGCAAAGAAATTCTTCCGCGCCAACACCTTGAGTAACCCGTAAAAGCAAATAATACTTGTAGCCTGGGCGAGATCCAGGAGAGCGCGTGTATTCGATAGCGACCATGCTCCTCCGAAACGAAGCGACTCATGCAAGACAGCTGCCACAAAAAGCGGGTAAACAAGATAATGGACCATCTTCCATTTTTTCCCACCAAACAAACGCACAGAAAATGTATTTGATGTAAGAAGAAGGGGCAAGGTCAAAAAAAGAGCCACGATACCGAGCCAAAAATAAACCGCAAAAAAAGATGGGTCGGTACCCCAGGCCGGTACAAGATACGTCATCCCGTGCACAATAGCCAAAAAACCCATCGAAATACCCAACTCACGACGAAGTCCCATCATTTGGAGCAGGACCCGCATACGCAAAATCTTCGAAATGGGACTCAAAAAAATAATCACAAAAAGAACAGTTATGGAAGCATTGCCGTAATCTTGACCAAATTCAGGGAAAAAAATACCCAAAAGACTCACATAGGCAACAACGAGAATCATCTTTTTGATGCCCACAAAATATTTTGCCAGCAATCCGCTCAAAAAATCATGCGTCCAGAAACACCAGAACAAAAAAACATCAATTTTCCCTAAGAAAGTGCCTTTCGTAATACTCATATTCACATGGGCTCAGGTTTTGCGAAAACCTCTGCGTTTATTTTTTTAACAGGTGCTATTACCCTCTTCTGTAGACATGCTTTCAACTCAGGCGTTTCAGTAAACCCGCACTCCCCATCACCCTGAACCCCACATACCGCTTGATCATAGCACACGTATTCCTCGCGATACTCGCACGTTGTCATAGTCTCTGCCGATTGCTCTTCATCAATACAAAGCTGTCCGCTACATCCTCCTCGGACGCAAATTTGCTTTTTTTCGATACCGTTATACTCAGCGTCTGATATATCAGACGCCAAAGAAGGAGCTTCTACTATATTCTGAGCCGCATAGCCCTGTCCGAGACGATAGAAATACAGCCACACCAAAGTCAACAAAACTACCTGGATGATTCCTAAAATCCCCACTACCCTGATATATTTTTTCATTTCTTGATTTTCTTCCATAACATCATTATCTTAGCGCGAAATATCCACGTAAGCAACAAAAATATGGTATGATAAAGCAGTATATCGAAACAAAATCATGAACGATCCGATCATCGTCGTCGACAAGCTGCGCATCATCTACAACCAGGGGAAATCAAATGAAACGCGCGCCCTCGAAGAAACCAATCTCTCCATCTATCCTCACGAATACGTGATTATCTACGGTCCATCCGGCTGCGGAAAATCCACGCTACTTTACTCTATCTCAGGGCTCCAATCCCCTACCTACGGCGACGTCTCGATCCAAGGCACATCTATTGCCACAATGACCCGAAAAGAAGAGCTTGATCTTCATCAGAACAAGATTGGTATGGTCTTCCAGGCCTTTTATCTCATCTCTTCAATCGATATCCTTGACAATGTCTGTCTACCAAAAGTCTTCCGTGGAGAGAATCCTCAAGAACGCAAACAAACCGGCATCCAACTCCTGCGACGCTTCGGTATCGTCGAACAAGCCGATAAATTCCCCAGCCAACTCTCTGGCGGACAAAAACAGCGCGTGGCTATCGCACGCTCTCTCGTCAATAATCCAGAAATCATCCTTGCTGACGAACCCGTTGGAAACCTCGATAGCGAAAGCGCCGAAAACGTGCTCAAAATTTTAAAGGAGCTCAATGAAGTGGATAAAAAGACGATTGTCATGGTGACGCACAATCCAGAACACCTCATCTATGCTGACCGCGTCATCCACATGAAAGACGGTCGTATCATCAGAGAAGAGGTCCGTAAAGAAAAACGTCCTGTCGCAGAACTCGTGAAACAAATAGACGGGGTAAAGCCGGAAGAGAATACTGAACTCAAGATTCTCATGACGTCATTCAAGAGCCTCCTGCCACAACAGGTCGACGTTCTCCTCGTGCCATTCAAGGCCAAACAATTACTAGCTCATCTCCTCTCGGAATTAAACGAGGAGCAGGTCAGTATGGCCGAGGCCTTCATGAAAGAACTCCTCTTCAAAAATATCGACACCGATATTTTTGCGGACCGTCTCGATCTCGACCTCAATGAGGGCGGCGCGGGATGGAACAAATTGCGTGCTCATTCTTTTGCTAGCCGCACTCGCGATATCCTCGAACAAGTGCAAAAAATGAAAGATTTTCCAGAACAGAGCGCGATCTCGATGGAAGAATATCTCACTACTCATTTTCACCTGAAAGTTTCCGATGAACAAAAGCTCCGCCTCCAAGCAGCGCTGAAATTCCGTATCGACAGTCAAATTGGTCAGATCGAGCTCCAGAGACGCTTTGATACGCCTCTCTCATCTGGCGGCGTTGGCCTACACAAAAACACCGCAGAAAAAATGGTCCGCGAAATCGAAGTTATCATGCTTCTCAAATACTCTTAAACCTATGCGTTTTTTCGATCTCCTCAAACTTTCGCTTCGAATGTTCAAGGCTCGCACCATGCGAACATTCTTGACTATTCTCGGTATGTCTGTTGGTATCGCGGCGATTATTTTCCTCGTTTCTTTCGGATATGGCCTCCAGCGCACACTACTCCAAAAAATCACTACCTCTGATGCGCTCGTCATTCTCGACGTCACATTAGGAGAAACCGAGGACGAGCCCTCTAACCTCGATGATTCAGCTATTTCCTCTATCAAAGAAATCCAAGAAGTGGTCGATGTTATTCCTGTTCTCGAGCTCGCGGGACAAGGAAAATTCAACGACATCACGCTCGATGTGAATACGGTCAGTTCGACTTCGACGCTCCTTAAAAGCGAGGGGCTAAAAATCACCCAGGGACGACTCTTCACCAAAGATGAAAATCAATCCATCGTCATCACCACCGCAGTCGCTCAGGTGTTCAATATGGCGCCAGAAGAGATGCTTGGGCAAACCGTTTCACTTTCCCTTTTCCCAGCATCAGAACAAGGACAATCCACCCAAACAGCTGCCTTTGTCCCCAATGATACCTATACAATAGTCGGGGTGGCCTCGGGTGAAGAAAACCTCGTTTACCTCTCGCTTGATTCACTCACGGGATTCCCTCTCACGAGTTATACTAAGCTGAAAGTAAAATGTGCTTCTACGGGCGTACTCAACCAGGTCCGCGGCGAGCTCGAGGGACGAGGGTTTTCTGCTTCTTCTATCTCTGAAACCATCGATCAGGCCAACAAAGTTTTTGGCGCTGTCCAAATCGTGCTCATGGTTTTCGGCATGATTGCTCTCATCGTTTCTGCTATCGGTATGTTCAATACCATGACTATCGCTCTCCTCGAACGCACCGAAGAAATCGGCATCATGAAAGCCATCGGCGCATCCCGAGGCAGCATTTCTCTCATGTTCGTCATGGAGTCAACGCTTATGGGATTTCTCGGAGCCTTAGGCGGTGTCATCCTTGGTATTATCGAAGGACAAATACTCAACCTCATGGTCAATCTTGTCGCCACTCGCTTCGGCGGCGAATCAGTCAGTCTCTTCTATAGTCCGCTCTGGTTCATCATGACCGTCATCGGTTTCGGTGCCTTCGTCGGATTCATGACTGGTGTCTTCCCGGCACGCAAAGCCAGCCAGATCGATACTCTCGAGGCCCTAAGGTATAAATAGCACAACTATCTATGCCATCATAGACTACTAAGGAATCAATCAAAATAATTAATTAGCAAACGAAACGAGTGCTGGTAAAATCAGGTGAATACCTGTTATTATTGTATATATCATTAACATATAATTATATGGGGAAAATACTGGGGATTATCGCAGTCATCGCTCTCGGAGTCATCGGCTATATGATGCTCGGAAGCAACAAAGACAAAGCAGCCATGCCTACTGATAAGAAAATGGCTGCAGTCACAACACCAATGGGCGAGGTAAAAGAATTCACCACCACGGCCTACTACGACGAAACCGGCGTCTGGTATTCACTCAAAGAGATGCGCGTGAAGCAAGGCGACACAGTACGTATCAAAGCCACCAATACCAAAGGCATGCATGATTTGATTATCGATGAATTCGGCGTCCAGAAGGAACTACCGATGAATGAAGAAGTAGTCATCGAATTTGTCGCCGACAAGACTGGTGAATTCATCTACTACTGCTCCAAACCCGGACACCGAGCCAAGGGTCAGTGGGGCACACTCATCGTCGAATAACCAAAGCATAATCGACACCATAAAATCCCGATGAATAATCGGGATTTTATATATTATAGTATCCCACTATTAAACAATGCCCACATTATGCTTGTATATTGACTTTCCCTCACATTGGTATAGTATAAAAATTGCTCTTTCGCACACAACCTTTGAGGAGAAATCGCTTGAATACTATTGATCTTGACCAAATGAGTGCAGACGAACTCTATGCGCTTGGTCGACAAATTGGTGATATCAGCACAGCTCGTCCTGATATCACACATCAAGTCATGGTAGGACTACGGGATGGCATGATACAAGGATCAAATCCGACCGGGTATGGATTTGGAGAACTCCTCCAAAACCTCTGGCGATGGTGGCAGCATAATCTCGAGAATTCGAATATTGCTCCCCCTATCAAATTCGACACACGAGCAAGACCAAGCGGATTTGGACTATGGAAGTTCCATCGATTCCTATGATGATCTATTTACCCCGCATAGGCAATGCCTGTGCGGGGTAATATAAAAAATATTAATACGTGGAGCGCAGCGCGTTGATGATGACGATTGCATCGATCACCTCCTGCAGCATAGCCCCATAGAGCGGTGGTATGAAACCAAAGGCTGCGAGAAGCATACCGATAATCGAAAGTCCAATGCCAAGCAAAATACTCTGGAGAGCCACGTGATATGAGCGGCGCCCGATATGAATCGCATCACGGATGAGCCAAGCATCGCGCCCCAGGATAGCCACATCCGCCGCTTCAATCGAAGCGCTATTCTCTGTCCCGGAAAACACAATACCGATGTCCGCCAAAGCGAGGGCCGGTGCATCATTCATCCCATCACCGATCATACCGACGAGTTTCCCCTCTTTCTGATACCGCTCTACGAGCATCGTTTTCTTTTCCGGAGAACACTCTGCATATATCGGGAGCTTGAAATCGCCAAAAAGTCGCTCGGCATTGTTTTTCTTATCGCCCGTCAATATACCCAAGCTATACCCACGCTCTCGCAAATACGTGAAAACTTTCCCCACGTCGGCCTTGAGCTCATCATCGAAATAAAATCGAGCAATAGGACGCTCATGCCACAATAGCTCCACTACAATACCATTATTAAACATTCCTTTTGCTTTGACGACACCGTAACGCTCACCATGTATCGTCCCAAATATTCCCTCTCCGATAATCTCCTCTACATCTTCGGCAAAAAATTCTTCCTCGCTGTGGAGTGCGTGCACTTTCACAAATGACTTGGCAATCGGATGAAATGAATGTTGCTCCAACGCAGCTGCTAGAGCGAGCGCACCGTCCTTATCAAGATGTTTATCTAGAAGCTCTATTTTTTCCAGACGTGGCTCACCGAGCGTGAGCGTCCCTGTCTTATCGAAAAAGAACGTTTTGGTCTTGGCGAGCAGCTCGAGCACAAATGGACTCTTGATTATGATATTCTTACGCGCCGCTTTGTTGAGCCCGCCGATAAAACTAATCGGTGCTGCAATCAGAAGCGGACATGGGGTCGCGATGACCAGTACCGCCAAAAATCGAGTCGCATCATGAGTAAGCGCATACGCGATAAAAGCGATGACAAGCGAAAACACGGTAAAGATACTATTATATCGTTCCGCCATACGCACCAGTGCCGTCGGATGTGTCTTACCTTCTTCCACGAGACTGAGTATCTTCCGATAACTCGAATGCTCGAAATCGCCCTTCACCCGAAATTCAAAGTCTTCTCCAGCATTCACAAATCCACTTTTCATGAGCGCTCCCTGGTTGTAAACGACTGGTTCCATCTCACCAGTAATATTTGCTTCATTGACGAGCGCCTTAGAAGAAACGAGGTACCCATCAAAAGCCAGCATCTCATGTGGACGAAGCAAAAGAATATCTCCCCGTTTTACCTCCTGAAGTGGCACCTCTTTTGTATTCTTCCCCTCTGTGAGCAAAACCGTCTTAGGAAGCTGCTCAAACAACTCTCGGAGTGATTTTTCTGCTTGGTCAGTCCCATATTTCTCAAGCGCGGCACTCACCGCCACCATAAATGCCACAACAGCACCCGTCAGCCATTGCCCCAAGAAAAAAGCCATACCAATGGCCAAAAAAGCCAAATAATCGAGACTCCATTTCTTCATCCGGAGCCGCTCCCAAGATTCCCACATGAGCTGACCAAGACCAATAAAGATAGCCGCCCCATAGAAAAAAGGTAGCTGGAACAGCGCCCCGCATACCACGAGACAGGCAATCCCAATAGGCAAGCGAAATTCACGACTCCTCAGAATATCTGTGACGGTAATCATTGTTTTTTGTTTTGTTTGTATGTGACGAAACTTTAGATAACTTTTTTTCGTTCAGGTAAACGAGAAACACCCTCATTCTTCTTCACTCCCGCATAGACACTTCGTTCCCGAGGAGCCATACCATTCTTATAGGCCCGAATTCTCATTTCATCAACCTCTAGACGATGATTCAATACTTCAATTTCATGCTCTTCGCGCCGTACCTGACGCAAAAGCCAAAAAAACGCTGCACCAAAAACACCAAACAAGAGCAATCCGCCACCCAAAAGATACACGAAGGGACTACTGAGAGACCTCACCGTACCACGCAGTTCATCGAGACCGGTATCAAGCGACGCCCCTGTCTGTTTAAGCATTTCACACTTCTTTTCATAAGGTTCGAGATATTTCCCTACTCCAAAAATCGGATTCGTGGCATGTTGGGCATTACCAAACGATGTCAGAGCCTTATCACAATGCTTTTCAGAAAAAGCTATAAATCCTTCTATAAAAGCCTTTCTATACTCTCCTTCTGTAGGTAGTACCCTCGCCTCAAGCGCCGCTTCCTTGACGATTTCAATCGGAAGAGCAAAAGCAAAATTATCCCCAGACACTCGGTCCAGTCCACCCGTCTGAAAAGTAATAATGCCTACCACCTCGCCATATTCATTGAAAAGAGGTCCCCCGCTCGACCCTTCGGAAACTTTGGCATCAGTCTGAAATATCGAGAGACTCCTATCGGATGATTGTTTGATAGCACTCACTACGCCTTGGGTAAACGTCGCTTCGGCAGGATTATTCTCATTGACTTCGGCCGTGGCAGGAAAACCAAAAATAAATGATTTCTTTCCCACGACCAGCTCATTCGAAGCCCCAAGATGCATCGCGGGGAGATTGGTCTCCTGTATTTTTATGATGGCCACATCTCGCTCATCCTCAGCAAAAGCATTGTTAACAAAAATAATCTCAGCAGGAAACCCAGTCGCTATGAGATCAGCCATTTTTGTCTTTCCCGAATCTGGCCGCAAGACCGCAACTTCATTTGTCAAATCAAACACACTTTGATCAATGACGTACTGCAGAATCTTTTTGCTGAAACCTTCCCCGTCATCCGATCCAAGAAATTCCTGCATTTCCGCATCACTGAGGAACAGCGCATTCTCGAACAATGCAGAGAGAGCGCTTTCGGAAGCGAGTGAACGCCTCACGGTCTCCTGCGATACGACATGGGCATTCGTTGCGATATACCCATCCGGATGAATGATAAAGCCACTGCCGGAAAGATATTCGTCCACAGGCACTTCCGTGAATGTATCTGGGACAACCGCCATGAGACGCTTACGAATATCTACTTTGATTTCTGGAATTTTTGCCGTGCCCGTCACGTGCTCCGCTATGCGCACTACCGAAGGCTTCACCAGATCGACGAGCGCTTCTTGTGGCAATACACCTTGGGCTGAAACACACAGAGGAAACACAAAAAACACATATGCAAACACTGTCATCTGCATGATGATACGGTACCAGAGAGCCCTTTTATACTGGTCTTTTATATGATTCATACAATTCTCATTGTACCACAAATCCCCGCGATTTCTTCCTCTTTTACCCGATCGCGTCGCCCTTTCCTCTTGACAAAGAGTATGTTCATGTATAAACTATTAATATATAAACTAAAATAATTACTATGGAACAAAAAAGCTTTTTTGAAAAAGCATCTATTATCGAACCTATTTTCTGCGCTTGGGCCCGCCTCGAATCTATCGCCAACCATCATATCTACGATCGTGTCGGCATCAGTGCTTCAGGTTTCAAAATCCTCACTTTTCTGGCCCGAAAGAAATCGGCGACACCAGGAGAAATAGTCCTCGCCCTCACTATTACCAAATCCAACCTCAGTCAGCGTTTGCGTGCACTCGAAGAAAAACGCTTTGTGAAGCGATCGCATGCCAAGAAAGAAGACGACCAGCGAAAAATACATTTCCTCATCACGAAAAGCGGAGAGAGAAAAATCCATGAAGCGGCCCTCATGGTCAAACAAGCAGGTCTTTCTTTCGAAAAAGAATTCACCAAAGAAGAGCTCCGTCACCATGGTGCATTTTTCTCAAAACTCATCATTCTTCTCGATAAGAAAAAACAAGAGCTCGACGATATTGCGTGATCCGTTATCTATAAACAATAGCACCTCTTATGAAAAAGCAATTTATCATCACCATCAGCATCGCCCTCCTCGCCCTAGGAGGCAGCGTGTTGTTTATGCAAAAAAATGACAGCACAACAAAGAACATGGTAACAAGCCAAGAAAAGCCCCCTTTGTCCGTTCGTGCTGAAACTATCGCCACGAAACAAACGACTTCCTTTGATTTTTCTTATCCCGGTACCGTCTCGGCCGAAGGCGAAGCCAATCTTGTTGCTCAAGTATCTGGCACCATAGTATCAGCTACTATCACCCCAAACACATTCGTCTCGACCGGACGAGTACTATTTCAGATCGCAGAGACGGGTACGAGCCTCGAGCAAAAAAATGGCGCCCAAAGCGTCGATCTAGCGACAGCTGCCGTCTCGCTCGCCAGCGCCAAAAAGGCCTATCAAGAAGCCGTTCGTAATGACAACCAGCAGGGCAATAACAGTTCAGAAAACGCCAAAATCCAAGCAAAAAACAATCGTGATTTGGCTCAAATCAGCTATACTTCACTCTTCGATAAGTATTTCGTGAAAAGTCCAATAAACGGAACCGTAACGATAAAAAACGCTTCTCTCGGCGATACGGTTTCTCCAGGTACCCCTCTCGCGACTATCAGCCGCGGTAAAAAAACACTGCGCTTCTTCGTGAGTGACAACGAGCGGACACTTCTTATTCCTGGACAATCAATCTCTTTCAGCAAAAATGCTGATGGTAAGGATCGTATCAGCGGAACCATCCTCCGCGTATCACAAAGCGCGGACCCAGAAAGCAAGCGTTTCCTCGTGGAAGCAGAAAGCACCGACCAAAATTTCAAAGATTTCTCGACTGGGTATATCGTGACTGTGTTCACCTCAGTCTCAAAAAAGGCTACAACGGGTAACTTTTTCCTTCCGCTCTCAGCTGTCCTCAATGAACAAACCGGTAGCACTGTCTTCATATATGACAACGGGAAAGCCAAACGTGTCGCGGTCACAATTGAAAATATCGATGGCGAGATAGTCGAGGTATCGGGCATTGCTGACCCACAGACCTTGATTATCACAACCAACGTCAGGCGCCTCAAAGAAAACGACCTCGTTACTCTTGATTAATTTTCCCCTATGACACCACGACCAGAACACGAAGATACATCTTCCGATTCGCGCTATCTGAACAAACTTTCCTTTGATCCGGAACTCAAAAACGGCTTCATCGGTTTTTTCGTCGCGCACACCCGTGTTGTCATCCTCTTCATCATTCTCCTTTCTGGCTGGGGTATATATGCCTACAATGTTCTGCCGCGCGAATCTAATCCTGAGGTGAAAATTCCCATTGCTATCGTGTCAGCCGTCTTCCCCGGTGCATCCCCGAGCGATGTCGAGGAACTCGTCACCAAAAAAATAGAAACTGAAGTCTCATCTCTCAAAGGCGTAAGCAAAGTGACTTCGACCTCATCCAACTCTGTTTCCGTCACGAGCGTCGAATTCGAGGCCAAAGAAAATCTGGAAGATGCCATAAGACGCGTGCGGGATGCTGTCAATGCAGTAGCACCCGATCTACCGAACGAAGTGGAGACTCCGACCGTTTCCGAAGTGTCTTTCGATGATCAACCGATACTCACTATCGTACTCACTGGTCCCTATGATGGGCTCACGCTCCGCGAACACGCCGACATCTTGCACGATGAACTCGAAAAAATTGCCGACGTCCGCGATGTGACCCTCTCGGGGGGTGATGAAGTGGAGCTTTCTATCGCCTACGACCCTGCCAAACTCTCACAATACGGAGTCTCACCAGAGACAGCCAATAACGCTGTACGAAGCGGAAATATCGCCATCCCCGGAGGCAATTTCGATGGTCAAGAATTTGTCTATCCTATCCGTTCCGATAGCCGGTTTTTCGATGCAGAAGCACTCGGTGCTATCCCTGTGATGAAAACATCAGGAGGAGCCATCGTTTACCTCCGCGATATCGCCATCGTGGAAGAACGAGCTATCAAACACACGACGCTCTCGCGCCTCTCCATAAACGGCAGCGAACCCGAGCGCGCTGTCACGATTGATATCGTCAAAAAAACCGGCGGTTCAATTTTGAGTATCGCCGACACCGCCAAACACACCGTGTCCGATCTTCTAGAGACTTTCCCTAGTGGTATGAAAACCGATATCACGGTCGATTTTTCCGACCAAATAAGCGGCGACTTCACCCGACTCGGCCACGACTTTCTCCTTACTATCACACTCGTTGTCATCACCCTCATACTTCTTGTCGGACTCAAAGAAGCCCTCATCGCTGGACTAACGATACCACTCGTTTTCTTTGCGACATTTGGCACCATGATGCTCACGGGCACTTCTCTTAACTTTCTCTCCCTCTTCTCGCTTCTCCTCGCACTCGGACTCTTGGTCGACGACGCGATCGTCGTAGTCTCAGCCACCAAACAATATCTCCGCACTGGCAAATTCACCCCAGAGGAAGCTGTTCTCCTCGTACTCCGTGACTTCAAAGTAGTCCTCCTTACGACGACCCTCGCGACCACCTTTGCTTTTCTCCCACTCCTCCTCTCGAGTGGCATCATGGGCGAATTCATCAAATCCATCCCTATCACAGTCTCGATCACTCTCATTTCATCCCTCATTATTGCTATCGCCATCAATCATCCATTAGCAGCCGCTCTCGAACGTATCCGCCTCACCCGGGGCTTCTTCTGGACCTTCATACTTTCTGCTCTCATGATTAGTTTTGCTTCACTTCTCTGGTTAGATGGTATTGCTCGCTTTGGTCTGACTTCCTTAGCTCTGGCAACATTTTTCTTCCTCGCCTACTATCGCTTCATGAAAAACGGCGACGCCGTCATGCGCAAAAATGAGATCCTCGTCGAACAAGAACGCGTGAGCGATGCTCTCATCAAAGACAAACTCTCGCATCAGATCAGTGGCGAGGCCCATTTCATCGACCGTCTCATGCACGGCATCATCCGTATCGACCACCTCATCCCTCTCTACGAGCGATCACTCCGTTTCGTTCTTTCAACACGCAAACATCGCCTCACGATGATCCTCGGTACCATCGCCCTCTTTATCATGACCGCTCTCCTACCAGTGACCGGCATCGTCAAATCCGAATTCTTCCCAGCTTCCGATGAAGAACTCCTCTTTGTAAACATCACTGCCCCTATCGGCATGAAACTCGAAAAAACCGACCTCATCACCGAAGATGTCGAGCAGGTCCTCCGTCAATACCCCGAAATCAAAAACTTCTCTACGGTTGTTGGTAGGTCCGCCTCGGGCGATGGCCTCGCAAGTGGGGGAACGGCCTCGCATACCGCGAGTATCATTATCAAGCTCACCAAGCCCAAAGAGCGCTCTATAACATCCTATGATCTCGCTACCAAAATCAGAAACGAGCTCTCTTCGATACGAGAGGCCGACATCACCGTGGCATCTGCTCAAGGTGGACCACCGGCTGGAGCTGCTTTTGAAGCCAGAGTAAACGGCGAAGATCTAGAGACGCTTTCTCGCATCGCAAACGATCTCAAAGAAATCCTCGCCACCATTCCAGGCGTCACCAGCATCGATATCTCTCTCAAAGAAGCCCCGGCCGAATACACCTTCACACTCGACCCAGCTCGCATGAAATTCTACGACCTGAACGCCGCTTCTGTCGGGTCGATCCTCCGCATGGCAGTGTCTGGCACCGAGATTTCCAAAATCATCCGCGATAACGATGAAATAAAAATCATCGCTCGTTTCGATGAACACGCGCTCACCTCTCTCGAATCACTCCAGAATATCCAAATCGTCAATCAGAACGGTACACCAGTCTATTTGAAAGATGTCGCCACCATAGAACTCAAACCCTCGGTCAACACAATCACCCGTATCGATGAAAAACGCATCGTCAAACTCTCTTCCGATGTCGTGGGTGGCACCAACGCCCAGGAAGTCCTCAAAGTCTTCCAGGAAAAAACAGCTGCAGACTATACACTCCCCGATGGCTACACCATCACTTACGGTGGCGAAAACGAAGAAAACGCCAAATCAGTCCAGTCTATCCTGCGTGCCATGATTATCGCCGCACTCCTCATCGTCTCGACCCTCGTTATCCAGTTCAATTCGTTCCGCAAGGCCTTCCTCGTCCTCGTCACGCTCCCACTCGCTCTCATTGGTGTCTTTATCGGGCTCGCCCTCTTTGGTGTTCCCTTGTCGTTCCCAGGGCTCATCGGCATCCTCGCCCTCTTTGGTATCGTGGTCAAAAACGCTATCATCCTAGTCGACAAGATCAATATCAACCTCCGCTCTGACATTCCCTTCGAAGAAGCGATCGTCGATGCAGGCAAATCCCGACTCGAAGCCATCTTCATCACGTCGTTTTGCACCATCCTCGGCATCATCCCGATTACGCTCTCCAATGCCCTCTGGCAAGCCCTCGGATCAGCCATCATCTTTGGACTCATGTTCTCGTCTTTCCTCACCCTCTTCATCATCCCCGTACTCTACAAAATGTTCGCGAGCGACCGAGAAAGAAACAATCTCTAGGGCACAACAAAAAAAGACCCAGCAGTGTAACCGCTGGGTCTTTTGATTTCCCCTAAAATCCTACTTCTCAGTAATCTCGATAGTCTGGACAGTCACTGCTGTGACGGGCGTCGACCCTTCTCCACCCGGCTTGGTCGGAGCGGTCGCAATTATATCCACGACTTCCAGCCCCGATACCACCCGGCCAAAAATCACATAGCTCTTGGGGAGCGGATTATCCTTGTGCATGATGAAGAACTGACTACCATTCGTATTCGCACCACTATTAGCCATCGCTATAGTACCGCGGGTATATTCACCCGTGAACGGTTCGTCAGCGAACTTGTATCCAGGGCCACCCATACCCGTCCCCTGTGGATCACCACCCTGGATCATGAACCCGTTTATGGTCCGATGAAATATCGTGCTATCATAAAACTTTTCACGGGAAAGAAACACAAAATTATTCACCGTGATTGGTGTCGCCGCAGCAGAGAGCTCGACGACGATATTTCCCGCGCTCGTCTTGAGTGTCGCGGTGTACTGCTTCTTCGGATCGATAGCCATCTGCGGAGGTGTTGTGTACATTTTCTTATTCGTTAGATTATTATCCTGTACCGGCGGTGTAGTTTCAGTCTTTGCCTCTGTCTTTACTTGCTCTTTCGCTTTACTCTCCTCTGCTCGGAGAGCTGCGAAGTCGAGCTCGCTTTCCTTCTGTTGCTGTCTGATTTCTTGCGTCTGCATCGTGCATCCAGAAAGCATCACGCCCCCTAGAACCAAAGCAAATATTTTTTTCTTCGGCATAAATTATTCTCAATAATATATTTCAGTATACTACATTTTTCTTCTTCGTGTCGTTCGTACTTGACTTTTACTCTTTTTTGCGCTATACTATATATGTTGAGAGGTAGGAAACGGGTGAAGACATTATATGTCGGCAACCCGTTTTTTCTTTATCAACACGCTCTCCAAAAGCCTGTATTCAGGCAATTTAATAAGTAACATACGAACAAACGTATGACGGAGGAAATAAAAATGGAGGAATGTCCTACAGGACAGTGCCCCACTTGCCAAAAGGCAACAGAAGAGTCAGATAAAAACGAGGAAATGAGCATGGCGTTCCTGCTCGCACTCCTCCCGGTGATTACACTCACCTTCTTCGGACAAGTAGGACTGTTGTAAAACATCCACTCGACCAAAAAAACCGAGCCCTGAACAGCTCGGTTTTTTCTTGCTTCAAATAGTTCCTTTCCATTTACACGAAATAAAAATCGCGCCATCGAGGGCGATTTTTATCCTTAACAACTAGGGCAATAATACTCACTATAGCCAAACACGCTAATCAAAAAATCACGAATATTGGCTCCGAATATAAAATCAGTCATAAGCATGAGTACACCTATACCTGCAATTATACACAAACGCTTAAACCAAGCAGAATGAGTATCCCCCTTCCTAAGCTTCGCTATAACATACCAAATCCCCAGCCCAGAAAAAAGAAATAATAAACATACTTGAAGCACAACCAAAAAAAGACTGTACAAAATATCCGTGGGGTAAGACATATTTTTCATTAATAAATACAACCCTACTATAGCACCGATATTCGGTTCATGCTTTCCACATAGTAAGGAGCATCAAAAGGACCATCGATTTGATAGACCCGTATGGAGATATTCGCCGAAAATCTTCTACAAAATAGACAAAAAAAACAAGGGTTACGCCCTGTTTTTCTCTTACTGTGTTTTGATACTTTAGCTCTTCACTTTGCGATAATAGTATCCGACATCAGTAATCCACTTTTTCACGCTCTGGTTACTATGACCATCACAGCTCCAGCCACACTTCCACACAACCAACTCTTCAGGGGTATCAAATTCATACTCCTGCACCAGCGTATTCACACGCTTACTGACAACACTCACGGCCTCTTCCGGACTTCCGAAACAACCATGTCCCATTTCAATACCACGACTTCCGGCCCCACGATACCCCCAATAATTAAAACAATCAGCCCCTGCTGCATCTACGGGTACGCGTTTACCCCAATTGCTTTCCTTTTTTGCAATACCCACGAGAAACGCCGCAGTCGTTTTGTTCTGATGCACGATATACGGAACCATGGATGCAATCGGATACCCATCCACCATCGTCTCAATATTTTTCCGAATAGCCGCATGCCGATCCGGTACAGTCACGACAATATCGGGCGTATGGGCTACGCGGAAACTCGCACCATAAAGGAGTCCCGTTACCAGCACCGCCACAGAAAGAAACGTGGCATACACAGCGTTCTGGGGCATATATAAAGCAAAAGAAACCTGTTTCTCTGGAGATTCCGGTACAGCTTCATCTTGTATGTTGTTTTGTGTTTTTTTGTCAGTCATAGGAGTGCTCAATGGCTCTAGAAAAAGAAAAATGGGCACCCGACTGGCACCCATTTCTTTAGTTCTACATCAATTATAGCACTTTTTAAGCGAAAAAGCAAGGGCGAGGGAATATTACGAGCAAAAAACGACAGTCCCCCCAGACTGTCGTTTTCTCTTTTCCCTCCATGCTCTTTTCATCGCTGCAAGACTACTACACAAAAAGATTCTAAATATTTCATCAAATACTAAGATCGATACTTTCCAAAAACATTTTCCGAGCCAATCCGCGAATCGGTCGTGACCCACCGGGCTTGAGTGCACCGAGATGCACATCCATGATACGGACCCGAACGAGTTTTTCCACCGTCATACGAGCTTCAGAGAGCATCCGACGGATCTGATGCTTCTTACCCTCGGTCAAAACGATGAGAAGTTTATGCGTACCGACAACTGTCACTTTTTTTGCCTTGAGCCACTCTCCTTCACTCTTGACGCCTCCTTCGAGCACTTTCTTGGCTAAAGGCGGGATGTCTTCGCGTACGGTCACTTCGTATTCTTTCTCATGATTGAAACGCGGATGGAGCAAACGTTCAGTCACGCGTCCATCATCAGTGAGGATGATCAGCCCCTCGGAAGCCTTATCGAGACGACCAATCGGAAAGGTGCCCGGATACCCAGAAATCTCATCAATGGCTCGCTCGCCCTCTTGCGGAGAATGAGTGATGATGCCACGAGGCTTGTAATAAGCAATGTATCGGTATTCTTTATCCTTGCTCCCCATGCGATCAGGAAATTCTACCACATCATCTGGCCCGACTTTGCTTCCAAGCTCTGCCTTTTTCCCATTGATACGGACCAATCCGGCAGCAATAAGCTCATCGGCACCTCTGCGGGTCGAGACTCCCTTGTGCGCCAAATAGCGATTGATACGAATGGGATAGATAATGTCTTCCATAAGAAAAAATAATAACACAGGATTAATAAAAAGTCAAACCCGCGTACCTTACATTCTCATCTGAAGTGCAGTTTTCTCGCAAACAAACAGCATCCCTTTTGCAGATTGAATTTTTTAGAAAAGAAAAAAGGCCACAGACGAGCTGCGACCTCAAAAGACTTCGAGAATGGAATCATGAGCGAATCACGAGATGCTTATCATCTCGACGGCTCTGTCCGCCCTGATCAAATGGGTATTGAGAAACTTTCCAGCGTTTAGATGTCTCCCGATCAAAGTGAACCACATCAACACAGCCGCGTGCTATCTCGACGAAAGCAAGATTCCCAGGATGCAAAGTGGGTTTATCCCTGCTACGCGAGGGTGCAAGACCGATATCGTCGCCTCGGGCATACAACTCGATAATTCCTTCGACTCCCGTGAGAGACAGCGTGTGCCCACGCCTGATGAGCAGCTGCTGCAACCAAGAAGTCGGCGTCTCGTTGGACACTCCTAAAAGCTCCGCTGCAAGCATTGCATAGCTCGCCATACCCTTCATCTTGAACACGCGCACTGACCCGCCCCCCTGACCCAAAACGACATCTGGCAAGACTGTCGTTGTAGCAGTGAAGCCAGCCGGGAAACGGGTTTTGTTTGTGAAGCAGTCTTTGGAAAGCTTCTCGGGAAATACGGGGATTACTCCCTCGCGAAAATGGATGAGATGAATTTCTGCTCCCAGAGGCCGCGCGAACAGTTGCTGCACATCCTCGGTAGTATTGAAACCAATCCGTAGGGTTCCAGCGGCAAGATGCTGCAATGCCTCCATAGCCACATCATAAGGTAAGAGTCTGCCAAGCCGGCTTTGTATCGCAAGTACTGTACTATAAAACTGACCGAGCTGCGCATCGGTAATAAGCCTTTTGGGCATCATAGCAATCTCCTCAGGTGAAATGAAAGGAACTGTATCCCGAATATACGCTCAGGGCCTATTCATACAGGACACTGTATTTCAGCATAATTTTTCAGAGATGTAAAGAGGCGCGGATGAGAGAAATAATCAAAATACGGTAACAACTATAATACTTGCTTTAAAAAAAGCCGGAGATGGATTACCCCCCTCCGGTAAAGTTATCAATACCACAATCCTACGCGTCCCAGTAAAATCGTTGCTTCGACTGAAAATCACTGGGTGGTACTCCCGTCAACTGGCAAAAGATACCCTCATAACGGCGTGTGGTCTCCGCTATGACAGCAGGACTAAATGTGAGGGGTGTCTTTTTGCCACCAGCCCACACCCGCTCTGCTTCTTCGCGTAGAAACTGCTTATCGAGCCAAGCAGGCTCCTGACCAACAACAATGGTATCGGCCTCGATAAAGCGACACGAGTCCGGCGTCAGACATTCGTCAGCCAGACATACTCGCCCAAACGAGTCAATGCCGACTTCGAACTTGCCATCGATGATGGTGATACCGCGCGCGGCAGCGTATGCCCGGCCCGCCTCGTAAACCCTGAGGGCAAGCTGGTACGCCTCCGGATACTGCCGTGCCGTTTCCTCCGCATTGAGAGGATCATCCGTTTCCGACTTATCCGTCGGTGTGAACACCGTGTGTTCAAACGGTGACATCAGTTGCAGCCCCGCCGGTAATTCCAGACCATAGGGATTGGGATGGTCCTTCTGATAATAGTCTTTCCACAGACTGCCAGCCATATAGTTCCGGAAGATGAACTCCACGGGAATTACGGCAAGTTTTCTGATCACCAAAGCTCGAAGTGCAAGATCGTCGGGATATGACTGATACGGAAGATAGGGAAAGATTCCGTCCCTGAAAGAAGCCAGGTGCGTATTGAATCCCCGTAGCACTTTTGTCATCCAGAACACTGTCAGACCCGTCAAAACGCCGCCCTTCTGAGGAATAACGCTCTCATGGACGATGTTGTGCGTACTCACACGATCGGTCGCTACAGCAAGCAAAAGCTCGGAATGTCCAGGAAGGGCAAAAGTGTCACGTACTTTGCCCTGATGGATACACTCAAGACCAGGCACCGCTGGTTCAAATGTAAAACTACTCATGTTGTCCTCCTACAAGTTGTTCTTGGAATCTGCCAAGTCAGATAAAGGCTTGTGTCCGTTATTTAACAGACATTGTATTCTTTCATTTTCTCAGTACGTTGTAAAGCAAGTACTGAAAATAAAAACTACGTTGAGAGAAAATTACTCAGATCTGAGACATGTATCTTGATTCCAGAATCAAGGATTTATCTCGTAACACCGAGTGCATTTACAGCCCTTTTTCTCCAAATCACTGAAATAATCTTTACCATAATCATAGTGTAATTCTTCGCCGGCCTTGATATTTTTCCGCGCCACGATATAGATGCGCCCTCGGCGATTGATGGCGTCACAATTGGGACGACAAGAATGATTGATATATCGCGCTGTATTCCACCTGGGACTCCCGTCAATATCGACACGCGAATTCACGTTAAAGATATAGAGATTACTCAGGGTATCACCAACCGAAGTAGGGATACGATGCCCGACGTACTCGATGACCGCCTCGCCCTTCTTGATAGCTATCTCGGTAAAAAGCCCAAGTCCGGCGCTCGATCGCTTCACTTTCAGATGATCTGGTTTTGAGTGCTTCTCATGTGACATAAGCTCAAAATAAAAAATACTTTCTCCATAAAAAAATTGTCCTGAGCCGGCCTTGTAGCCTCTCTGGACAAAACTTATTGCACAACCGAATATATCAGAAAAAGACAAAGGAATCAAGCTGTTTATTTCCGCTGTAACGTGATGACGACTATTTCTGGTATGTTACCGACCCGCATAGCTGGCCCCCAGGTACCCACACCATTGGTCGTATAGATAGAATAATCCCCTATCTCCCGCAAGCCATAATCGAAGCCTTTATATAGCCACCAAGTAATAAGACCGAAGGGGTATTGTTGACCCTTGTGCGTATGCCCAGACAGCTGCAGATTGATACCGGCCGCCCGAAACTCATCGATATGGGTCGGGGCATGATGAAGGAGAATATTCGGTTGCCCAACAAAGTCTGGCCGGAGGAGAGCCAGTCGCCCCGCTACATCTTCATCGGCCCCATGAGGAGGATAGCTCATTCCGATAATTTTAAGACCCGCCACATCAACTACCGCATTATCTATAATAGAAACCTTTGTCCCCTGAAGCGAAGCAAACACTTCATCGACACCAAGGTATGTCTCGTGATTGCCGGTAACAAAGAAAACACCGTAGCGAGATTCTATATCATCGAGCGGCGCGACCAACGTATCCAAAAACCCATCCATACCATCGAAAAGGTCTCCCGTAATCACAACTACTTCCGGACGCACAGCATTCACTCGAGCAACAACGGAACGCAAAAAATCTTCGCGATAGATACTCCCCAGGTGCACATCAGATAACTGGATGATTCTCTTTCCTCGCCACTCTTCAGGAAGATTCGGTATACGCACCGACACTTCACGAAGACGCGGATGAAAAGCGTTCACTATGCCATATACCGAAACAAAAAACGCGATGACTACCAAAAAAATCCCGAGGGAAGCCACTGATATATCAACCGAGAAAATCTTGGCTACACCCACAACCATCCACATCACCACGAAAGCGAGCACCAGATTCGTCAAAAAGCCAAGCCATTCCCCCGAAAAAAAATAGAAGGCTCGAGTAAAAATATTTTCCTTCCAATGAATAAGAGCCATGGCAACCACAAAAGAAAGTGACAAAAATACCAACGCACTGAGTAAAGAGCTGCGATGCTCCGCCACAAAAGAAGGGAATATTTTTGCCAATGAAACATAGACAAAAAAATGTATCCCCAGTAAAAATACCCCGATAAAAGTGAGAAAAAATAATATTTGCATGCGCATACAGTAAACTATGTTAAGCTCTTATTCCTATACTACCACAAAATCCCCCCTTCTTAGGGGAGATTTTTTATACCTACAAAACAAGCATACCTATTGTTTCTTTTCGCCATCGATTCGCCGGATGAGGTCCCGCATGAAAAACATACCAATAAAGAGATTGAGTGCGGCTAAAAACTTGGCGACGTAAAGCGCTGTGTTCCACCACGTATCCGAATACACTTTCGGAAAAATTCCCAATATTTCAGAAATGATGAGAAATATCAATGCGACCGACAGGAATTTATACGACACATCGAGTTCCATTTCAACACGCCACACAATGCCTATCACATAGACCAGTGTCACAAAAAGTAACATGATAGTGAGAGAAGAAAGCACGAGCAATATCATATTTTCATTCATCGTACCACCCCCTTTCTTTTGGGGCTGATAAACCCCAACCGATCTAGGTGCCGTTCGCTCACCAGGCGGAGATGGTGCAGATACAGCCAGTATTCTCGTACAAAAAAGAGAAGAAAAAGAATAAAAAGGAAAAGGAATATGAGAAAAATACTACCCATAAAACTCGCTGCTTCAGGATAGGTAACCTCGGTCCCGCCACCAAACGAGACGAGTGGCCAAGCACGTATCTCGAGCCTGACGTCCCGACTCACAATAGTATCTCTCCTATAAGCATCCACCCGGATACGATAGACGCCAGGATTAAGAGAAAGAGGTATTCTTTGCATAAGAGAAAGTGCTGTCTGAGAAGAGAGTTCGATAGTTGCTTCCGATAAACGGAGCACTTCTTTTCCAGAAGCATCCACGACAAACAAACGAAAAACGGTTCCTATCGGGAAAACTCCTTGCTGACTCAAAATACCCACATTCACTTCGTCGCCTTGAAAAACAAACTGTGCTCCATTGTTTATTTTCACCGTAAAATCCATCGTAGACTCATCAGCAGTTGAAGCTTTTTGTATACCCGTCGTATCCACAGAAGTGCTTCCCCTACTTTCACTACCACTATCCACACCGTCTTCTGTCCGAAAAGTAAATCCGTCTCTCGATGTCCGTCCCGCGTCACTGGGATCAATCACTGTCACAGACAAAATATGGTTGCCATTCTCCAGGTCAATCGGTGGTATCCACGAAAAATAGCCGTTTGCATTGGCTGCAAACCGGGCCTCGATCTGTGGTCGATTCATCGAAATATCCACGATAGCATTGGGGATATTCGTCGTACCCGTTACCTGTGGCCGCTGTCTATCCATACTGATATTTGACCGATTCACCGCGACATTAGTGACTCCCAATCGCTCTATCACTACCGTCGCAGGAGGCAGGATTCCTTGACAATCGGATGCCGTCACCGAAACCAGATCTGAAATATTGCTCCCGGGAGCCATCGGGCCATATGCTGTCACCACATAACTGTACGTCGTATTCGCAGTCACAGACGTATCTGTATACTGTGATAGCACAACTCCGGTCGAGAGCGGTAGACCATTTCGATCAATATCCCACGTAGTCGTCCCTGTGTCATTTCCCCAATCAAGTACAGTATGCGGCACACCCGAAACACATACCGGTATCGCGGTCACGACTGGCTTGGCCGGACCGCTCAAGACCGTAGCGGTCACAGAAATGATATCGTCTGCAAAAACGTGTAATCGCTCTAAGATATCTCTCTTGAAAAAATCGGGGCCGAGAGCAAACCCGAAGCAAAGATACAAAATGAATGCAAAAAACATCACCCAGAAATGCATCCGAGCCAAGAGTCTGAAATGTTTCCGATCAGGATGACGCATAGGGACAAAACAGCTGCTATTCGTATCTCAAAGCCTCGAGGGCATGAATCTTCGAGGCGCGCATGGCAGGAAATATACCTGTCATCAAACCGAGAAAAAATATAAAGAGCGCAATGGAAATCACAAAAACCGATGGCATTTCCACAAACGTCGTCGGAGAAACGCCATATTTCCCTGCCATGATATTGATACCATAGTTGATGCCCTTGGCCGCACCATATCCAAACAATAGCCCAGCAGTGCCTCCAATGAAGCTAATCAGAAATGCCTCAAAAATAAACATTTTGAATATATCCGTTCTCTTGGCCCCGAGCGCTTTGAGAATCCCGACCTCCTTGGTACGCTGCAAGAGAGAAATACTAAGCGTATTGAGCATACCCATCGCGGAAATAGACATGATGATAACGCCGAAAACAACGAGGATAGCCCTGACAATAGAAAAAAATGAATTGATGTCGGCAATAGTATCGACAACACTTTCCGTAACAAAGGCAGTCTGTTCAATCTGTAGACGCACAGATTCAATCAACGTTTCGTCTGTCACGCGAGCCTTAGCAAATTGCCCAGCAACATTGCCATATCGCTTCCTGATTTCATCAAGAGCGATGTAGGCGTACACAGCATCATCTTTCACTTGATCCTTGATAATACCAGCTATAATGAGGGATTTTCCTTCATCACTTACCCGCACTTCTTCCGAAGTGCCTTCTACATCAGCCAACATATCTCTCGTAACAACACTACTGTACTCTATCGTTTTTCCGACACTTTCTTCTGGATTTTCAAAACCGAGGAGGATAGCCAGCTTGGGCGTAACGAGAATAGTCCCAGGCTCAGTAAATATCATATCTCTCATCTCCTGACTGACATCGGAACGCGCCAAATCAAGATAGTGTCTACTCACGGCATTGATGACAACATCTGTCTGTGATTCTCCATTAAAAAATTTTCCACCAATACTCGTACGCGTATCTACCTGCTCGACACCGGGAATATTTTGAATCCGCTCTAGCGTCCCCTTGTCCAGCAAAGCAAAATTTTCCAAGCTCTTATTGCTGATATCAATAATATTACTCGGATTATTATTGGTCACCTCACGGATCACCATCCCCTGCACACCGAAACCGAGAGAAATGAGGAGCGTAATAATACCAATACCGATAGCGACTCCTCCAATCGTCAACACCGAACGCATCCTATTGGAAAACATATTACGAAACCCAATAAGGAGAACAGCCGAAAACAGCATGTGCGAAAAACGTGTTACATCGGCAGGGTCTTTCCATACACCATCCTGCCCCATCGCAATCTGAGGGAGTTTTTTTGGTTCTTTGTTTTTTCGAAATGAAAAACTCATACAGTTTTTGGTTGCGCTACTTGAACATCTGCCTGAGCGGCTTCAGCTGTTTCTTCTTCCATCATATCAATGGATAGCTGATTGACGACATCTGATGTTATTTGCCCATCTATCATATTGACGATTCTCGAACCAAATTTATACTGATCGATATTGTGCGTCACCATCATGATAGTGATACCAAACTGTCGGGAAATATCCCTCACGAGAACCATGAGCTTCTCACCAGCTTTCATATCCAGGTTGCCCGTCGGCTCATCGGCGATAATAAACTTCGGATTAAGCAGAAGCGATCGAGCAAACGCGATACGCTGCTGCTGACCTCCTGAAAGGTCATATGGGCGATGGTTGGCCCATTCTCCCATACCGACCAACTCGATCAGTTTAGCCGCGAGGGCGACGCTTTCATTGAATGTCTTTCCCCCGATTACCCCAGGTATGGCAATATTCTCAATGACCGAAAGAGATTTGATCCAAAACGGCTGTTGTGGAATAAAGCCGATATGTTTATTTCTGAAATTCGCCCGCCAATCCTTAGTCTGAGCCCAAATATCGTCTTTCTCAATAAAAACAGTCCCTTCTGTCGGATTCTCCAGACCATACACCGAATGAAGCAAAGTCGATTTGCCGCAGCCCGAGGGCCCCACGAGCAACACAAACTCACCCCTATAAACTTCGAGGTTGATACCATGCAAAACAGGGATGTCCTGACTGCCCACATGAAAACTTTTTTTTAGCCCCACCACTCTGATGACAATTTCTTTTTCTTCAGGCATATTTTTTTATACCGCCTAATTTCCTCCCAATCGTGAAATCCATCCGAAATTATTGAGGAAGGTTCTGGTGATTACTTCAGTTGCGTTGGCTTTCGATTGTTCTACAGCGACCGTCACTGCATCCGTCACAGTTTTATTACCAGCTTCATCAAAAGCCTCAATCTGATAACTATAAACGTCTCCCGCCTGAGCTGGAATTGTGATGAGATGATATGTATTGAGCGCGTCATCACTCGTTGACTGTTCAAATGATTTCGTGACAATACCCTTGGCGTAGGCCACGTGTATGCGCGACGGTTCATCTGTCTCGAGCTTGATATATACATTCGCCTGAGCGTTGTTCCCTCTACCTGATACGCGTCCCATCGACTTGTTCGAAAGTATTTTCGGCGGGCGTGAATCGGTCCGCGTCGTGAGCTTCTGCTCGAATGGTCGTGCCTGAATATTGTACTGATCACTTCCAGTAACGCTGATTGCGTATTCGACAGCCGGATCTAAATCAGATACTTCAGCACTGTGCTCTAGCGTCAGCTCTTCATTTAAATATGTACGACTACTTTCTCCTTCTTTCTTGTAGTATATCAGAGTTGAAGTCGGAACGTTGGTTTTGTACGCTATAGTAATCGTTGGGAGGTCGACGTTTTCTTTGTTTTCTATCGTCACTTCCGACACAACTGGCTCTTCCGGCGTACTAAATGTGTACTGATCGGAAGAAAAAGTATTGAGATCTCCATCAATGCATTCTATCTGAGCCTGATATTGAGAAGCTGGCTGGAGCTTATCGATTTTTTGCACATGACCAGAACCAGCAGATGTTTCCTTTATACTATAGGCACCGTAGTCAAGCGTACACGTAGCACTGACGTTAGTCGTCCAATTAACATACGCAGTATTGAGCCCGATATCGGTCACGGTCACATCAGAAATAACTGGCGGATCAAGCGTTGTAAACGTGTCGACACTAGATGTCCCGATGTTACCGTCCGGATCGATATACTTTACGCTATAGAAATACTTCGTACCCGCATCCAAACCCTTGACCAGCACCTCATGACTCGTCACCGAATCTACCT
This sequence comes from uncultured Bdellovibrionales bacterium, assembly GCA_964451495.1. GTDB lineage: Bacteria > Patescibacteriota > Minisyncoccia > Moranbacterales > UBA1568 > UBA1568. The sequence goes on along the minus strand of CAYVHS010000004.1, from coordinate 4,364 downwards.
GACCAGTTGTTTCGCCCAAAGAAATAGATTTTCCATATTCGATAAACGAGCTCGCCACACGATCCGTCGCCCATTGAAAAGTAGCCTGGAATGACTGTGTCGTAAAGCTCGGTGTCCCTACCAGCTTTGGAGCCGTGGTATACTTGCCCGTCGGAACAATCGAGACGGTCGATGAAGAGGCTGAATAATTGCTCGTCTTGTCCTTAGATTTGACGTAATAGTAATACAGTTTACTTTCGAGGGTCGTATCACCGGACGGCAGAAGTATTTCCCCGGAATCGACATAGGCACTACCCGTCGTTTTGGCAATTTCTGTAAATGTCACGTTATCCTCGGAACGATAAATGACGAAACCATCAAAATTGGCAGCATCGATACCATCAGGACGAGCCCACTTCACAGCGATACCATATTTGGAGTTTTCTCGATCCGACGTATCGAAAATCTGCACCGTACCAGGAATTGGCGGATTACTCGTATCGGCCTCAAAAGAGGTAACGGCATAATTGCCCCATTCGATATTCCCTGATTCATCCTCAGCAACAACAAAGAAGAGATTCTCGCCCTTTTGTGTCGCAAAGGCGCTCGGACCAGCAGCCTTCAAGGCAGTCGAGACAGAATTGTTGGCCGTGGGCAAAACATTGATCGAATAATAATACACGATTGCCGCTTCATCTCCGGCGAAAGAAGCTGGGGTATCCCACGAAAAAGCAAAGGAATTAGCAGTCGATGTCGTGGGTGTCGCCGCTAGATTCTGTGGTGGGGTAGGCGCACTCGCACTATAGTAATACTCTTGCAGAAGCGATGTTGAGGTATTGCCAGCGCCATCCACCACTCGGAGATAAAACTTGTTCTTGCCGGACTGATAGGCACCTACGATATGACCCACATTGGGCAAAGTGACTGTGATATCAAGCGGGTTTACGATATCGGTCCAGGTATCTGTCACGTCACCATCAGTCCGATACTGTAGTTTTGAGAGCCCCGAAAACGAATCAGTCGCATCCGATGACCAGGTAAAGACAAAGTTATCAGTCGCCGTATAACCGGTCGGATTGACCGAAATAATCGATGGATTTGTGGGCGCAATATTGTCAAATTTATAGGTAAAGGCGCTATAAGAACTCGCGGCGATGACACCGGCATTATCCCGAGTCATGATCTTGAGGTAGTAGGTCTGTCCAGCCGATAAACTCCCCGCTGTATAATTGTTCGTCGTCTGAAACGTCACGGGATCCGCATTGCTATCGATACCAAAATAGACATAGTATCCAGCTACTCCCGAACCACCTACTCCATCCGTCGCTCCACCGACAGCGTCAGCAGCTGGCCATTCGAAATAGGGCGCTGCATGATTGTACCAGGTGTTCGTAGACAACGAGGTCGTTTTGGCGACACTCGTGTAGGCACCTATCGCACTCGGGTTGGTCGGCTCGGTAACATCCTGATAATAACTGATGGCATAATCCGTAATCAGCGGAGAGAAAATCCGATCTGACGAAGACAAATTGGCCCGTACTTGGATATACCCGTCAGGAGTAGAATTGATTTTAAACACATGATTTGTACCAAATACCTGTTCATTTGACACGGCCGTCCAGTCGTCCCATGAGAATCCGTCAGTCGATGTTCTCGTTTCAAAGGTGACAAACGTATTATTGGGAAGCGTATAATTGACTGAAAAATTGGCCCATTTGTACACTGAGACCAAGTCCAATGTTTCTGAAGTATAGGTTCCCGTCTTCCGAAAACCAGTGCCATTACCAGTGGAGCTCACCACATAACTATAGAGTCCATCAGGATAAGAATTGGTACCATTGCCCGCTATCACCCAGTTCCGATTACTCACGTGTTCCTCGAATCCACCAACATTGACTTGGGCGGGAATATCAGTCACGCTCGCCCATGTTCCAGCGAGTCCATCAGCGATGCGATAACGGTAATTATTGGCCGTGTTTGTACCCCGCGTCACGTAGAGATAGCCGTCACCACCGTCCACGATACCACCTCCCGTACTGATGCTCGCCGGCAAAGCAGGGATAGTAGCCCAGGTCGTGGCGACCGGGTCATATCGATAAATAGTCGCCGCGCCACCACGCACCGCATAGACATATCCACCACTATACACGATTTTCCCTCCCGTCGTCGTAGTGCCCGTACCGGCCGTGAGGGCCGCCGACCAACGTGAGCCAGCCGAAGCATTCAGGTCATACCGCCACCAGGTAGCAGTCGTAGCACCACGAGTGAGATAAATATACCGCGATCCGTCATATGTCATACTTGATCCCGTCCCCACAGCGAGTGGTGGCTGATCAAGCGTGAGTTCACTCCAGGTATTGGTAGCGATATCGTATTTATAGAAATAATTACTCTTCGCAGAGACACGCGTCGTCCGGATGGGTCCTGGAGAATAGTAGATTTCGTTATGATTGCCGACATACACAAGACTCGACCCATCAGTGGCTCCGACGGGGAGCTTCGCCATCTCTGTAGTCGTCCCAGTCGCGACATTATACCTCACAAATACATTATCGAACACTCCGCGTATCATGTAGATATTCTGACTATTATCAGTCACAGCATACGTACCCGAAGAAAATGGGAAATACGTTGTCCCGCCAGGAATAGATGGTCCAAATAGACCCTTAGAAGGAAGTTCCCAGGAGCTCTCCGCGATATTGTACCTATAAAAATTCGTCTGGTTGCCACCGCGCAGGGCATATATATAGCCATTGTACGCAATTTGTGAAGCACCCTGATCAAATGTCGCGGGTGTATCTGGTAATTGTGACCAACTATTCAGTCCCACATCATACTTATAGTAGTTGTTCTTCCAATTGCCTCTGGTCATATAGACACTCTCCGTCGTCGTGTCATAGGCCAAGCTGCCTCCAGTATAGACACCGGTTGGGGCAGCAGTGAGTACCGTCCATGTATTGGCCGTCTCACCATACAACGCATCGGTCGCTATGGAATATTTGGCAAAATACGGATAATAATTTCCTTGGATGACGTAGATGTTGTTGCGTCCATCATAGACACTATCCGAATCATAGTTCACCGTTTGACCATCTGATGTGTTGGGGTTACCGAACTGAGCATTCGCCCGCGCACTCCAGGAATCATTGGTTGTATCATATCGATAGAATGCATCATCGCTTCCCGGGAGACCATAGATATATCGTGATCCGTCATACGCGATAGAACCTCCGACAGCAAAAGTTTTCGGGGCGCTCGACACCGCTGTCCAGGTATTGAGAGCAATATCATATTTCCAAAAAGTAGATAGGGTGCCTCCCTGAGTCGCATAGAGAAAACCGTTCGGCCCCGCCTCGATGGATCCACCATAGCTCACCACTCCCGGGGTCGATTGCCTGACCAACCAGGTATCAGTAGCCAGATCATACCGATAAAACCCATTGGTACCACCACCACGAAGGACGAAAATATAATCACTGCCGGCATACTGCACCTGCACACTATCCCCTCCGTAATACACACCTGCGGAAATATTGGTCAGTCTCGACTGATTCCAAAACCCTGTCCCGCTACTCGCTGAGAGTCGCAAAGCATCCGCCACATCAGTGGCTGAAACATCGCTCAGCGTCCCAGTAGAAAAATCTGCCTGGCTGGTCTTGGTCTCCACGAGAGCAGGCGCAACACCATTATAAACATACGTAAATGCTGCGTATGTTCCTACACTTACATTGCCATTATTATCCTTGGTCTTGATTCGGAGATAATACGTGTCCGCATCGAGCGCTGTATTGACTTCATAGGTCGTACTCGCCTGAAACGATCCATCTACCGCGGGATCGGCACTCACATTGGTCCCAAAGTACACATAATATCCCTCTATCCCTGCTTCTGGACTACTCGCACCCGAAAAAGTGAAATAGGGGTGCTCATAGAGATACGTATTACCAGACGTCAGTGTCACACCACCTGAGAGCTGTGAATAAGCGTTCACAGCTGTCGGATTCGTCGGCGGTGTATCGGAATTATTATAGGTAATCGTATAATCAGTTACTGTTGGTGTACTCACGCCATCACTCGTCGCGAGTGTGATGCGAACCTGGATATACCGCTGGGCCGGTGAAGCAATCGCGGTTCCGACCACTGCCTCCCATGACGACCAACTACTTGCATCGGTACTTGTGCGTGTCTCATAGACAATACTGGTATTGGCTGGCACCGTGTCATTCGCCACAAATGATACCCAGTTCGTGGCCTGAGCAAGATCGAGTGCCTCACTCACATAACTTCCCGTACTGACAAAGTTATTCGCCCCGGAAGTATAGCTCCACATATCCGTCGTCCCCTGTCCAGTCAAAGCATCGAAGGAATTCCCTCCAGCATATTCA
>CAYVHS010000003.1:0-99730 GCA_964451495.1 uncultured Bdellovibrionales bacterium | reverse complement strand
AAGATACGGGTTCGACTCCCGTTACCCGCTCAATAAGCTAAAAATCACTCCATTTCGGGGTGATTTTTAGTTTTATCGGGTAAGTGGGAGGAGGAGGGCGTAAGCCAGCCTCGACGTCTAGGCGGATAGAATGAGAGCGTCCGCCAGCTGGCGGAGCATCTTTCTGTGCGTAGCGTCCAGGCTTTTTGTCGGAACAAAAAGGGCTCCCCTTACCTGCTCAAAACAATAGAAACGGCCTCGAAAGTGGCTGTTTTTGTTTTATCTAAAATTCATCACTTTCTTATATTTAACAAAAATACTTGCTCGGTTCTTGTCACATGACTTTAGGATGATCTCGAAGTGATGCAAAGACATCGAAACGTAACGGTAGCATTGACAAAAATCATATATTATGCTATACATTGTAGTGTCAATGTTCGCGGAATTCCCGCATTACAAAGGAGAGTATCAAATGATACAAGAAACAGGTACGACTGAATCAGGTGAAGTTATAGCTTCATGCGAGCTCATCAAATGTCCTGCGTGTAATATCAAGCTACCCAAAAAAGATTTGCACGCTCAGATTGCACATATGGAGGAACACCACCCAGACGTCATTGCCGAACGTCTTCGTGATATAGATCATTGGTGGTGACACCGGAATGGCGCTTCTAACGGAAGCCGAAATGCGACTCATCATAAAGGGTCGCATTTTTTCTTAGTTAAATAAAAAAGGCGGACCAATGATGTTCATTGAATCCGCTTTTTATTTGAGCCCCTCCTACCAAGAAAAGTTCATACTGAAAGCGATGGTAGCGTTTCGGCCAGGAATTCCGTCTTGCTCCTTTCCATATGAACCGATCGGCATCCGCAAGTCAACCGAAGGAGCAACTTTGAGGCCACCCACGACAGTAAAAGGATCTTTTTTTTCGAGGGAAAGCTGCCAAAGACTACCACTACGGCCGATGGAATCGTTGTGAATGATTCGCGTGTTGATAGCAATAGGCCAGGCCGCAGACTTCATCCCTAGACTCACGATATTCCCCTGGAGATCCCATCCCATACCGTGTACATGTTCGAAAAGTACATAGGCCGTGAGAGTAGGGTCTACCGCATAGTCCAATCGAAACGACGGGCTGAGGATGTCTCCTTTTGTCCCATGGAACAACTTTGGCTTTGCCAGGTCATAGTAAGCCAGAGAGGGGCCGAGAGTGATACGGTCTGATATTTTCCCCGACCAGCCGATAGTGACATCAAACTCGTTTCCTGATCGCGTACCTATTCCTGGCGCCACAAGTGATTGCGAAACCCACGGAGTGACAAACACTCCATTCTGAAAAGCGATGTTGCAAGAACCCTGAATGACCGGCCTATTATCGAGGACATCGCCTATTCCCCCGATATAGCGAGAAGAGATATTGGCCCGGCAGCTTGTTTGAGGCTCGGCTGAGACAGTATTGTGAAAGAACGTTGTTACTACGAGCATTGCCCATGTAGCGAGATGTTTCATGTTTTCCCCCTATGGAAGGTTATGAAAGGATTTGTCATTATCGAAATGACTGTATAGTATTGCATAGAAGGATATTAGTTGTCATACTATATATGATGACAAATGAACATGCCAATTCGGCTTATAATAGCAGTAAATGAATATGTATTTGATTACGTATAAATTATTGTGACAATATTGTTGTATGCTAAAGGATCTAGAGTATATCGGGCTGCATAAAAATGAAGCCAAAACGTACGAGGCCCTCGTAAAATTTGGGCCATGCAAGGCGGGGCTACTTATCAATAAACTCGATTTGCATCGTAACCTCGTGTATCAGTCCCTAGAAAGCCTCGTACTTCGGGGTTATGCGACAAAGTATATCAAACAGAATGTATGGCACTTTCAGATTTCCGATCCGCACAGCTTGCTTGCTCAAATCAAGCAAAAGGAAGTTGTGCTACAAGGACTGGTCAAGGAAATCGTAACCCATCAACACAAAAGTGAACAGCAAATAGTTGTGTATGAAGGCACTGAAAGCTATCGGAATTATTGGTTGACTTCACTAGAGCGCATTCCAGATGAAACTATCGATTATGTTGTTGGTTCAATCGATCTTGAGAGGTGGTTTGATCTTATGGGTCCTTTGTACGAAAAGTATGCTGCTCTACGGCTGAAAAAGAAAATTGTTTGGAAAACAATCCTGTTTACTGTTACGAAAAATGAGCGGGAAATGCTCCAAAAATATCCAGGGCTTACCGATTACCGACTCTGGCCACGGGATGTTGAATTAATTGGTAATTTCAATGTTATTCATGATACGGTTATTCTTCATTCAGTTGCTGATCCACCGAGAATTATCGAGATCAGAGATGCGAGCATGGTTCTGATTTTCAGAAATCTGTTTGACATGATGTGGGGGAAATCCGAACCAGTGGAATAACAGATGCTTACTACTTGACGCCTAGAGTTGCAAAAAGATAAACTGCAGTTGAAATGAACCCTGCGTATCAAAAACTCTCATGAATAAGTATATTAAATACGGATTTTTTCTTTTTTTAATTTTTGTTATTTTTCTTGTCCTACCTGTTATTTCTGGACTAGATGCGAAAACACTTCATGGAGCGCTTCTTTTTCGATTCAGAATCTTTGCACTTATTGGTGTCGTAAGTTTTTTTGCTAGTATATGTTTGAACTCGTACGGATTACTCACAATCGATAAAAACATACAAAAAGGTTTTCTCTTAGGGGTAAGCGTTCTTTATTTTGAACTATTTCTCATTATTATAAACTTGGTATCTTTTTTCACTGGATAATTAAAAACCCAGTTGCACGCAACGCGTTACTCACTGGGCTATACGCATCTTGTATAAGAGGGATGCTCTCTCGGATATAGTTCATATCCAAACTTCCATACAATTTTACCAAAAACTCAAGAATTCACCAGTATTCTACACCTTCTTCATTTACTTCAGTCTACCCGATTACAAACAAACTTCTTGCTAAAGACCGAGGGTCTCTCTCAACTCTTTCTCGGTGTTCTTTAAATAGGGCTGCATGAAATGCTCTTGTAAATCAGGAAGGCCGCAAAAATCCGGATATACTAGGAAAAAATCTTCCTCAGCATATATCGGAATCGCTTTTTCTAGCAATGCCTTACCAAAAATATCCAGAAACGTTTCTTCCAAATACAATTGACACTCATAATCGCTCGTTGAAAAGCCTATGGGTTCATCATATAGGAGGCCAACGCTTTCAAAAGGAATCTCACGACAATGAATTTTTCCAATAACCCTGTCTTTAAAGAGAAATTTTTCATGTGACAACAGTGGTGTAGAACGAACCACTTCATCACGTATAACATCTAACGACGTTAAACCTCTAACGAGAACATCCACGAGACTTACATACGCGTGACATTCTTCCCAATCAACTATAAGTTTCATGCTCTATCTCCTCGCTCCCGACAAAGGGATGAGAGTCTGCGGGAGCCATACCAGACCCTCATGCTGCCTTCCAAGAAATTCATGAAAAGCAAAATGAGAATCTGATACTATTGTTAACGAACTCGGCATTATACACCATAATAATACTTTTGTCCAGTGGACGTAGCCGATATCGAGAAAAAATGCCTCATAAATGGGGCATTTCTCTTTTCTGCTACGCTTACATATCCAGCACAACCGACCCCTGGCGAAGTAACGTGACAGATTCGGGTGTCCACTGCACCAAAGTCGAAGGAGCACACTCTCGTTTGCCACCATCAATGTAGAGCTTCACGGCGCTCCGGAAATACTGTTTGGCCTCATCGATGGTCGTGGCTGGCGGCTGACCAGCGATATTGGCCGACGGAGCAATGAGCGGACCCGACTGCCGGAGAAATGCCCGGAGATTGCTATCTGCTGGGAGACGAAAGGCGAGAGTCCTAGTCCCACGATGCAAATATTCATAACGACTATCCTCAGCCGAGAGAACGACACTCACCGCTCCTGGCCAAACAGAACAGAGAAATGCTCGCATCTCTCGACTCCGTACGATAGAAAACCGCTCCAAATCCACCTCATCGGCAATGAGAATAATCACCGGCTTGTGCAGATCCCGCTCGCGCACCTCAAACACTCTCTCCACGGCTAGAGGCAAGAGCGCGCTCGCCACAATACCATAAATGGTATCTGTGGGTATGACCACTTGCCCGCTATTTTTGAGAATGTCTAGAGCTCTATCGTAATCCGCATCTCCATACTGAGCCAATACTGCCATATGTATAAAAATCCAATGATACAATCAAAATATACTCAGCACTGTATCATTATCCAAGCTTCAAAAGCAAATAGGCACGCAAAAACCTGTCTTCTATTTTGTTTTACAATACAATGCTGCATGCTAAGATACAGATATTCTTTCTTCTAAGAACACAGTATCAATTCCGTATGAGCCTCAATCTGAAACACAAAAAAACTATTATATTTGATTTTGATGGCACCTTGGTTGATATTGAACCAATATTTATTGAAATTTTCAACACCCTTGCCCCAGAATTCCACTTTGCTCTCCTTTCTCCCGAGGACCTTCCTACAATGAAGCAACTTGGCGCCCGAGAATTCCTCAAGCAAAGACTCTCTCTCAATTTCTGGCAACTCTGGCGGCTCATCAGGCGAGGCAAAGAAGAATATCGGAAACGAATGGGAATGATACAATTATTCCCAGGAATAGCGGTGACGATCGAAAGACTCCAGACCAATGGCTACCAAATAGGTATCATATCATCAAGTGCCAATGCTGTTATTTCAGAACTCTTACATAAATTCGGTCTTGAAGTAGACTTCATTTACCAAAGTACTCTTTTTGGCAAACATCGAACAATTCGAAAGGCGTTCAGAAAAGAAAACCTTATTATTGATACGGTCATCTACATTGGTGATGAAGTGCGTGATATACAGGCTTGTCACAAAGTCGGTCTCGATGTCATCGCAGTGACATGGGGACTCAATACCAGGGAAGCTCTCATTCGAGCAGGGGCTGAAACGATAGATACTCCAGAAGAGCTTCTCAGTCGATTTTCCTTATAAACAAGAGTGAAAAAGTATATTTTCTACTTTATACACCCCTTATACACAATAAGCTATGCTCAAACTTTCCCATGAGGAACTACAAATTTTCAAGCAACTCTCTACCCCAGAGAAAATTCAGGATTTCCTCGATGCCTTCCCGAGCAACCTCTCCCGTTACAGTGATTCTTGCTCATCTCCGCGCATGGCACTCCGTCACGGACGCGCTCACTGCATCGAGGGCGCCTTCATCGCAGCCGCTGCGCTCTCCTTCCATGGTGAGAGGCCTCTCCTGCTCGATCTCAAGGCCGCCAAGCCTGACTTTGACCACGTAGTCGCTCTCTACAAGAAAAACAACTACTGGGGAGCTATCAGCAAATCCAACCACCCTGTCCTCCGTTTCCGCGACCCTATCTATCGAACTATCCGAGAACTCGCTCTTTCCTATTTCCATGAATACATCTTGGTAAAAACAGGTGAAAAGACTTTGCAAAGCTATTCTCGACCTTTTTCACTCAAACGCTACGGCACTGGCTGGATCACCTCCGAAAAGCATCTGTGGGATATCGCACAAGCCCTCGATGAATCGTATCACTCCCCTCTCGTGCCCCTAAGCCAAAAACCCTACTTGCGCAAAGCCTCCTCCATCGAATGTGAAGCAGCTGCCCTCTTGGCATGGACTAGGCAGGATCCTCGCACATAACGGGTATTCACCCGATTTTACAGGCACTCGTTCGGAAACGAAAGCGTGCTTTCGTTTCACTCACTTTGTTGGGTAATAAATCTTGTATTACCTGTGGATAACCACAAAAAATAGCCTTAAAAAGGCTATTTTGATTTTATATACATATGTATAATCAGAAATTTCCTGTAAAATCCTGTCAATATCCCTCATTCTAGCCAAAATCAGTACTTTTTATACAATATTTTGCTTTATATAAGCTATATTTCATGATTAGACTCTTGACGATTTCCTGATTTTGTGCTAGTATGGTCAGTTGGCTTACGAGCTAGCCCGTACACCTCTCGAGGTCTGCGGCTCACCCATAAGAGCAACCTATGAGTTTTCGAAAGGCCTTCCTTTTCGCAAGAATCATTATCGGACTGATCTTTATCAATATTCATGACACTGAAGCAGCCACTCTTCCTGTTGAATTCCCATTATCAGAAAAATCTACAGAAACGCCTCTCTATAACTTTCGAGATGACCCCTATCTGCTAGAGTGGACGTTTGCCATCGAAAAGACTGCTGCTCCCGAAGCTGCCTATGAAACCCTTTCTTTTGAGGAAAAGATCCTCAAGCGCTGGAAAGAAAAACAAGCTCATTTGTGGGATGTCTTGCCAGATAAAGCATTCATCATCAATGCCTCTGCTTATACCGCTGCGGCAGATGAATGTGGCAAAAGTGATGGTATTACTGCCTCTGGTATCAAAGTAGCTGAAAAACGTACCCTCGCCTGTCCTCCTGCATATCCCTTCGGTACCAAGATCAAGATCGAGGGTGTTGGCGAGCTCCGCTGTGAAGATCGTGGTGGTGCTATCAAAGGAAATCACTTCGACATCTATATGGAAACCAAGTCTCAAGCTTTCGCTTTCGGTCGTCAGCATCTGCTCGCTGAAATCGTGAGGTAAAGCATCAAACCCCCGCTCATCGGGGGTTTTTGATTGACGGGGCTCGGCCTATTTGGTAGTCTTTGAAAGTACTCAAAAGGAAATGGTCGCGTGGCCGAGCGGTTAGGCACAGGTCTGCAAAACCTTTTACTCCGGTTCGACTCCGGACGCGACCTCAAAAGAATGAGTGTATGCCGAGGTGGTGTAATGGTAGCCACAGGAGACTTAAAATCTCCAGACCAAAAGTCGTGCGGGTTCGAGTCCCGCCCTCGGCACCAGATAATCACAATCTCCTCGGACAATAATAAAAAGATTGAGCTCACAAGCTCAGTCTTTTGTTTTTCCTCTTTCTTCTATTATTTTGGGGATTCTTTTAAAATCCTCGATAAGCGTCGCTCGCAAACTGCCGTTGTACAGTGCAGCAGCCGGATGATACAAAACATAAAATACCTGCTCTCCGATACCATCTATTTCACGCCGAAATATCTGTCCGTGCGCTTCAGAAATTTTTTTACCAGGAATGAACTGTTCCATGGCATGCCGACCAAGTGTCACGATAATCTTTGGCCGAATGATCCGTATTTGTTCATAAAGCCATGGGATACAAGCCGCGATCTCCTCTGATGATGGATCACGATTGTCTGGCGGGCGATACTTCACTATATTCGTGATATAGATATCTTCACGCTTGAGATTGATGCCCCCGAGCATCTCTGAAAGAAATTTTCCCGCTGCACCAATAAATGGCTTTCCTTGTTCATCTTCCTTCTTTCCGGGCGCTTCACCGATAAACAACATCTCCGCATCAGCATTTCCTTCCCCCACTACTGCCTGCGTCGCTTGCTCGCGCAGCGCACACCGACATTCTTTCTCGTATTTCGCATTGATGGCAGCAAGCTTCTTTTTTTTATCCATACCCGGTAGTAGAATTTTGATATTGTGCATTTAAAAAATATGAATAGCCTAAGCTACAAAAAATCTCGGCATTATCAAATATATTATATTTTCTATAGGGAAAATAAAAATTTCACTACCGAGCATAAAATGTACCTAGGCCACCATAAAGCCACTCTGCGTCTCGATGATTTTCCCTGACAACTCAAAACCGCTCGAGAGCTTGTGTCCGCCTCCCCCGAACTGATGCGCAATAGCCGAGACATCCACACCGTGCTGCTCCATCGAACGCAGACTAGCCCTCACTATATTGTTTTCTCGCTCCGAGAGCACGAGAGCAAACTTCGCATCCGGTACAGCGCTGAGAATTGAAGTCACTTGATAAATATCTTCTACAGAAGCCTGACATTCTTCTACGTCTTTCTGTGTGATAGCAGTCACGAGCATGCCGTTTTCTGGATTAAATTTGGCTCGCTCAAAGGCCTTGCCCCACAGTTTCAGCGCTGATATGTTCTTGTTAGTAAAAATAGTCTGCGCAATTTTAGAGAGCGGCGCACCTTTCTTCATGAGTTCCGAAGCGATTTCCATGACACGCGGAGAAACATTGGAATGCTGAAACCCTCCGGTATCAAAGAGTATCCCCATGAGCAGCATAGTAGCCATCGGTTTAGTGATCGTCGCCTGAGCAGAAGAGAGGAAGAGATAGACGATCTCAGAGGCTGAAGAATACTCTGTATCGATGATGACCACATCCCCCGTCAAATGAATATCGTGATGATGATCAATGAGCACTACTACTTGGTCTTCTGAAAGTTTTGAAACAATCCTGTCGAAACCACGATCCACACTATCGCAGGCAATCACCGCATCATAAAGAGAAAAATCTACCTGATCGGGATGAAGAAATGTCCGCTCAGCCAAAACCCGAAGCGTATCTGGAAAGGGATCAAAACAAATGATATCTACTTGCTTTCCACGTTCACACAAATACATTTCCATCGCCAGGTTCGATCCAACTGTATCAGCATCTGGTCGACTATGTGCAAAAAGAGCTACACGCTCCGACTTCAAAATGACGTACTCGAGAGTATGAAATTCCGAAGTAAAACTTTGCATATCAAGAAAACAACATCAAACGATTAGGAGAAATTTCCTTTTGTTCATCCAAAAATTATCTGCATAACCCGTGGATAAGTACTCTTTTTGGCTCAAAAAAGGTCTTTGAGAATCTTTTCCACCTTATCAGCTTCTACGGCGGTAGTATCAATTTCAAAAGATATTTTTGGTAAAGGCTTCATCGAGAGCTTCCTAAAAAGGAGCTTTTGTATCTGGGGTAATTCTTTTTTTAATGTTTCAGAAACGTAGTGCGCCTCTTGTTCGGGAAAAACACTGATGAACATACGAGTATATCGGAGATCCTTCGACGTGTCAATCTTCGCAATGGTCACAAAAACACCCTTCTTGAAGGAAATTTCTCGCCCCATCATTTCGGCCAATTGCTGCAAAATGAGCTCATTAACCTTCGTGACGCGTAGTGATGTCATAGGCCTCTATTCAGCTATTTTTTGAGTTATCCACAGGTTGTCCATGTGCCCTCGAGAGGAGTCGAACCTCTGTTTGCTCGTTAGGAGTGAGCCGTTCTATCCACTGAACTACAAGGGCGAAGACCTAGACTATCATGTTTTTTCAATTTTATCAATACGCTCATCCCTATTCTAAGCTACTTGCGCTCTTTTAGCTATACGCGCGATTCAGCAAAACAAAAAAGAGTATTCATATAAATACTCTTTCTCATCTATCTTCTCCGTGGACCATGCCGGATTCGAACCGGCCACCCCTTCCATGCCATGGAAGTGCTCTACCAAATGAGCTAATGGCCCCTCCTCACACTCCCTTATCATACCTGCTTTCTCTGTTTCGTCAATTGCTCAAACTTAAAATAGCTCTTTTGCTCTCTTACAGGCTATTTTGATGAGAAATGAGAAAAACTAACTTCTAATCCCCTTATATGTTAAATAATATTTTCTTACTTTAAACATAGCTCAAATACAGTAAGTAATATTAAACAATATTACTATACTTTTGTCAATAATTTATTACGATGACTGGAAAATGTTCCACGTGGAACATTTAATGATTAATAATTGATCCGTTCACCCATAAAAACCATCAAGGGTCTGCCCCTCTACTTTTTAGCAAAGAAATGAAATATCAGAATACCCTATCGTCCCAATGTACCGTTCAAATGTTCCACGTGGAACATTATCACCTACAAATAATATTTCAATTGAATGTTCCACGTGGAACATGCCTTATTCTTTCCAGTATGAGGCACTCAAAAAAACTACGCCTAATCCTTAAACGAAAGTTTGCCTTTATCCCGGTCAATTCACTTGGTAATTAATATGTTCCACGTGGAACAATAGAACTCACTAAAGTAACTAGTCTTTCCAATATATAGAATGTTCCACGTGGAACATTCTATATAATAAAAACTCCCTTATACAAGCTATATTTTTAAATATACGATCCAATACTTTTCAATCAAAAAGCTTAAGAATGTTAATTATGCCTTATAGGTCATCATTAATTTGTTCCACGTGGAACAAATTGTATTTTTTATATATGTAATATTAAATTATTAATCAATGTTCCACGTGGAACATCTCAAATGAATCACGCTATAATTAATACTTATACCTGAATTAATAGATATCATCCAATTGGGTAGATTATCCTTATTTGTTCCACGTGGAACAAATCATCTTTAAAGTTAAGTATCTAAGAGATGTTCCACGTGGAACATCTCAATGAAAACATATACTTAATTAATCCTTACAGATAAATTTTGACATTTATCCAATCAGGTAGATTGCTTGTATTTGTTCCACGTGGAACAAATACCCAAGCACACTCGATATCTATGAAATGTTCCACGTGGAACATTAGAGTGAAAATCTCAATTTGTTCCACGTGGAACAAATTGTATTTTTCTTTAATGTATGTTTTTTGCTTTATTTAAGTGTTTATACGATATTATAAAATCGATTCTAGAGTTAGGGATTCATATTACTTTTATCAAAGAAAGTAATTTTGATGTAACAGAGTCATCCCCATAAGGATATCAAAGGAGGAAAGGGGGGATTTACTTACAATAATTATGTATCAGATCAGAAGAGCATACTTCGACCATAAATAGAAATTTATAAAACATTACTAGTCCTTGATATATAAAAAATAGATATATGTTCCACGTGGAACATTTTTCTTGTTTTATTAGGAGTGGATTATTCGCATTAACCAATGTTCCACGTGGAACATTAAGTATCAATCTTAGTACTACACACTCTATATTTAAATAAATATTGACATAATATATATTATATTGCATAATATTACTTTTATTAAAAAAACCAGGCTTTCAATTAAATAAGGCTCTAGATCAAATAAACAAGTATTTGTTTATTTATTTTTGCGACTATTTTCAGCTAAAATCTAGACAGGCAATCAAAGAAATATCTACACAATTTTACTCATCTCGATTCGATTTGGAGCAACCCAATACCCTCCATCAACCGACAAAGGGTTTCTAATACATCATAGAGTACTGGGGTTTTATAGAATCTATATTGGATAAAAAAATTATAACTTTATAAAGTACACACAAATTATTTTTTTGCTACGCAGTGTATTTGTACTTCTTAAGAAAAATGTTATAATTATTCTGTAAAAAAATACAAAATATTTCTGGTATGGGTCGAGAATTTTTTCGAAGTATTTCTGAAAAGAATGCGCGACTCTCGATGTTTGTTTTCTTTAGCCTGCTCTCTTTTAGTGTGGCTTTTTTTGTTTTGGCAGACGACTCTTCAAGTGGAAAAAATATCTTCCAAGATTCTGATCAGGATGGACTGAGTAATGACGAAGAAAAACTTTACGGCACTGATGCGTTCAATAAAGATTCTGATGGTGACGGCTACTCTGATGGCGTCGAAGTCGAAAGCGGCTATGACCCCCTCAAAAAAGCTCCTGGCGACAAACTCACGCCAGCCTCATCAACAACGGGCCCGAAAAAAACATCTGAACCGATAGATACTAACATGACAGAGCAAGTCACAAATGAAATCGCAGTTGCATTAAAAAATGCGAACTCTAGCGGCGAGGCTGTTACTCTCGATCAAATAGATACGGCCGTCCAAAAAATATTGAGTGGCAACTCCTCCGAGGAAGTCGTCCTCCCAGAGGTTGAAATCAAAGATATCAAAATAAAAAAGGCCCCCTCAAAAAACCTCAGTGAAAAAAAGCAACTCGCCGAAGAGAAGAAAGACGTATTGGAATACCTCACAGTCATGTCGTATCTAGTCGCAAATAATTCTCCAAAAGCATTTCATACAGAAGAGGATCTGACAGAAATTTTCTCTTCCGTTTCAAGTGATTCTATTTCCGCTCTTGCGTCTGGAAATATGCAATATCTCAATGAGCTTTCAGCTAAAGGGGAGAAGATGCTCGAAGAAACAAAGAGCATCGAGGTACCCGAAGCCATGCTTGATGTTCATGTAAAAGCTCTTAAAATGGCTAAGTATGCAGCTCAACTAAAGAGCGAGCTCAAGCCCACGCAAGATGATCCGATTAGCCAAATTGCCACCCTCTCCAAAGCTCAGGGGTTCATCGGCGCCGCAATGTCGTTCTCTGATGAAGTGAGTCAAAAACTTACAGAATACGGCATCGAACAAATTCCAATCGACCTCTAAAACAGATACTATGTTTCTTCTTTTCCAGAAATCTTCACCTCAAAAAGTGCGGTATACTCTTGTACGGTCTATGTTTTCTGTTCTCGCTATAGTCACTATGATTTTTTCTTCTATGCCAACAGCGCATGCTGGTGTCTGGGGGGAATCACTCGCTGCAGCTAGCCTGAAGCAGATGATGGAAATAATTTACAGAAATATCGAGGGGGTTCTTTTGGGAACGCTCAAGGTTGCCGCCACTCAGGTTATCAATACTCAAATCAATCAACTCGTAGGCGGCGGAACTACAGGGCAGGCGCTCTTTATTACGAACTACGAGAGCTTCCTCTACGAAGAACCTCTACAAAAAACCAATCTTTACATGAACGATTTTTTTACTCTGACCAGCCGAGGAAAATACGCTTCAGCCAACTATGTCGGCGTTGGCAATATCGGCGGAAATATCGAAGGTAACTACTCAAGCTACCTCGTCAACCAAGCAAAGAATGCTACTATAAACCGCTCTTCTCAACAGCCACAAATAAACCTGGAAGAATATACTGAGAGCCCTAGAGCTATGTTTGCCGAAGGGGATTGGCGAGCTTTTAACGCATTTTTCTCCAATCCAGCGAATAACCCCTACGGGTACACTATCCTCGCAGAGGAGGCTTACCAAAATAAACTCGCACAAGAAATTGAAATCCAGACAGTGAAAGCTCAGTCATCCGGATTCAAACCAGTAGAAAAAGGCGGTCAAGTGATCACCCCATCAGCTACTATCGATTCCCTTGTATCAAATATACAAAACATGGGAAACAACATAATCACAAACGCATCAAATCCTGCTGAATTTCTTTCTAGCGTAGTCACGGGTATGGTCACAAAAACAATCAATGGACTCATCCAACGCGGCATCGGACAAGTACAGGCCAATATCCAAAGAGAAATCGGTAACGTTACTGGGCAAGTAAACAGCTCTGTCAGAGGAGCCACCCAATCATTTGGACCAGGGGCACAGTTTATTCCTTCTGTCATCCAACAAACAAACGTGAACGTGCGATCAAGCACACAGGTACCATAAATCACCTTTCTCTTAAAACTGCAATAAAAAAAGAGTGCTAGGGTAGCACTCTTTTTTATTGTGTATATGCCTCCATCCTCCACGCAACTGAGGTCGGAATATAATACTCTTCAATGTGGACAATACTGGATTCGAACCAGTGACCTTCACAATGTCAATGTGACGCTCTAACCAACTGAGCTAATTGTCCAATGTTATACTCGAGGGACCTCTGGCGATGTCTCATTTACCAAAATCTGCTCTTCTTTTTCTTGTGGACGCGCTAAGTCCTTAAAAAAGAAAAGTCGGAGTGATTGTTCTATGATGCTAAACCACGCGATAAAGAAAAAACTACCCAAAAAAGATATCATTTCTTCAGCCCATCCCAAACCAATCTTCCGAGAAAACACGACAATTGTTAGCATAACGAGATTTAGAGAAAAAGTAAAGGCTACTAATAAGCCAGTATAAAAAAATCCAAATGCGATACTCCTGCCTCCGTATCGAGAAAAAAGTAGTGCCCCATTCTCAATCGAAGAGAAAAAGCGTATCCGAGCCAAAAGGAAATAGAAAAACGCAAATTCCAAAACAAAAAATACTACCGGAAAAACAACAAGCGCTGTCGCTATGCTGAGAGCTACGACCACACCCAGGGCCTCGTCGTTATACCGAAGGGCGGCCCATACAGGCAAACACAAGGTAGTAGCCGTAAGCAAAATCGCCCCAAGAGAAAACAGTTCGAAAAAAGCTGCTCGAAAAAAAATACGTATCACTCTTGTGGTAGTTAGCTTTTTTCTCTGCGTGGGATTCCTTGAGGCCATATCCAAAACAACTACCAGATTGCTCCTCCCAAAAATTCTGACGACGAAAAGCAAAAAGATAACCGCAATAAAGAAAGAAACGGAGTCATACTTCTGCAGAACAGAAATAATAGCCTCTTGAAATGAAAGTGCTTCATGAGATGGGGAGAGGAGAGCTCTCTCCTTCATAGCCACAAAAGAAATTATCAACCCAAAAATCCAGCTCTTCCTACAAGAAAAAGTTGATTTCCAAGCGAGAATAAGAAGCTCCTGGAAAGAGGTTTTCATATACACGATGTGGTTTCTCTTGATACCCTTTCTTCTTTGCCACCTATCTAGATTGAAGCCGTCGCTGTTTTCCCTCCTACTATAATCTCATCAAACTCATCCTTTTCGATAGTTTCTTTCTCAAGAAGCCTCTTTGCGATTGTTTCTAAAAGAATCTTCTTATCAGTTAAAATTTTTGTCGCGCACTTGAAAGCCTCGTCGATAAGATATGTTACCTCGGCGTCAATATCCTGGGCAGTTTTCTCAGAATAATTCCTTTCTTCATGCATCTCTCGACCGAGAAATACGAGCTCTTCTTTTTTGCCAAACGTGCGAGCGCCCAGGCGACTCATTCCATAACGCGTCACCATATTACGCGCCATCTGTGTTGCGCGCTCCAAATCATTAGAGGGCCCTGTTGTCGTATCTTTGAAAATAAGCTTCTCACTCGCATACCCACCAAGAAGAACGGCGAGCTCATCTCGGAAATAATCATGGGAATGCAGCATTTTGTCTTCTTGAGGCACTGCAAGGGTGTATCCGCCTGCATGGCCACGAGAAATAATCGATATCTTCTGTACAGGGTCAGCATGAGGGAGACTCGCTCCGACGAGGGCGTGGCCACCCTCATGATAGGCGATAATTTCTTTTTCCTTTTGGTTGATAGCGCGGCTACGACGTTCTGGACCAAGGATGACCTTCTCTATAGACTCAGCCAATTCACGCATACCAATAGTCTTCATATCTCGACGCGTGGCCAAAATCGCACCTTCATTCACGAGATTCGCAAGATCAGCTCCAGAGAAACCAGGGGTGCGCTCAGCGATCTGTCGCATCTTCACATCCGGAGCGAGCGGTTTGTTTTTCACATGAATAGCGAGAATCTGTTCGCGCTCATTAATATCTGGCAAATCCATCGTCACACGACGGTCGAAACGACCAGGGCGAAGCAGGGCAGGGTCGAGGACATCTGGACGATTCGTAGAGGCCATCACGATAACACTTATGTCAGTCTCAAACCCATCCATTTCCACCAAAATCTGATTGAGCGTCTGTTCTCGTTCATCGTGCCCACCACCGAGGCCAGCGCCACGATGACGACCAACAGCATCAATTTCATCGATAAAAACAATAGCCGGAGCATTTTTCTTGGCCTGTTTGAAAAGGTCACGAACGCGGCTCGCTCCGACGCCCACAAACATCTCGACAAATTCTGATCCACTGATATTAAAGAAGGGGACGCCTGCCTCGCCAGCCACCGCTTTAGCCATGAGCGTCTTGCCGGTTCCTGGAGGACCGAGAAGCAAGACTCCTTTTGGAATCTTTGCGCCCATATTGAGGAACTTTTTTGGATACTTCAAAAAATCGACTACTTCTTGAAGCTCGGTTTTGGCTTCTACTGCACCAGCCACATCGGCAAACATCGTACGTTTCTTCTTGTCTTTGGGGTCAATCATGCGCGCTCGACTCGTTCCGAAAGAAAGTGCTTGGGCGTTACCTCTTTGGGCCTGCCGCATCATAAACCAGATAAAAGCCGCTATGAGGAGGAAGGGGAGGAGGAAGGGGAGAATCGTCGCTAACCAAAAACTAGCCCCAGAATCCTCTTTGACACTAATAGAAACATCCTTGAGCTTTTCCTTATCAATTCCGTAATTATTCAAACTATCGGAAAGTGAGCTCTCTGATTCCTTGCTTGCTGTCTGCTTGGCTCCATCTTTCATTTCGATACTGAGCGTATTTGCCTGAACCGAAATATTCTTGACTTTATCCTGATTAATTTCCGCTACCAATTCGGAAAGCGATACTGTGGTCGGCTTTTTCTCTGGAGACTGGTACAAAATGAATATCCCCGAAATAAGCAGGAAGAGTAAAATTACCGTTGAGAGATTTTTAAGTATTTTTTCCATAAATAATAACGTATATTGGATACTACACCCATGAATTAATAGGTCCCTAACTCAAAACAACGCTTTGTTTTGAGCTATTTCTTCTTCTTGCTCTCTGAAAAGAGCAGAGTTACTGTATCACCTTTTCGGATGAATTTCAATCCATCACACGAAACAGTTTGTGTTTTCCCCTTACCACTCTCCAAACTTTTGATAATTTCATTGATAAAACCGCTTTCTTTGGCCTTTCCAGAAAAAAATGGTTTCAGAAGAGATCGGAGCTTAAAACGTAAAACGGGCCTAGGATAAGCCATGAGTTTGGAACATGAAAAAATATATTGCTTTTGAGCGGAATCTGGCACGCCCATTTCAGTATAAAGTCCGGATAACTCCTGGAGAAGTGCGTAGTCATCAGCGATAAGCAGGGCATTTTTTGCAAGAAGTTTCTTGATTTTTGGCTGAAACCTCTTTTCGATAAGGGGGAGGAGTTCATGGCGAACACGATTTCGCATAAAGCTTGGATTTTCATTGCTTGTATCCTCTCGAAAGGGGATTTTTTGTTCTCGGAGATATCTCAAGATATCCGATCGGTCCATCTGGAGCAGTGGGCGCCGAATAAAACCGTTCTTAGAGCGAATCCCCGCCAAACCTGCTAGCCCAGTGCCACGCAAGAGACGCAAGAGAAAAGTCTCAGCTTGGTCATCCTCATTATGCGCAACCATAATAGCATCGGCTTGCTTCTCTTGACGTATTTTTTCAAAAAAACCGTATCTCTCTTCGCGAAGACGCTCTTCGAGATTTGCATGGGTGCTTTTTTTTGGCTTAAAAACAGTGTAATCTAAACCATAACGAAGAGCCTGCTCCGTCACAAGCTGCTCATCAAGATCTGATGCTTCCCCGCGCAAACGATAATTCACATGCGCAACATGTAAAAGAAAAGAATATTTTTTCGAAAGATGCACAAGGACATCAAGCAAACACATGCTATCTGGTCCGCCAGAAACAGCCACAATAAAACTCTGCTTTGGACTCCAAAGACTGTGCAGGGAAGCAGTATTTTGCATCCTCTTGATAAAGCTCCGTGCGAATGGGGACAGGCTATCTTTAGGCGAGAGCACTGTGCCGCTTAATAATTTCACCAACTTTTTGGATTGCTTCACCGAGCTTTCCTTGTTCGTTTTCGATGGCGTAGTCATAAATATCCGTATGTTTGAGCCATTCTTTTGTATAGCTCATGCGCTCCTGAATAAATGTTTCAGATGGATTGTCTCTCATCCGTATACGCTGTTCCAAAATTTCCAGTGGAGCCGTAATAAAAATAGCAACCACGTCAGGGAAAAGACGTTTTGCAGTCGCCACCCCCTGATAATCAATTTTCCAAATACCTATTTTCCCAGAGTTTTCCAGTCGATCAAGCTCTTTTTTCGTTACGCCATAAAGATTGCTATTATACTGATCGGCATACTCAATAAACTCACCATCAGCGATCCTTTGTATAAAGTCTTCTTTGGTGATGAAATAATAGGGGTGTCCATCACTTTCCCCTGGGCGCATAGCACGAGTCGTTGTTGTGATAACCCGTTCTATAGGGAAATGCTTCTCGAGACCATCTATAATAGAGTCTTCTCCTGCCCCAGAAGGCCCGGAAAGAATAAAAATATTTTTCATACCATTGGTTTTTCATGAAAACATCCTGCGCAAGGCAGGATGTCTCCAAATCAAGTCTATTTTTCTTCCTTCTCTTCTTTTTCTTCTTTCTTCTTTGTACCTTCCTTTACCGGCAAAAGTCCCATACGATGGCTTTTTGGCTCAATAGAAAGGATATTCCAGGTATATGTTTCGCCTTCTTTGAAAACCTCTTCGATCTTCTTGTTTGGGTATACTTCCTGGAATTCACTCACGTGTGCCAGCCCATGGATATCTTTATCGAGATAAACAAAAGCTCCGAAGTGATTAATTTTATCCACCTTGCCTGGTACCACATCTCCCACCTTGTACTTTTCGAGTACACTCTCCCAAGGATCTCGCTTCAGCGCCTTCATAGAAAGCGAGATACGACTTTCTTCAATACCAATAATCTTGGCCTCTACCTGATCTCCTGTCTTAATCATCTCACGTGGATCATCAATAAGTTGCCAGGCTAGTTCAGAAATATGCACCAGACCCTCAAGTTTTTCCCCTCTTTTTTTACCATCCTCTTGTACTGGAGGCGCAAATTTAACGAAAGCACCGAAATCAACCACGCCACTCACTTCTCCTTCAATAACATCTCCTACCTTAAGAAGATTGATAAGCTCTTTTTCTTTTTCGCTTTGTGCTGCTTTTTCGCTCACAATCAATTTTTCGCTTTCACGATCAGCATCCAAAATACGGACATGGATCTCTTGTCCAATAAGTTTCTTGAGCAAATCAAGGATTTTATTTTTATCGCCATCTTCAACACGAGGATAGTGCTCGCTCGAAAGCTGAGAAACGGGGATAAAACCAACAATACCGTTGATTTCTACCATGAGTCCGCCTTTATTAGCCTCTGTCACCTTCGTAAGGACCACTTCTCGGTTAGTAAGCTTATGCTCAATATCTTCCCAAGACTTCTCGTAAGAAGCTTCGCGGATAGACAGCTCAATATAACCATCTTCGTTTTCATAACTCATGAGTGTCGCGGTAACCGCTGTTCCAACCTTCAGTTTTCCTTGCGGACCAAGACCATCCCGCATTTCTTTGCCAAGCACAATACCTGTTCCAAGCGGCCCCAGGTCAATAAGCGCTGAGCTTGAAGCTACAAAAACCACTGTTCCTTGTATAACATCACCTACTTCCGGAATCTCAACAACGTGCTGAGCGAGCAACTCATCCATAGGGGACATATTGGCTTGTTCTTCGATCTCCTGAGCTATTTTTGTCATAATATATACTATTCTGCGGCCATGCCTATCCGCGTTTAATAAATTAGAGTGGCACTGTTTTTGGCTTCAAATAAAGAAAAACACCGTTTTAAAAGGTGTTTTGGAAAAACAGAGAACAGAAAAGGAATTATAACATCCCCTATTCAATTGTGTTATCCAATTAACCCTTTGAAGCTTTAGAGTAGTATAGCCGACTTCTTTGTTTTTAGCAAGAGTAACAGTTAGTTTTTAAAGGATATTCGATACTTATACACCATTTATCCACTTTGTTTCTTTTTTTACTCGTATCTTCTTTTTTCACGTGCTATAATAAGTTTCATTGTTGATAACCTTTCTCCCCTTATGACAAACGACGAGTTATGGAGGGCTGTTTTGGGCCAAATCGAACTCTCTATCTCCAAAGCAAACTTCATTACCTGGTTTAAAAATACCAGTATTTTGAGTAACCAAGACAATAGTGTCACTATTGGAGTACCAAATGGATTTGCCAAAGAGTGGCTTGAAAACAAGTATAATATCTATATTCTTAAAGCACTCAAGGGCTTTCATCCAGAAATTCAAGAGATTCGATGCATCATTTCTCCAGAAAAACCCACCACTCAAACAGTTGATTCTATAAAAAATATTGACGCCGTCCAAGCCCCATCAACAAACGGTTTTGTTAGAAAAAAGATTATAGAAAAGCCATTTTTTACCGCAGCGGCTCCCTCTACACCTATTTTCCATGAAACAAACCTTAACAATCGCTACACATTTGAAAATTTTATCGTTGCTGAAAATAACGAGTTAGCGAAAGCTGCCTGCTTTGCTGTTTCACAAAATCTTGGAATGGCTTATAACCCACTCTTTATTTATGGAGGAGTAGGCCTCGGAAAAACTCATCTCCTCCAATCTATTGGGAATGAAGTGATGAAGAACTCCCCAGAAAAACGCATAAAATATATTAATTCTGAGCGATTTACCACAGAACTGGTTGATTCTATTAAAAATCAGAAGATTGATAAATTTAAAGAATACTACCAACAGATGGATCTCCTCATTATTGATGATATTCAATTTCTTTCTGGCCGAGAAAAGACCCAAAACGAATTCTTCCACATATTTAACGCTCTCTACCAGCTCAATAAACAAATAGTTATATCAAGCGACCGCCCTCCCAAAGCGATTCCCACCCTAGAAGAACGTCTCCGTTCACGTTTTGAAGGGGGTATGATCACCGACATTAGCCGTCCTAATGTTGAAACAAGAATCGCCATCCTTGAGGCAAAAATTACTGAAAAGGGTTTTCATATAGACACCCCGTCCATTCGCTATATCGCAGAAAATATCTCACAAAATATTCGCGAACTTGAAGGGGCCCTTAATAGAGTTATTGCCTTTTGTGAATTCCATAAAATACCTCCCACAATTGAAAATACTGAAAAAATTCTTTCTCAACTCATTGAAAACAACAAAAAAACACTCCAGGTAGATGATATATTCCGAGTTATTATGGAGTTTTATACCGTGACAAGAGAAGATCTCCTCAAAAAGGGTCGGAAAAAGGAAATTTCCCATCCCCGCCAAGTAATGATGTTTATACTCCGTAGCGAACTTCAAACTCCATTTTCTACTATCGGAGAAATTCTCGGCGGCCGCGATCACACCACCACCCTCCATGCTTTTGAAAAAATAAATAAGGGGAAAGAAACAAATATACGACTCAAAGAAGAGCTCTCTACATTAAAAGAGCGTCTCTATTACAACTAACCCTGTATAAGTCTGTATAAGTCGAGAAATATGGTTAATAAACACTGTATAGAAAAACATATTTAGTGAATAAAACCCCAAACAAAAATTCTCCTTTAAAATTATACTCAAAATAAACACATTTGCTCTTTTTTATACAAAAGCTTATTCTCTTTTAAGGCCCCTCCTAAAACAAAAATAGAACTTATCCAGATATCCACCACACTAATCATAATAAAAGTATTTATATTTTTTAAAAAAAAGATTCTATTACTAAGAGTGGGTTTATTCATCACTATATTTCTATGAAACTTATTTGTACCCAAGAAAATCTTGCAAAATCCCTCACATATCTCGAGCGAGTAGTAGGAAAACAATCTACACTACCTATTCTAAGTAACTTTCTTCTAGAAACAGAAAATGGAAGATTAAAACTTTCTGCAACAAATCTAGAAATTGGTGTTATATCATATATAGGGGCAAAAATAGAAAAGGAAGGGAAAATTGCTATCCCAGCTAAATTATTGAGTAATTTTATCCATAATCTTCCTAGTGGTGATGTTTTAGAGCTTGAATCTGATAATCAAACATTAAAAATATCAAGCACTTCTCATCAAATGAGGATAAAAGGCTTAGATGGAAAGGATTTTCCTATTATTCCACAATATAAAAAGGAATATTTATTTTCTTTCCCAGCTCAAGAATTAAAAAGCGCTCTTTCTAGGCTTTTATTTTGTGTGAGTTTAAATGAGGCTCGTCTTGAATTAACTGGAGTAAATATATTCTTTTTAAAAGATGCTCTTCATTTAGCAGCAACAGATAGTTTTCGTCTTGCGGAAGAAGTGATTCCATTTTTAGAACATAAGAGCCGATATGAAGACTTTTTAGAGCAGAATCCATCACTTATTCTTCCAAGTGGTACATTACAGGAGATTAATCGTGTTATTACCCCTGAGAGTAATGAGGTAAAGATTGCGCTTGAAGAAAATCAGATTTTTTTTGAAATTGATGGAGTGCAGATAATTTCACGTGTAATTAATGGAAAATATCCTGATTATAAGCAGATAATTCCACAATCTTTTTCTTTGCAATGTGTTTTTAATAAAGAGGCCTTTCAGCGAGCAATAAAAATAGCGAGTGCTTTTTCTTCGTATGATGCTAATGAAATCACTCTTTCTTTTGATCCACAAGCAAAATCCTGTACAGTCACCTCTTCATCACAAGAGATAGGTGAGAATAAAACTGTGCTTGAGGGAGAATTTTTACAAGAAGCGACGCCGCTTAGAATAGTATTTAATCCACGGTATGTTTTAGAGGGGGTGAATGCTCTTTCAAGTGAAAAGATGCTTTTTTGTGCGAATACAGGGACAACTCCCGCCGCGCTGAAAATGGTTAGTAAAAATAATAGTGTTCAAAATGAATATCTTTATATTATAATGCCAATCAAGAAATAATGGTTTGTTTAACTGATTTTACAAGTATTTGCTCAAAAGTGAATATATATTTTCACTTTGTGTAGTAATAGAAATATGTCCAGTAGTAGAACTTTGATGAGTGCTTGAGTGATATGAAAAAAGAAGTTGATAAATAATATATTAGCTTAATTATCGACAATAACAAAGAGAATATTGTCGAAGTTTCATTACTGGGTATGCGGACATTAAAAGAGCTCCTTCCTCTAAAGAAAACAGTTCTTAACCCAGAAGTTCTTGATGAGAAGACAGTTTTTTATGTCTGTAAGCGGGTTTTGATTGAGGAATATGGTGTGCGTGGAGGAGAAAATATTATACCGAGCTTCTATAAAGAGAAAAAACTGTTTTTAACACCGAGGAGTTCTTTGTGGTCGAGTGAAGTCTGGCTCCAAAGAGACCGTATACGAGAAAGAATTAATACTGTACTGGGATGTGAAGGTGTGGTGGAGGTGAAAATTTCTCAATAGCACGGTATACACCTCGAGTTGAGATGGTGGTCATTATCCACCCTCCTTCGCATGATTAGGTAGGGTTTGATAATAAAAACAAGGGAAGGGGGTGTTTTGTGTGAGGTGGCTTTTGTATGGTGTATAATGAGTGTGTATCCTTTTGGTATTTTTATGGCATTTCTTCTTAAAAAGCGGAGATTTCTTCCGGAAACAAAGCAGAAAAATAAAATTTGGCCCCTTCTTTGGAAAGGGATGCTTAGTCTTTCTTTTGTGGGTATTATTGTAATTATTGGTGTTTTTGCATTTTTTGCTAAAGATCTTCCAAGTCCAGGGAGTGTCAATACTCGTTTCATACCAGAATCAACGAAAATATACGATCGAACTGGAGTGCATCTTCTATATGAAGTACATGGAGAGGAGAAGCGCACTATTATACCGTTTTCAGATATGCCTGATGTTGTGAAATATGCCACAATTAGTCTCGAGGACCAGGATTTTTATTCACATCATGGTATTAAACTCACCTCAATCGCTCGTTCTATATTCAAAGATATTACACAATTTGGTAAAGCGCAGGGTGGATCGACTATTACTCAGCAGTTTGTGAAAAACTCACTTCTCTCGAATGAAAAGACTTTGACGAGAAAAATCAAAGAAGTAATTCTTTCGCTCGAGATGGAAACAAAGTTTTCCAAAGATGAAATCTTGGCAATGTATCTCAATGAAATTCCTTATGGGTCAAATGCATATGGTGTAGAAGCTGCTGCACAGACTTTTTTTGGTAAGCCAGCTCGGGAACTCTCTCTAGATGAAGCGGCCCTTATCGCGGCCCTTCCTCAGGCCACGGCGTATTATTCTCCCTATGGGTCTCATCGCGATGCCCTTATTGGTCGCAAAGCCTTTGCTTTGAAGCAAATGAAGAGTCTGGGGTATATCTCTGAAGATCAAGCAAATGAGGCTTTGGATACTAATACACTCGACAAGATTCAACCACAAAAAAATATCATTGCTGCGCCGCATTTTGTCATGTTTATTAAGGATTATTTACAGCAGAAGTATGGAGACCAGGCGGTGGAACAGAGTGGTTTCAAAGTGACGACTACGCTTGATTGGGATAAACAGCAGGCTGCTGAGCAGGCAGTGCGTGAAGGAGTGGAAAAAAATAAGAAGTGGAAATCAGCGAATGCTGCGCTGGTCGCGATGGATCCGAAAACTGGACAGATCCTCGCTATGGTTGGATCCAAGGATTATTTTGGTACACCAGAGCCAGCCAATTGTGTTTCTGGAAAATCTTGTGTATTTGAACCAAACTTCAATGTGGCCACATCTCTTCAGCAACCAGGATCATCATTTAAGCCATATGTGTATCTATCGGCTTTTACGAAAGGGTATTTACCAGAAACGATGCTCTATGATGTGAAGACGCAGTTTGAGACCGCAGAAGGAAAAAGCTATGAACCCCAGAACTATACGGGGGAGTTTCATGGGCCCGTATCAGTGATGAAGGCGCTCGGTGGATCGCTTAATGTACCCGCTGTGAAGATGTTGTACCTTGTCGGTGTAAAAGACGCCGTCACTCTAGCTAAGAACCTGGGAATTTCTGGTTTGAATAATTTGGATCAATTAGGGCTCTCACTTGTGCTCGGTGGTGGGGATGTGAAGCTTCTCGATCATGTAAACGCCTTTAGTACACTTGCGACAGGTGGAATTAAACGGAGTGGAGCCTCTGTTCTTAAGATTGAGGATGCTAAGGGTGGAGTGCTCGAAGAGTTCAAGGTAGATGCTGGTGAGCGTGTTGTGGATGAAAAGTATGTAGCAATGCTCGATTCAATTCTTTCGAACAATGATAATCGTGCGTGGGTATTTGGTGAGAATAGTCCACTTCGATTCGACAATCGTCCTGTGGCAGCGAAGACGGGCACCACAAATGAATTCCGAGACGGATGGACTATTGGGTATACTCCATCACTCGCTGTTGGTGTGTGGGCGGGGAATAATGATAACTCGTCTATGATAGCGGGAGCGGATGGTGTGAATGTTGCCGCGCCCATCTGGCGGGCGTTTCTTGATAAGGCGTTAGCAAATTATGCGGTTGAAGAATTTCCGAAATATAATCCTGATGATGAGATCGGTGACGGTGATGGTAAAACCAATAAACCTATGCTCGCTGGAAAACTTGAGAAAGAGGAGAATTTGAAAGTTTGTAAAATTCCTGGCGAAAAAAATACCTATTGTCTCGCTAATAAATATTGTTCGGATAGCGATACGGAAAAGAAAGATTTTATCAGCCCGCATGATATCTTGCATTATGTGTCGACAGACGATCCGCGCGGGCCAATTCCAGATAAGCCAGAGAGTAATTCCCAGTATAAAAATTGGGAAGAGGGGGTAAAGGATTGGTATAAGAGTCAGAAGAAAGGGTCTAAAACCATGGCGGCTCCACCGAGGGATGATTGTAAGGCAAGTGATTTTAAGGGGAATATGCCAGAAGTGAGTCTCTCTGTGCCAGGGAGCGCGGAGGCATCATCCTCTATTACTCTCCGTGCTAATATTGATGCCCCCTATGGAGTAAAAAGTGTGAAGTACTCTGTCGAGGGATCCGAGGTTGGTTCAGGCGAATCAGAATCATATTCTGTGAGTTACTCCGTTCCATCGGACAAGTCTTCTCTTTCGGTTAAAGTGGAAGTGGAAGATGATAATGGGAACAAAGTGAGCGACCAGAAGAGCATTACTGTGACCACCCCCTAAGGAGATGTTTGAAATAAAAACCACCTAGAGTCTATCGAAGGGTGGTTTTTTGTATGCTGTTAACGTTTCAATCAGCTGCTAGAGCCTACCATTTTCTTGGTTGTAATTGCGTGGCTAATTCTTCTTGAGCGACGGAAAGATATTTTTCAGGAGGAGGAGTGAGACATCGACCCCTTTGCCTTCTACGAGGGGTTTTTCATTCATGTTGTAATATGGATTTGGATTGAGTTCGAGGATAACATAAGAGCCTTGCTTGGCTGATGTAGAAATATCTTTTGCGATAACATCAACACCAGCAAAAGTAAGGCCGGTAATCTCTGTCGCTTTGACACAGAGGTCTTTGAATGACTGGTGGATAGCCGCTGTCCTGTCGATGGATCGGCCTCCATCAGACATGTTGAGATTATTTCTGAGCCGCAGAACATAATTATGAGGAAGGATTGATTTGAGTGTTAACCCCTTCGCTTTGAGAGTGTTTTTAACGATGGCATCGACACGGATTTTGAATCCTAAAAGGCGAGTCTTGTTGAATGCATCGATGAGGGCTTGTGTTGATGATTCTCCATCGCCGATGACGGTTGCTGGCACCTTTTCCACGCAGGAGATGACTTTGTCATTTAGAACGAGTACGCGGTATTCATTGCCAATGAACATTTCTTCGACCAGAAAGGTAATTTTCTTAAAATCATTTTTTTTGCTGATAACTTGAAAATGAGCAAAAGCTCCCCGAAGGTTTTTTTCAGAACGTATATCCCATGTTACCCCCAGTGCCCTCGACCCATGCGTCGGTTTTAGGATAAGAGGGAATGAGAGCTCTTGTGTTTTAATCAGCTCCAAAGCATCTTTTACAGAGCTCGCGACGATGCCGCGTGGTGTTCGGACCCCGATAGCCTCGAGAAGAGTTTTAGTGAGGTTTTTGTCTCTGGTAAAATTGCCCATCCTTCGCATGACGGGAGCATTGGCGCCTTTGAGAAAAAAAATCTTATCTGCGTAGTCGAATCGCGTGAGACGAGTTGCTCCAGGAAGAGCGGAGACGCGGATGCCACACTCGATGGCGCGTTTCAAAAGAGAGCGGACCCCCCCGTGTTGCGTGTATTCGTGAATGTCGCTTATGTTCATAGTAGGGTAGAGTTATTTACTTACATCAACAAGAAATTTTCTGAGATGTTTGCGGCCGATAATTACTTGATATTCGAGATGGGATCGATCGATAACCGATACTTTTGCTGGCAAGGTTATCATGTCCATCGTGAGCGTGACAAGGATTTTTGGCCGGTAGGAATATCCATGGGAGGATTTGACGGGTACGGTGTCTGCTAAGTCAGGGATATCGGAGAACAAGCGTTCTCGTTTTTCTTTGACAAGCTCACTAAGGATATCTTCATAAGGCGTAATTCTTTCGGAAAAAAGTTCCAAAGTTTTTTCAAACCCGAGTGCTTTGGCGAGTTCGGTATCGATAGATGTTGAGTCGGCGCCGGTATCAATTTTGGCGTTAACTTCAATTTCTACACCGTCTTTGCCGATAAGTTTTACTTTTTCGATAGTACCGATGACTCGTTTCCCGGAGAGTCCCTCGATTTCTTCTTCGATTTCACCACCGAAGAGATTCATGCCGACTCGCATGCCCCGTTCAGATGTCTTTATTTTGAGCCCAGAGACACGCTTGAGTCTTTCTTTGAGTCCAGAGAGGTTGGCGAGCTGGATCGAGAGTCCTGGCCTGGCATTGAGCTCGAGGATGACTGGCCCTCGTTCGCGATCGATAGCAATATCCGCCCCGAGAAAGCCCAATCCAGAAAGTTCTTGGGCTTGAATGGACATGCGGAGGATATCTTTCCAGTAGGGAATTTTAATACCAGAGAGAATGAGGCGCGTATCGGGAACATATTCGATGATATGACCCTTGCCCAAGATGGCGGTGGTAGTCGTGCCGGTAGCCATATCAATACCTACGCCGATAGCCCCTTGCTGGAGATTGGCCTTGCCATCAGAAGCACGCGTGGGGAGACGAAGCATAGCCATGACAGGGACACGATTGAAAATAATAACACGGATATCAGGAATGCCCTTGTATGTGTAGGGCTTGAGAAATTTAGAGAGTTTGAGACGTTCTTCAAAAAAAGCGATATCCGGAGTGTTATTGAGAGAGAAAGAGCCATCGATGATGTTACGAATATGGTTTCTGATATCTTCGATAGTTATGATAGAACCATCGGCCTTGACCCAAGCATCAGGACGATTTTTTTTTCGAGCATACACAACCAGGATGCCTTCGCCTCCAAAACCACGATTGGGTTTGAGTGCAAAGCTATCAGGGAGACTGGCCCAGTCAAAGTGGTCAAGCTCTTCGTAGGTGCGGATTTTGGCCACCAGTGCTGATACACCGAGGCCATTTTTCTGTAAAATTCGTTTACAGAGAAGTTTGTTATCCGCTATTTCACGGCTGCGCGTGCGGTTGTAGGGGCGAATATAATTGAGATTCCTCGCATTCATGCCGAGCAACCCACTGCTTTTCCTGAAAAATTCAAACATAAGGAAGAGTCAAAAAACAAAGAGAAGAGGCCTACATGTAGCGAAAAATTTTTCGGAAACGAATATATTCTGTGACACGGAGACCGTCCCATTTTCCGAGGGAAAAATTGATGAGGAAGGTAGGAAGAATAGCCCAGGGGTAGTGAAGGATAAGAGACGTTAGGGCAGTCCATCGTATCAGAAAGTAGCCCGCGATAGAAATAACCAATGTTTCGATAGCGAGTATGAATGCAACGCGACTCCCTTTTTCGATTTGAGTCGCTACAAATTTTTCAACCAAAGTAATCATGATAAGGAGCGGGAAAATATCGATGCCAGCCAGTCCTGTCCGATGGAAAACCCCCCCGATTGCCAAGATACCGAGCACAGCTAATGAGACAATAGAAAGAGTGATGGCCACCCGTGGTAGATAGAGCAAACGAAACTTTTGAAGGATGAAACGCGACACCATCCCCACCAAAATAACACTAATAAAAATTGTGATGCCGTATTTGAGGCCATTCGGGTCAAAAGCGACGAGCGCGAACGTGATGATGGAGGGGGTATAGATCCCAAAGGCTTTGATGCCGATCACCTGACGGAAGAATGCCACTAAGGTCGCGACTATAGGCAGCATGAGGAGAAGAGTGACCGTCTGGAGCGGGAGTCCTTGCTCGACAAAAAAAGTGATAAGCGGATGGTATTGCATAGAATAAAATAGCTAATTAAAACCTTCTTATAATAGGTATCCGTTCGATGGTAGGTGTGGCTACCCGGTGCGGGTTGAAGTCTGCACTCCTACTTGTTGGTGGTAATAAAATATTGAGGCTAGGAGTTTTTGATGAGCTCCATCTTCCTTCGATTGGCATGGCAGATAGCCAGAGCGAGTGCATCAGCCGCGTCATCTGGCTTGGGTATAGTTTTGAGTTTGAGGATGTTTTTGGTCATGAGCTGCACCTGAGTCTTGTCGGCCCGGCCATAATTAGTGAGGGCTTGTTTTACTTCAAGCGGAGTATAACCGGATATTCTAACACCAAAACGCTCTAAAGTCAAGAGGATAACTCCGCGAGCTTGCGCTACTGAAATAACCGTTTTTTGGTTGTTGAAAAAGAAAAGTTCTTCGACAGCTGCCTCAGTTGGTTCATGAGTACGGATGAGTGATTCGAGATCATCAGCTATCTCGCGCAAACGCTCTGGCATCGAGAGCTCTTTCGACGTACTGATATGCCCGTATGCGATAGGGGAGTAGTCCCCACCGGAGATTTCGATGACTCCCCAGCCGACAGTAGCTGTACCCGGGTCAATACCTAAAATTCGCATAGTTTCCAAATTTTAAACCGCAGCTTGTAGAGAGAAAAGATAGTATCGCCTTTAAAAACTCTAAGCCACCAGCTATGGGCTAATTTACATTGCTCCACACGGTCTGGACGTCGGCGTTGTCTTCGAGGAGTTCCTTGAGTTTGAGGTATTTCTCCAGGTCAGCGCCAGAGAGAGTGACGGTTTGGGTTGGGAAATAGCCGAGCTCTGAGGCCTGCGGGGTGTAGTCTTTGTTTTCGAAATAGGTTTTAACGGCCTGGAGATCCTCGACTTTGGTAATGACGAGAAATACTTCATCTTCAATTTTGAAGTCTTCGGCACCGGACTCGATCGTTTCCATTTCGAGGTCTTCAGCTTTGTATTTTTCTAAGGAGAAAACAATCATGCCACAGCGTTTGAACATAAATGAGACGGATCCTGCGGGAACAAATTTTCCATTATTCTTCGTGAGAATAGTTTTTACTTCGCTTACAGCGCGGTTTTTGTTGTCAGTGAGGCCTTCGATGAGAAGCGCCGCCTGATTTGGTCCGTAGGCTTCGTACAGTACCTCTTCGATGATGGCTCCGTCTTTGTTTTCTCCAGTGCCAGCCTTGATAGCTCGCTCGATATTATCTTTCGGCATATTGACACCTTTGGCGTTGTCGATGGCGAGACGGAGCTTGTAATTCATGTCTGGATCCCCACCTTCCCGCGCCGCGATAGTGATGAGGCGGCCGTACTTGGTGAAGACGGCACCGCGTTTGGCGTCGTTTAGATCTTTGGCGCGATGAGTGGTAGCCCAGTGTGAGTGTCCAGACATAGGTAGTATAGTTCGCCCCGCGCTATCTAGCGTGTTTTCACAGTATCATAGCGCGCAAGCGCTTTTCTGTGAGCCACATCTAGTCGGCCAGGGCCTCTCATGGATAGTTAAAACAAAGCTATTCTAGCGGAGTAAACGAAAAAAGGAAACCCCGAGCAGGTGTATTTATGAAAGTTGACTTTTGATGGCCGAGACGGCATTTTGGAGATCTTGGCGACTACTATTCCTGGAAAGTTGAATAATCATGTCTTTGATTTTGTATGGATCGCCTACTTGACGGAAAACAAACCGTTCGGTCTCTCCAGCTGTTTGGATGAAAACATCACCATAATTGAGAATGGTGGGGATAATTCCCTTAACCTCGGCCGTGACATCTTGCACTCTAGCGAAGTTAAGTTCGCTAATCTCTCTCACAAATAGACCGCGCTGTTCAATATTGACGATACGTTCGCTCGTGATGATCCAGACGTCGAAATAATAATCAATCCAAACAAGAAACCCAAAAATCCACATGAAAATGAAAAAGGTATTCTCAACAAAAACAAAAAATCGCCAGTTATCCTCGCTGACTATGTCAGGAAAAAGAATAGGGAGAACGAGCAAGCTACTGATAAGCAAAAAGGAAAAGAAAATTACAGCGAAAAGGTGAGAAAAAAGATTGAACCAATGACGATGAATAACCCGGAGGATCTGTTCATTTTCGTGTTGCCCTTGGAAGTGGCGTTGATTTTTATTTGGAAACATACGAGAGGGTATTAGCGATAAACAGATGGTATGAGCGTATCAATGGGAAGGGAGAAAAAGAGAATTGCGTTGGTAAAGAGGAGGACCGTTAGTACCGTGACAAACAAGGCCACGCCAAAAATAGCCGCTTGACGACTGAGCGAATAGCGAACGATATGATACACGATGAAGACACTCGTCGCGACATAGCTGAAGAAAAGAACGGTGTAGATCAGGCCAAGGAAAGGACGCATAGTTTGTATATGGTTTCTTGTATTTTTATTCTAGCATTACGCATTCTGAAATCCAAAGAAAAGCATGCTTCTTGAAAGGCAGCTAGAGAGAGGTGTACTAGAGGAGTTTATTCTGATGGCCATCGGGAATGTCGAGGCCGAGGTGAACAAATCCTGCTTCTGTGACCACTCGTCCACGGGGGGTACGGGCGAGGAACCCGAGTTGGATGAGGTATGGCTCGTAGACATCTTCGATGGTTTGGATTTCTTCTCCCGTGACGGCGGCTATAGCCTGGATGCCCGCCGGCCCACCACGGAATTTCTCGATGATGGTGCGGAGAATGTGTCGGTCGGTCGGCTCGAGGCCGAGCATGTCGATGTCGTAGAGAGAAAGGGCTTCCCCGGCTATTCCTCCGGTGATAGTGGAGGCGTTCTTGATTTGGGCGTAATCGCGGACGCGTTTGAGGATCCTATTGGCGACACGGGGGGTTTGACGACTTGAGCGGGCTATCTTTTGAGCGCCGCTCTCATCGAGACCGATATCGAGGATACCAGAGGAGCGCTTCACTATTTTTTCGATTTCTTCAGGGGTATAAAATTCGAGACGGTGAGTTGACCCGAAACGGTTGCGGAGTGGATTGGAGAGCGAACCGAGGCGCGTCGTAGCACCGATGAGGGTGAAGTGGGGGAGATCGAGCTGGATGGTCCGTGCGGCGGGCCCTTTGCCGATGATGATATCGAGCTTGTAGTCTTCCATCGCTGGATAGAGGACTTCCTCGATCATCTTATTGAGTCGGTGAATCTCATCGATGAAGAGGACATCGCCGTTTTCTAGATTGGTCAGGATAGATCCGAGATCACCGACGCGTTCGATGGCTGGGCCCGATGTCACTTTGATGTTCACGCCCATTTCTTTAGCGATGATATGAGCCAGTGTTGTCTTGCCGAGACCCGCCGGTCCATAGAGGAGTACATGGTCGATACTCTCCTCTCGTTTTTTGGCGGCTCGGATGAATATATCCAGATGGCGCTTGATTTTTTCTTGCCCGATGTATTCGCCGAAAACCTGGGGACGGAGAGTGTTGTCGAAGGTTTGTTCATCGAGTGGTTGGATATCAGAATTGATCATACAAGTGGGTGAAAGTTTCGGTTATACGGTCACATAGACACAGCGGTCCTTGTGTTATTATAGGCTCAAATAAAGGAAGAAGTAAGACCTCTGTATCTATATTGTAACACCTCTTGACAAATAAACAAAGCCATGCTATTATCAAGGGTCGTTTTAAAAAAGAACCCCTAGCTTTTAGGGCTGCTTCACATGTAGACAATTGGGGACTCCTATCTTTTGTCCTCAATCACGGGAACTGTCTGTCAAGATCGGGTAGGGTGGTTTCGGCTGCGCTATACCTCGACGCTGTTCCTTTCCGCGAGCTCCTATGCTTGAGGTTTGTCTACAGGTGAAGCAGAAAGATGAGAAAAAAGACTTCCTAGGAAGTCTTTTTTTGTTTTTTATAGTAGTTTAGA
This sequence comes from uncultured Bdellovibrionales bacterium, assembly GCA_964451495.1. Lineage (GTDB taxonomy): Bacteria > Patescibacteriota > Minisyncoccia > Moranbacterales > UBA1568 > UBA1568. The sequence goes on along the minus strand of CAYVHS010000003.1, from coordinate 67,065 downwards.
AATCAGTTACGCGCTTTACTTCCTCGAGAGTGGTGCGTCCCTCGAGTACTGCGAGCACACCATCTTGCGCGATGGTGATCATCCCATTTTCGAGAGCTTTTTCTTCGATCTCGTGAGTGAGGGCTCCTCTGGCGATGAGGTCTTTGATATCATTATCGAGCGGAATCACTTCGGAGAGGACTAGTTGGCCGGAATAGCCGGTGCCATGGCAGACAGGGCAGCCTTTGTGTATCCATGCTGTCTGTTTGTCTGTGGGTAGAGTGACACCTGCTTTTTCTGAAAGAGATGCGAGGGTTTGTGTAATCTTCTGGGCATCCTCATCTGATAGAGGCGCCAATTCCTTGCATTCTTTGCAGAGTCTGCGGACGAGTCGCTGCGCGATGAGTGATCCTCCGGCATTGGCGAGGTCATCACCAGAAACGCCCATTTTCATGAGACGAGGAATGGTGCCGGCTGCAGAATTGGTATGGAGCGTCGAGAGGACGAGGTGCCCCGTATTGGCGGATTGGATGGCGATTTGTGCTGTCTCATCATCGCGGATTTCGCCAATCATGAGGATATCTGGGTTTTGACGGAGGAGAGAGCGGAGAGCAGTCGAGAACGTGTACCCCTCGGCTTCGTTTACTTGAGTCTGGAGGACACCTTGCATCTGATATTCGATTGGATCTTCGACGGTGATGATTTTCACTTCAGGTTTATTGAGTAGCGAGAGAGTGCTGTAGAGCGTCGTCGTTTTTCCAGATCCAGTAGGACCAGTATTAAGGATGATACCGTGTGGTTTTTTTATAGAGGCGAGAATTTTTTCGATGTTTTGTTTGCGGATATCGAGTGTTTCTAGATCAAGCGTTGTGGCTGATTGATTGAGGAGTCGCATAACGATGGTCTCGCCGAATCCTCCAGGGATAAGGGAGAGGCGGATATCTATCCTCTCGCTTACGCCGGCATCGGGAGACTTTTCGAGAGTGACAGAGAAACGCTTATCGGTCACCCCAGCTCGTTCACCGATCTTGAGTCCGACGAGCGTCTTTATCTCACTGATGAGACTCGGGTAGTCATTTATCGGAAACGTGGCAGCGTTCTGAAGAATGCCATCGATGCGGAATCGGACGCTGAACGTTTCGTTTCCTGGTTCGATATGGATATCGCCAGCGCGTGAGACGATAGCCGCAGAGAAAATCGATTGAAACCGTAACTGTGAATCGATAGTATTGGCATAGCGTGAGAATTCGGTGAGCGAAGAGAGGTGTTTCGCTACATCAGAAGAGAGATTCTCTGGAATGAAGAGCGTGCGCTGCAGATCACCAGACATGAGTTCGAGGAAGATTTCTTTGAGCATATCTACTTGGTCGGTGACGCGCCAGATTTCATCGAGCGTCGTAATTCCCTCGAGTGTTTTGAGGATTCCGTCTTGTGTCATGGTGACCATACCGCCTTCGAGAGCGGCCTTGAGAATCTCACGCTCATTACCCATGTTGTTGATGATCTCGATGATTTCTTTGGAGAGAGAGAATATCTCGAAGATGCCGATACGTCCTTTGTAGCCGGTAAAGTGGCATTCCGCGCACCCCGTGGCCTTCCAGAGGACATCGATCTTTTTGGGCAGTGTCACGTTTGCTTTCGGAGAGATGATAGTGATGAGCTTGGTGATGACATCGAATGTCGATTTGGCTGGCTCGTATGATGTGCGACATTTTTTACACAGCACGCGGACGAGGCGCTGAGCGATGATGATATTGAGTGAGGCGGTGATGAGCGATGGTTTGACACCGAGCTCGATAAGTCGTGGAACAGCAGCGGGAGCGCCATTAGCATGGAGCGTTGAGAGGACGAGATGCCCAGTGAGGGCGGCATTGACGGCAATATCAGCAGTTTCGTCATCACGGATTTCTCCGACGAGGAGAACATCTGGATCTTGACGGACGATGGCACGGAGCGCGGTAGCAAATGTGTATGATTTGTCTTTGGACACTTCTGTCTGGACGATACCGGGCAATGAATATTCGATTGGATCCTCGACCGTAATAATCTTTGTCCCGGGACGATTGATGTGATGGAGGAGCGTGTAGAGAGTAGTTGTTTTTCCAGACCCGGTCGGGCCGGTATTGAGGATCATGCCGTGAGGCCGCTCGACTTCTTTGAGGATTTCTTCACGGGCCAGACCACGTAGACCGAGACTGTCGATATCAGCAATAACATCATCGCTTGAGAGAAGACGCATGTTGATGCTTTCGCCGTATTTGCCGGGGATGCTGTTGACGCGGATATCGATGCGCTTTTCATCGAGATTGACGAAGAAGTGACCATCCTGAGCTCTATCTCTGACGTTGAGGCGCATCTTGCCTATCATTTTGATACGAGACAGGAGGAGTCGGTACACGGCGAGCGGGAGCATGCCGATATCTTGGAGTACGCCATCGATACGATAGCGCAGGCGAGCCCTCTCTTCTTCTGGTTCGATATGAATATCACTCGCGTCAAGCTTCTTGGCTCCAGCGAGAATAATTTCTGTGGCTCGAGAAGTATTAAGTCGATGATTTTCTTTTAATTCTAGAAGTTCTCCAAAATTTTTATCAAATGTTTCGAGATCATCGCCTTTGAGTGAAACGCGGACGAGATCGAGGCTATCAATAAACGTATGTTTGGAATAAGTCTTCCACGCTGCCTCGAGAGCCGGTATCGAAACGACATAGAGTTCTACTTCCCAGCCCCTTTCTTGGGCGACTTTTGTGATAAATTCTAGAGTTTCCTTGTTGTTTGGATCAAGGATGGCAAAGCTCGCCCTGGTAGATTTTTTTTGGAAAAGAGCCAATCCTAGATGCCTCGCATCGGCCTCGTTGATAAGCGAAAGGCTTTCTTCTTCAACGGGGAAAAGAGCGAGATCAATATAAGGGAGACCGCACATGCCTGCCAACCGTGAAGCCGTCTCTTCGATAGAGACGGAGCGCATTTTTTGGAGGAGATCATCTGCTTGTTTGTTTTTTTCATCAGAGGGCGATATGTCTCCGTGAGTAATCTTGACCATACGAGTGATGTTTTTGTTTACGGGGTTCCGTTTTTCTTCTTACTCCATCATTGTACTCCAAAGAGCTCTTTCTGAGCAAAGAAAAACCACCCTTGTTTCGGGGTGGAGATGTCTTTTTTGAAGAGATTACTTTGAGACTAGGGGAGTGGTTTTTTGTAGCAGAGCGATGACGTGTTCTTCTGCTTCGTCGAGACTATTGGCTGACAGAGAGAATCGGAAGATATCTCCTTGGATTTCCCCATGACCAATGCGTTCGGAGACACGGGAAAGATTGTCTGCTGATGTAGACTTGATGATACCGCCTATCTGAGAATTAGTTTCTGGAGAAAGAATCATGAAGTAGTTGGCCGAGGAATAATTGCTGTGGATTTTTTCTAGGACAGCTGGTAGATCCTCGACGCGGGCACGGGACTGGATGAGATCCTCGAGAGAAACAAGCGCCCAGATGAGCTTGAGTTCTTCGTTCCATTTGGCTTGGGCCATGACGCGTCCCCAGAGTTTGAGAAGGTGGAGTGGTTGTGTTTTGTAGAGAGAGCGAACAATTTTCTGTTGGTCGGCACCATGATCCATGAGCCGAGAGGCTATTTGAAGTGCTTGTGGAGTCGTATTTTTTTTCTGGAAACTTTCGGTTGCGGCGATGATGCCAGTGAGCAGGCTTTCGCTGACGCGTTCATCGAGAACATTTGGGAAAGTTTTTTCGAATGTTTCAGAGAGAATCTCTGCGTTGGATGAAGCGGTAATATCGACGAGATTGATCTGCCCGTAGAGTTCGTTATCGGGATGGTTGTCGATGTTGATGATGGGGATTTCATAAAAGATATCCGGGTTGTCCTCGTAGATTTTCCCGAGAGACTCTTTATCTGATGCTCCGATGATGATAGCGAGGTCAAATTTGAATTGAGCGGGAATGAAAGAGAAATCACGTGGGTCGATAGACCCGCGCTCTGGTGTGAGGTAGATGCGTAGCTCGTTATCTATCGTTTCAGAACGGACATTGGTAATCTTGTTGCGTTCAGTATTGAAAGAGAGAACAAAGTCTCGTGCTCCCGTAATAGTCGGGAGGAGGTTTTCGGGTTCGCCGAGGAAAGAAACGAGCTCTTTGTCTTTGAGGATATTCTCGCCAGCGATGTGAGCCTCTTTGCCCATTTGCTTGAACGAGAACGCCAGCGCAAAAGCTGAGGCGAGGGTATCTCGGCTCGGATAAGCCGGTAAAAGAATGATTGGGGCTACGGTTTTTTTGAGAAGTTCTTGGAATTGCTGGACAGGAGAAAATGACATAACGGGAGAATTTCTAATAGGGTAATATCTCGGACCGGAAAGGTGGAATATAACGGGAGAGAGATAGTCAAAAATAGCAGAGAAAAAATAGAGTGTCAAATAGAGGTGTGTAGCGTGAGTTACCCTTCCGTCTGGTTTTGAGGCTTTTCTCTAGCCAAAAATGATGTTTTGCATTAGGATGAGGATATGAAAAACATCTATACTACTCATTCAGACAAGGAAACGAGAGAGTTGGGCGAGAAACTGGCACAAGAGATCACGCCGGGCACTCTGATATGTCTCCGAGGTGATTTGGGTGCGGGCAAAACGACACTGACACAAGGACTTCTCCAGGGCCTAGGAGCAGAAAGGCCCTATACGAGCCCGACGTTTGTCATTATGAAGCAGTATGAATTGCGTGCGCCGTCTGAAACTGGTATTGAGCGCATCTATCATGCGGATGCGTATCGCATAGAGTCCAAAGACTTTAAAGAGTTGGGTTTTGCCGAATGGTGCGATGACCCTAGAGGCATCGTCATCCTCGAATGGCCGGAGCGTATCGTGGAGATTCTCCCGGGACAGAGGACGGAAATATCTCTCGAGTCTTTTTCGGAAAATGAACGGAAAATTACAGTAAAAAAACAATAGCGGCTGTTGTGGGGCGGATTTTGCTTTTCCTCTGGCTCAGACGTATACTGAAAACATGGAAAAGAAGCCGAAAAAACTGGTTTTGCTCGATGGGAACGCACTCATTCATCGGGCCTATCATGCGCTTCCTCCGCTCACGACCAAGTCGGGCGAGGTAGTGAACGCTGTCTATGGATTCTCGATGACACTCCTCGCCGTGCTCGAGAAGTTCAAACCCGAATATATCGCAGCGTCGTTTGATCTCCCGGGAGGAACGTTCCGCGATGAGCTTTATGACAAATACAAAGCTACGAGACAAAAGGCACCGGATGATCTCTATGCTCAGATACCGCTCGTCAAAGATGTCACGAGGGCTTTCAATATTCCAATCTATGAAAAGGCAGGATATGAAGCAGATGACTGTGTAGGGACAATCGCGAGGCAGGCAGAAGCCGAGGGCGTCGAGGTCATCATCGTGACGGGGGACAACGATGCGCTCCAGCTCGTGACGCCGCTCGTCAAAGTGTTCTCGATTCGCAAGGGAATCAAGGATCTCGTGCTTTTCGATGAGGCGGCAGTGGAAGCGAAATATGGATTCAAACCAGGACAACTCGTCGACTACAAAGGACTGTGCGGGGATCAGTCAGATAATATCCCAGGAGTAAAGGGTATTGGAGAAAAGACAGCTACGGATCTACTCAAACAATACAGCAATCTCGAGGGTGTCTATGCGGCCCTAGAAAGTCTCAAACCAGCTGTCAAAGCCAAGCTCGAGGCTGATAAGGAGAATGCATTTTTGTCGCGGACACTCGGCACTATCGATACGACGGCGCCGGTCGAGCTCGATCTTCTCGCTGCCGTAGCACGCGAGTATGATCGTGATGTCGTGAAAAATATTTTTCAAGAGTTCGGATTTTTTAGTCTGGTCAAGAGACTACCGGGATCGGAAAATGATCAGACAACAGGCAGTTCACTTGCGAAAGAGCAGGGCGGGCAGAAAATCAAGAACAAGAAACTGAAAAATGTGGAAGAATTGGAAATGTGGTTCAAGACATATGAAGGCAAGGGCGTAGCAGTATGGATCGAAAAAAGTGAAGCGTCGCTTTTCGGCGGTGATGGCATAGCGCAAGTAATGCTCGCGATAGAGGAAGGCGCGCAGGTGTCTATCACATGGGATGAAGTGACCAAAAAAACGTTGAAAGAATTTTTCGAACATGCCAAGCGGCCCAAGATTTTTTATGATGCCAAAGAAGCGATGCACCTTCTCGTTAAAGAGAACATAGCACTTGCTGGGGTGGCACGTGACGTGAAGCTCATCGCCTATCTCCTCGATTCTGGTGGCAATGTGGAATTTGATCAGCTACTCATCAAGGAACTCGGGCTTGAGAATACAGAAACCAAAGCCGCGGCACTCTATACGATCAATGCTCGGCTCGGTAATCAGATGAAGGAAATATCAGCCGAGCAGACTGTTGGGCATACGCTACTCGATGTCTATGGGAGTATCGAGCTCCCACTCATTTCGGTGCTGTTTGAGATAGAGCGAAACGGCATCTTTCTCAATACGGAAAAATTCAAGATGCTTTCTGATCAACTAAAAGCAGAGCTTGCAACACTCGAGCAAGATATTTATACGCTTTCCGGAAAGGAGTTCAATATCAATTCACCCAAACAACTTTCAGAAATCCTCTTTCAAGAGTTGCAGATTCCGACGACGAATATCAAAAAAACCAAGACAGGCATCTCGACTGCCTCGGGAGAATTGCAAAAATTGCAGGCGTATCCGATCGTAGCGAAAATCGAAAGTTATCGAGAACTGTTCAAACTAAAGACGACCTATCTCGATGCATTACCCGTGCTCGTCGGTACAGACGGACGATTGCATACGACGTTCCATCAGGCGGTAGCGGCGACGGGACGACTCTCGTCATCTGATCCGAATCTGCAGAATATCCCGGCGCGTAATTCCTGGAGCGAGCGTATCCGTGGCGCGTTCGAAGCGAGTGAAGGATGTGTCTTTGTGGGGGCGGATTATTCTCAGATCGAACTCCGTGTCATGGCTCATTTGAGCGGCGATGAGTCGCTCGCGGAATCGTTCAAAAATGGCGAAGATGTCCATACTAAGACGGCTTCGGTAGTGTTTAAAGTCAAGCCAGAAGAAGTGACGACGGACATGCGAAGGCAAGCAAAAGTATTCAATTTCGGCATCATGTACGGCATGGGGAGTTTTGGACTTTCGCAGGCCGCAGGAATCGATACGAAAACCGCGGCCGAGTTTATCGCCGAGTATTTCAAAAAATTTGCGGGAGTCACGAAGTTCATCGAAGAGATGAAAGCGGGTGCGAGAAAAAATCATTTCGTAGAGACTGAACTCGGCCGTCGCCGCTACATCCCAGAAATCGAGAGTGGCAACGTGCAGATAGCGCATGCAGCCGAACGGACCGCTATCAACATGCCGATCCAGGGCCTGGCAGCTGACATCATGAAACTCTCTATGCTGCGCGCAGAAGAAGTGGTACATGCATATGGCCAGGATGCCAAGATGGTACTCCAAGTACATGACGAACTTATTTTCGAAGTGAAGGAGTCTATCGCGGAAGTATTTGCCAAGGAAGTGAAGCGGGCAATGGAGACAGCTTACCCTCTGCGCGTGCCCCTCATCGCCGAAGTGCTCATTGGTAAAAATTGGGGGGAAATTTGATCCTTCCTAAGGAGAAAATTCATGATATATTGAGGAACGTATCTAGTAATCAATGAATATTTTTGAGTATGTCTGCAGAAAATATGATGCCTAGCAATACAGCCGAAGTTCCTGATACAGAAAATGTGTTTGAAGAAGCGGCACTGGATTTTGGTCTTCGGAATGTTGTTTTTCCAAAAGTAGGGACGGAAGCATACAAAAGACTAAGGGTGATATGTGGTGAATATTCGAGAGAGGTGTTTAATGAAAATACTTCACATAGGGTTGATATGGGAAGATTAGAGAATAGTCAAACAAGAAGAAGGCGGTTGCACAATCAGCTGTGCATTATGGTTTTTGGGCTTGATCATGAAGCGGTTAGTAAAAAAGACCCTGATGATTTGCAACGAGTTGCCAATATGGCTCACTCTATAAGCGGGCGCGAGCAGCTTATTGTCGAGGTGTAAAAAAAACGACTACTGGTAAGGTAGGCGTTCAATGGAAAAAAGAGGTAGTACCATCTTCTTCCACGCAGAGGAATTTTTTCCCTTCGAAAATCACAGCGGTGATGATGGTTCCATCATTGCGATTCTCAGGCTCTTGGATTGCAGTGAATAGGCCATGTGCTTTTCCAACAAGGAACTCTTCCTCAAAAAGCACATAGGATGATCTATCTCCGAATTCTACGATTCTGTTTCGGAGAGTCTCTGTTACCTGCTCTGGCGACATGAGTATACTCCAATCTTTTTGGGATTATAGGATAGCATACTTATATCGTTTTGTCAATAGATGGCTTTATTATTGCTTTAAAGAAGGTCTGTATGCCGGAATTACCAGAAGTCCAAACGGTCGTGTCGCAGCTGGGAGCAAAAGTGGTCGGGGAAGCGATTGCTGGTTTTTGGAGTGACTGGAAAAAGAGCGTTTATCCATCATATGCAGTATTCGTGAAGCGCGTGAAAGGCGCGACGATTCTCGGTACGCGGCGTTTCGGCAAACATGTAGTCATCGATTTAGGTAATGGCTCTTCTATCGTGATTCATCTCAAGATGACGGGGCATTTGCTCGTGAAAAACGAAAAAAATCGGAATGGAAAGGCCTTTGTCAGTGATCCTATGAATGGCTATATCCATCATATCTTCACGTTGTCTAGCGGTACGACTGTCGAATTTTCTGACATGCGAAAATTCGGCTGGTTGCGAGTCATAGAAACAGAAGAAGTAGAAACACTGAAAAGTATTGCCGTCCTCGGTATCGACGCGCTCTCGCCAGCACTCAACCAGAAAACTTTTGATGCGCTCCTAGAGAAAAAAAAGACAGCGATGGTGAGTGTCGCCATGCTTGATCAGAATCTCATTGCTGGTATCGGCAATATCTATCGGAGCGAAGCGCTTTTCCTCGCTGGTATTTTGCCAATACGACGAATCGCTACACTCTCGGAACGAGAGAGAAAAGAGCTGCTCCTCGGAATAAAAACGGTACTCCGCAAAGCAGTGAAGCTCCGTGGTACGAGTGATGGAGACTTCCGTGATACAGATGGTTTGCAGGGGCGGTTTCAGCGTACCCTCTATGTCTACAATCGCGAGCATGAGCCTTGCAAGAAATGTGATACAATAATAGAGCGAAAAAAAATCGGGCAGAGAAGTGTTTTCTACTGTCTCGGTTGTCAGAAGTGACTCCCTGTTTCTGAGGAGTCATGTTAAATTTTTTAAAACCATCTATTCTATGGACAAACGTCAGAGGGTTATCATCGCCCTGCTCGCCGTTGTAGTGACCGCGATAATCGGTTACTTTGTTTTTGGTAAGCAGGAGGCTCGTAAGCCAATAGAAATCAATAATACTAAAAACCAGGCTGCCGTACAGACGGCGCCAGTCAATGAGGGTAACGTCAGCCCAATTTCCGGTCTCCCATGTGATAATTGGAATCGACGCCCGATCGCTGTGATGCAGCCAGGCGACGTGACGGCTCGACCCACAGCAGGATTTTCTGAGGCGGACATGGTTTTCGAAATCCCGGTCATTACTTCGAGTATTACACGGCTCATGGGGGTATACCTCTGCAATACACCGACCGAAGTCGGATCGATGCGGAGCGCACGGCATGACTTCATCGATCTTGCCAAAGGCATCGATGCTATCTTTGTTTCTTGGGGACGGTCTGAATCACATTCTGAATCCGATCCGACCGGGCTTGCCAAGGGTATCCTCGATCGTGGTGAGATAGAAAATATCAACTGTAACGGTGACGCCGGCAAATCAGCCAACGCTTGTCCGGAGAACCCTTGTTTCCGCAAAGAAGGTATGGCTCGCGGTGTCGATAGTGGCTATGGCAAGGGAGAAGGATTTTTCCAGTGTGCCAAAGATTTCGGGTATCGTCTGGAAAACAAATTCGTCGGGTACAAACATGCTCCCGAAGTAGCTCTCGATCAGCGTCCACAAGGAGGCCATCTACGCGTAGCCTTTGCCGGGCCTTTCGCAGTCGAATACGATTATGATCGCACTACCAATAGCTATCTCCGTACATGGGGGAACGTGCCGGACATCGATCGCAACAATAAAAAACGCAATGCACCCAAGAACGTCATCGTTCTCATGGCACAGTCCGAGCAGATCGAAGGACAGTACAACAACGTGCAGCTTGGTGACCCATGGTACGATACTCAGGATAGCGGTGACGCGTTCTACTATATGAACGGACAACAGCAGAGGGGAACATGGAAGAAAGATAAGTCGAATATCTCGAGCAAGCTTTTTTTCTTCGATGAGTCGGGCAATGAGATAAACTTTGTCCCGGGGCAGATGTGGGTCGAGGTGCTCGAGCCAGGCCAGGCCCTGAAATGGGAGCCGGTTTAGTAAAATAGAACAAAAAGAGGATGTTAAAGCGGGCAGGTGCCCGCTTTTGTTTTGGAGTGTATAATGAGGAATATGGTATTTGTTATCTGTTGACTGTCTTATGATTCTCTTTCTCCATGGTGAAGACCAGTTTCTCTTGTCTCGACGTAGGAGAGATCTCCAAAAAGCGTTTGCGGAGAAATATCCGGAAGCAGATATTTTTACGTTTGATTTCGAAGATCAGGGGACACCGGAACATGTCAGACGAGCTCTCGATGCCTGTGAGGGCGGGTTGTTCGCGTCGCGAAAAATGGTGATCATTCTGCATCCTTTCGAGCTTGGAGAAGGCCCAGAAAAGATGCTCGTGCAATTCATGAAGAGTCAGAAAGAAAATCAGACTGATACGACGCTTGTTTTTATCCATCCAGGAAAAATCAAAAAGACACATCCTGTGACGAGTCTCCTCCTCAAGCAGGCTGACAAAGAAGAAAATTTTCCCAAGCAAAGTGAGAAGGACCTGGGGTCTATCACGAAAACTATAGAAGGAGAACTCGCTCGTATCGATGCAGCATCGAGTTTTTCACGAGAAGCGCTACGGATGTTTGTATCGGCAGTTGGCGGTGATACGGCTCGGGCGGTTTCTGAATTGGAAAAATTGGTAGCATACAAGGGAGAAAGGAAAGAAATCATTATAGAGGATATCGCTCTGTTTATTGAGGGCACACCAGAGAACGTGCTGTTTGAAGCGCTCGATGCACTCGGGCGGAGTGATCGGAAGAGAGCGCTCATGTTGTTTCGTCAGGAAGTGAGCAATACAGAAAGTGCCTTCCCTATTCTCGCGATGTGTGCGTGGCAGACGAGACGGCTCCTCGTCGTGCGTGAAGCCTATGATCAGGGGATGAGACGAGCGGGCGATATCGCATCGCAAACGAAACTCCCGCCATTTGCCGTACAGAAGATGCTCGGTATCATCGAGGGTTTCCCGCTCTCGCGTCTGAAAAAAGGGCTAGAGATGCTTTCCGGTTTCGACACCAAGCTCAAAACCGGCGGTATGGATCCGCTAGTCGTGCTAGACCTGTTTGTCTGCAAGTTCTAAAATATTTTTGAGCCCCTTTCCTTTTTTGGAGAAATAAAAACAGAATTTTCAAAACAAAAACCTCCCTTGTGGGAGGTTTTATTGTATACAGTAGGCGAAGACTATTTCTTTGCTGCGGCTTTCTTGACGAGAGCGTTTAGGCGGGACTTCTTGCGAGCAGCGGTGTTTTTCTTGATGACCTTTTTCTGGGCTGCTTTGTCGATCGCTTTGATGGCCTTTTTCAGTTCGTCTTGGGCATCAGCAATTTTTCCGGTAGCAACGGCTTCACGAGTCTTCTTGACGGCGCTTTTCACGACACCCGTCACGATCTTGTTGCGGAGCGTATTTTTCGCAGTAACGCGCATGTACTTGATGGCTGCTTTTTTGATCGGCATATTCTTTTAAGCTTGAAGCTTTATAATTAATGATACAATGAGCATTGGTTGAGACATACCATTTGTAGCATGCATAAAGCCTTTTGGCAAGCTTTTGTATCTGGAAAACAGCGTGTTACAATGGCAAAGTACTCTGAAGGCAGGTATTTTGTTTGCCCACTTTATCAGGATTATTAGAAAAGAGTCTAGAAATCTATTTGTATGAGCGCACAGCTGGAAGGGAAAATTGCCGGAATCAAAGGAAATTCTATTATTCTCATGGTGGGAGGCGTGGGATATTTGGTGGCGCTTTCCGCGTATACGCTCGGCAAGCTTGCGGGCAAAGACCAGGTATTACTCCATATTCATACGCATGTCCGCGAGGATCAATTCGCCCTCTTTGGGTTTCTGAGCGAGGAAGAGCGGACGATGTTCGAACTCCTCATTTCTATTTCTGGCATTGGGCCTAAGGTAGCACTTTCTATACTGTCTATAGCGGATCCTCGGACTATCTGCACAGCCATCGTGAACAAGGATCCGAGTATCCTGACTCGCGTCTCGGGCGTGGGCAAGAAAACCGCTGAGCGGGTCATCATCGAACTCGAGAACAAAGTCGACGCCATCGGTATCGATGATCAGGCGACCGCGCTCGCGGGCCAAGACGCTATCGAGGCGTTGGTTTCGCTCGGGTACTCTGTCACCGAAGCCCGCGAGGCTCTCAAACTCGTGCCGGCTGATATCACCGATGTCAGTGTCCGTATCCGTCAAGCGCTCAAAAATCTAGGCAAATGAAAGAGTTTCTCCAATCAGAGGCCTGGGCTAATCTCCAAGAGGTAGCCGGGCATACCAAAGTACGTATCGGAAACGATATGTATGGTTTCGTGCATGAGCTTCCTTTCGTCGGGAAGTATCTGTATACACCACGTTTTCCGATGGCACCCGTCAACGAAAAATTTCAGATAGCGGATATTCTCGCGGAGGCAAAAAAAGCGGGGGCGAAGTGGCTGCGGATCGAGCCGGAAACAGAGGAGATAGTGAGTGTGCTCGCGAGCCAAGGAGTAAGGCTCGTGCGGGCGCCGCATGATATGCAGCCGAAAGAATTGTTCGTCGTCGATATCTCTCCTTCAGAAGAAGTGCTTTTTGCAGCGATGAAGTCGAAGACCCGATATAATATACGGCTGGCAGAAAAGAAGGGTGTGAAAGTATTCGCGACACGAGAAAAGAAATATCAGGATGCGTTTCTCGATCTCATCCTAGCTACCGCTCTCCGCAAAGACATCGTGCCGCATCCGAGGAGCTATTATGAATATTTTTTCTCCGTGCTGCCGGAAGATGTTTGTTTTTTGTTTGTAGCGGAATATGCGGGGAAAGTAGTGGCAGCCAATATCGTCATCGTCTATGAAGGGACGGCTATTTATCTCCACGGCGGGACGTCGGATGAACACCGTGATGTTATGGCACCCATGCTCCTCCAGTGGGAGCAGATGAAATTTGCGAAAACGCGTGGGTGCACGCGGTATGATTTCGGTGGTATCAAGACCGAAGATAGGGCATCTACCTGGGCAGGTATCACGCGTTTCAAGGTGGGGTTTTCGCCCAAGACGCTGCCGATAATTTTCCCGGGATGCTATGATATCGTTATCGATTCTCATGCATATTTCCTCTATAGGAGTATCGGGTACGGCAAGAAATTTATCAGCTCTCTCCGAAAAAAATGAAACGTTTCGTCTCTCAATTCGTGCCACAGGCACTCAAGAATCGGTATCATCTTGCGCAGGCAGTTCTGGCCTGTTTGTATTTCGGTTTTCCTGGCAAAAAAATAAAAGTGATCGGTGTGACGGGGACCAACGGCAAGACGACGACGACGCAGATGATCGCTCGAATTTTGAAACAGGCTGGTAAAAAAATCGCGCTCGCATCCACCATTAATTTCGAGATTGGCGAGAGACATTGGACCAATGCCTCGAAATTCACGACGCTTTCGCCATGGAAGCTACAGAAGTTTCTCTATGAAGCCGTCGCCGAAGGATGCGAATATACTGTGATCGAAACATCATCGCACGCGCTCGATCAAAATCGCGTCTGGGGTATTTCTTATGAGATCGCTGTGATGACCAATGTCACACGCGAGCATCTCGATTATCACAAGACCATGGATGGATATCGCGATGCAAAGAAAAAGCTGTTCGAAGTGGCCAACAAAGCTGTGATTAACGCTGATATGGAAGAGCCAGAGTTTTTCCGTATCACGGGCAAAGAAGCCATCGCCTATAGTGTCAAAGATGTCAGTGCGCATCTCTATGCGCAGAATATCGAGCTCGATTTCAATGGAACGGAATTTGTCGTCGAGGGTATAGTGTTCCATATACATTTGCCAGGTCTTTTCAATATCGAAAATGCTTTGGCAGCTCTCGGTGTCGCACGGCTTCTCGCTATTGATTTCTCTATTGCCAAAGAAGCACTCGAAAGTATCACGGGAGTACCAGGACGTATGGAGCTCGTACCTAATTCTATCAATGCTGATATCCTCATCGATTACGCCGTGACTCCGGATGCACTCGAGAAATTGTATGGATCTATCATCCCGCTCAAAATCCCTGGTTCGAAAATTATTCATGTCCTGGGTGCTTGTGGAGAGCGTGATCGAGGCAAGCGTCCTATGATGGGGGAGATAGTTTCATCGAATGCTGATATCGTCATCCTCACAAACGAAGATCCGTATCATGAAGACCCCGAGCAGATTATCGATGATATAGAGAAGGGAATCACGCAGAAGAAACGCATGCAGACAGCAAGTGGAGCAAAAAGTTATTACCGGATATTTGATCGGCGCGAAGCAATCCACCAAGCACTAGAGTTGGCTGAAATCGGCGATATCGTGCTCATCACGGGCAAGGGCGCCGAGGAGACGATGGCTCTCGGTGATCAGCGTCTGCCCTGGAATGAGCGGCAGGTCATAGAAGAAGAGCTCAGCAAGCTTTGATGTGTTCGATACAAAAACGAGACATGAAAAACTCCCTTGATGGGAGTTTTTATGTGCAAGGAGAGAGACTACGTGTACGGCGAGAAAGGTATCAGATGTAGCGTGTTTGGTGTTTGATGAAAATGTAAATCTTATGCCAGGCTTTCCCATTGGCACTCGAAAATACTTTTGAGAGTACGAAATATTTTTTCGCTCTCGATGATGAGGCTGGTCTGTTCGGAAAAGGACATGATGGCGATTTTGTTTCTCCCGTAGAGATTGATTTCGGCATCGAGGGGGAAGCGCTTGGCATCGATGAGACGGGTTTTCCGGAGCGAGGGGACATCTTGACCCTTATACTGCTGCATGAGTGGGACATCGGGGGCGATAGCGCGGACCCAAATCTTTTTTTCCACACGACGGGGGAGATAGTATGCGTTGAGAAATGCCTCGTCGAATGCCTCGATAGCTTCTTCCGCTACCCAAGCCAGGAGTTCTTGATCGGGATATTGGAGCGTATCTTTGTACACCTCCTTGATACCTTCCTTGCCTTCGTAAAATCGAATTTTTGGCTTTTTATCAAGGAAGTTGGCAATAGAAAGGAGTTCGGGAAGCATTCGTTTTAGGCTTTCCTTTTTTTCTTCGAGCTTTCCTTCGAGAGAGCGGGGGTCTTCGGCGAAATACAGGGTCTTCTTTTCTTTTTTTATCATACCGACGAGGCCGGATGCTTTCAAATCTTCTATTACATCATAGACGGTGGTGCGTTTTACGCCGGATTTCTGGGTTATGTGTCCCACAGAGGCTTCGCCAATCTCAAGCAGGGCCATATAGACCCGAGCCTCCTTTTCGCTCAATCCAAATTGCTGTAAGTCTTGAAAAAGCATGTTTTTTCAGTGATATTTTAAATATGTCGGTAAAAAGGTCGATAATATGAGTATATCAGAAAATGAAATAAAAGTCAATAATAAAGCCAAAAAATGAAAGTACTCGGTTCGTATCGCGTTTACTATTGACGATATATTGACCTTATTATTGACACTTTACTCAAAACAAGGTATACTACGCAGTCAAGTTGAAGAGCAGAGACACAAAACAACTTGTACAAGTTCTTTGAGAAATCTGCCAATACTGGCAACCGCACCTCGGGCACTGGGGTTGGAGAAGAAAATGAAGGTTCTTGTCATCGACGACACGCAAGTCCATCTTGATGCAGCGATTCAGCTCCTGGGCAAAGAGCATGACCTTACCGTTTGCTCGAGCCATGATGAGGCATATCAGCTGCTTGGTACGCAGTACGCCCCCAATCGGAAGGCCCTCGAAGAGCAGTACGAGCGGGATGGAATGAAAGCTCGGGAGGCATACATTAAGGCACGAGATGAGTCTGAACTTCCCTACTGGGACGTAGTTCTCACAGACCTCCTGATGCCCGCTGGTTCCATGTCTCAAGGCGGTGCAGGGAGGAAGTATGTCGGTCAGGAAATGGCGGTTGGCTGGTCGCTTGCACTTCATGCAGCAAAAATGGGTGCAAAACATGTGGCGGTGGTGACGGATATGAATCACCATCATCACCCCGCGTCGGCCATGCTTGATGCTTTCGACGGGCATGTCTTCTCTATCGACGGCGCTCAGGTGCTCATGACCAACAGTGTTCAAAAGGTTGGTATTGTCGGAACTGAGGGGCCGTGTGCGGAGTGTAATGGGGCCGGAAAAAGAAATATAAACGGGCTGACGGCCAATTGTTGGCCCTGCAAAGGCTCTGGGACTGACTTCCGTTCTAAGGGCAAGGACTGGCTCAAGATTTTGGGCCGGCTCCTCAACCCAGAAGAAGAAGCCGAGTAATGTTTCTCGGCTGGGGTAGAAGAATTTTTCTACCCTAGTCCTTGAGTTGTTCTTTAATGGTTTGGTGTGTACAGGCAGTTACTGTACACACCTCCTTTTCAGAAATTTCTTACGCAAGAAGTTTGTGAAAGGGAAATAGTTTCCCTAGTTCTTTGACAAAACCGTCGTGGCAATTTCGCCGTATCTACCAAAGGAGAGAGAAATGAGCACCTCATACAATCAATATGTAGCTTTCATCCCAGCCAGTGTTGTGTTGGAAGTCGGTAAAGACATTCTGCACTTCTGTTTTGGGAAGGATCTAGAATGGTCTCGGGAGGGCGTAACGTTCAAGGTGGAAGGATACGAAGAAGAATGGGAAGCATTTGAAGAGTGTGACTACAATAGTGATGAGAAGTCCCACATGATCTTCATGACATTGATGAGGAATCTGATCAGGGACGGGAAAATCTCACTTACATTCCTTTACCACTTCGACTCTGGCGACGATGGCGACTCTTGGATGGATATCCCAGATTGGGAAGGCGTCCTCGAGAGTTGTCCGACCCTCGTCTTGCGCGAGCTGCTTGCCAAAAGGTTGGAGTAAGGTAATTCGGAGAAGTCGTGAACACACCGCTTCTCCTCTCTATTGAGGATTCAAAATAGTTTGAATTTTCATCGAGATGAAGTTCTTTTAATCAAGGAGAGAGAAATGAAAATCGCAATAATCGATGATCAAAAAGGCGAAGTCGATATTATGTTGTTTTTAGCAAGACAATGCGGTTTCGATCCGACTGCCCACGAAGTGAATATTGTTTGGCAGATCGACAGTGTCTCGCAAGCAGTCGAGCAAGCACTTGAAATCACGCCGGACGCGATCTTTGTCGATTGGCAGTTTGACGATGCGGAGTACCCGATCCCGCAGGGAATCACGGGCGCTCTGATTGTCTCGGTTCTCCGGTCATTTGGCTACATTGGCCCAATCTATTCGCACTCATCTTCGGGGTTGAAAAACTTCGAGGCAGCTGGTGTGGTGGAGCCGATGGAGCCGGAATTGACTAACAAAAAGCCGGAGCAATTCGCCGCGATCATCGCCAAGCTTCAGGAGTAGCGTTCATGGCGAGACGGAATATCATTTCCTCTCGCCTCCCTTTCAGAAATTTCTTATGTAAGAAGTTTGTGAAAGGGGATTTCCCTTGAGTTCATTTGACAAAGGAGTAGATGATGAAGATTTTTGTGAGTATAGGGGGTTCGGAGCGTCGTTCGACCAATCCGATTGAGATCGTGCTGAAGAATCCGATCGAGATCGCGCTGAAGGCGATCATGGAAATGAATTCCATGATTCAGATTGTGAATTCGTCGGATGAGGCCGAGCTTCTGCTGACGGACGATACGTCCCAGGCACTCCGCTTTCTGAAGGATGGTGATGAGACGAAGGTGCTCATTGCGATTATGCCAGGATGGCAGGGGGAGTCGACTCGATTGGGCGCGAGCTCACTCGCGAAAGCGTTTGCTGGTCGTGTGTATACTCGACCGCTCGTAGAAGGTTCAGGAGAACAGAACATCGTATTCTTTTTGCTCAACGTAGAGGAGGAAATGAAATGAAGATTCTTTTGGTGGACGACTCAAAGCGACATTGCCAGACTGGCCTCGCTGATCTCACAGCTCTTGGGCATGAAGTCATCGTTCTTCGAGATTATTCGGATGTCGCGATGGCTGTGCAGCAGGAGTCGTTCGATGTCGCACTGATCGATCTCCTGATGCCAGCCGAAGAGATGATGCTCGGCGGTGAGGGGATGAATCACCTCGGCGAGGCATTCGCGGTCGGATATCCGCTCGCAGTATATCTCGCGACAGAGGGGATCCGAGTCGCAGTGGCGACCGATACCAATCATCACCATCACCCGGCCTGTGCCATGATGGATTGGCTTATCGGTAAGGAAATCAACATCAATGGTCATCGCGTATGCTTCATGTATGCGCCGATGAAAGAGATTGACGGCGCGTGGGTGAAAGATTGGCCAGTCGTTCTGGGTCGGCTCCTCGACATTGTAAACAAATCGTGAAGTAGTTTTTGGCGAGACGGAATAATATTTCCTCTCTCGCCTCCCTTTCAGAAATTTCTTACGTAAGAAGTTTGTGAAAGGGAAATGGTTCCCGATGTTCTTTGAGAAAACCGTCGCGGCAATTTCGCCGTATCTATACGAGGAGAGAGAAATGCCAGATATCTACAAGAGCCTCACGGTACGAGGACGGAGAATCGTTGTGTGGACCCGGCATGGAAATGCCGGAACGGCTGGAAGATTCTCGATTTTGATGGGGAAGCCGTTCAAGAGCGGGGAGCTTCAGTCGGTTCATAGGAGAATCAAGCATTTTCTTTCCAAAGATAGGGGGTGTCCGCGGTTCTATTGAGAGTTTGAGATATGCCGGGTTAGCATTATTGAATGATGTAGTACCGGTGCATGAGGGGGTGCTTGATCACATCCTCGGGAGTTCGTCTGCGTTGAGAGGCACATAGCGGAAACGTTGTGATGCACACGTGGTGATGAACAAACACTTACTTTGACTCCTCAAATATTTTGAGGATCTTAAAGTGGGTGAATGACTCTGTTTGGGGAAGTGCTAACAAAAACCCGAGGAGAGCGTTGTGGGAACCACAATGTTATGCCGGATGTGTTGCTATTCTGGGCACATTCGGCAAAGAGCCACTCTATTGGCGAGATGGAATATCATTTCCTCTCGCCTCCCTTTCAGAAATTTCTTGTATAAGAAGTTTGTGAAAGGGAAATGATATCGTGAATGTTCGGATCGAAAAAGTTTTTTACCAACCAGAGGAGAGAATCATGAAAGATGTACCGATTGCTTTTAGTTTTGCTGTCGTCGTGGACAGCGCTACCAGGGAAGGTGTTCGGTGTTTTGCAACGGTATCCGAAGAAGATGAAGTGCGTCAACTTTGCCGCGAAGGCGAGATGCTTCTCGGAATATTTCCCATGGCATTTGGAATGACTGAGATGGAAAAGTTTGAAACTCGACCTGCCTCGACGCGATTGTATCGTGGTATGTTTGCCAAATTCTTCTTGGCCGGATTTCAAGCAGGAATTCGCGAGGGCGAGCATTGTCTGCGTGAGCAGGTACGTCCGCATCTCGATGAATTGACCAGAGGTCTCGAAGCAATGCGAGTACTTGAAAGCCAGATCAATGAGTCGATGGCTTTGTTGAAAAGTCCGGAGTGATGCTGGTGAAGTATCTGAGTCTTACTATAATGGTAAGACTCATTTTTTTGGCCTGTCTTTTGGAAAAGGAAGAGGGGATTCAAGATCCTTCTTTAATTTTCAGCATTGATGGTTTTCGGGCGGCGACCGATATTTTCTGCATGCCCTCGGGGTAGAGGGTACTGGGCTTGGTGGTCCAGTGAAGAATATGTACGTCTTCAAAGCCCGCGAGACGAAGCATGAATTTCAATTCCTCTTCATCCATGAGATAGGCGAGGTAGCCGTGTTCCGCGTCGCCATACCATCCCTCTTCCAGTTCAGGGTTGGTGCGTGCTGGTTGGTCAAAGGTGATGACACCGTTTGGTTTCAACGCGTGGCGCGCTGATCGAAGGGAGGCAAGGGCATTGCCGAGCCCGTATGCTTCGAGGAAAGAATGCCAACCATAATACACAGCATCAAAACTTTCTTTCGGAACGGAACCTGTGTAGTCGATAATATCTCCCTTGGCGTAGTGGAGATTTTTTGTTTTCCCTTTCATTTCTTTTGCTTTCGTGAGGAGCGCTTGACTCGCATCGATGCCGGTCACATCAAAACCCTCTTTGGCCAAGGGTTTGGCGAGACGACCGTATCCACAGCCGACATCGAGGATCGTTTTTGCGTCAATTTTCTTGAAGAGCGATGAGAGGATTCCCAATTCCTTTTCAGTATCAGCAGTCTCTTTGGATCGATCTTCGATCTGGTCGACGACCGAATGATAGAATTCGGATTTGTTTCTGCGGAGGCGTTCGGTCGCCATGGAGGCGGGGCTGGTGCGAATACGCTTTGCGAGCTCCACTACCTTTTTCATACCTGCAGGGGTGAGTTCGGGAAGGACGGCGTCGGCGCCAGCTTCGAATGATGCTTCCTGGTATTTCTTGCTTTTTCCGACAGAGACGATGATTGGCTGCAAGAGCCGCTCTTCCATGGTTTCGCTTTCGACATCCGTGAGATAGTCTTGTTTTTTTGCATCGATCAATTTTTTCAGCGAGGCATAGACCGCGGTCTGTAATTGTTCGGGGTCAATGTCTTTTGCGGTGGACTCGGTTTTTCGGACCAGCGCTTGTACATAGGCGATATACTCTTCCTCGTTTTGAAATTCTCCTGAGCCTGATTCCTTTTTCTTTTCTGATCGATATTGTTCGACCAGGTGTGTCAAAACGAAAGATCTCCGCATCTGCTTGACCGCTTTCCGGATGCGTCCGTCAGTGGTGATTTTTCTGAGGGAGTGTTCATCATTGGTGCGAGCATAGGTATCAAATGCTCGGCCGGAAATTTCCCACTCGTAATCGGTGTCATTGAAAAGCGAGCTGGCGATAAGTTCGAGGGCGATTTCTTCGGTAATCTCATGTTTTCTCAGAAAAAGCTCATGATAGTTTTTTCCGAGGACGTGTGCTTGGAGGAATTCTTGATCCCAGTCGCTCGTGAGTTTTTCTCCGGTCGGAAAGAAATGGTGAAGTGTTGCGTCTGCGGCATGGCGGATATCACGAATAGCCTGCATCTCAAAGTTAATATACGCACGAGTCAAACTGCTCTCAGGCTGTGTGTCATGATAGCCGACGTCGCCAGAAACGATAACGAGGTCCGGCAGAAGATTGGGGGTTACTTCACCATAGCCCGGGAAAGCATTGGGAAGCGCATGTCGAAGTTCATCTTGGGGGACTATGGAGACTGCCACATCCCGATTGTCAGAAAGTGTTTGTTGATTTGTACTCAGTGATAATTGAAATTCTTTGGTGAGAGCATCAGCGGAATGTAAAGATTGAGACCGTGTCGCTTCGGTCTGCACGACCCATACATTGAAATCTTTCGGAGCCATTTCATGGCCAACTGTCTTTTCGTAATCCTTTCTGGTTCGCTCCGAAAGAAATGACCGAAGTTCATCTCGGCTTTTTTCTGGACGAACGACATTTTGAGGTATTTCTCTGAACATGTTTCTTATAGGATTTTTATAGTGTTAGTGTACCATCCTCCTGAGCGAAAGAAAAAAACCAGCCAAGTATTTTTTGATAGGCTGGTTTGTATATGCGAGAGAGGCTGTCTTTAGAGAGTGACTGCAATAAAGAGGAGTGTCATGAAGAATCCGACGATAGCGCCACCGACCACTTCACTGACGCGATGACCGACACGCTCTTTTAGTCGCGGGAATTCATCCTGATTGAGATGGAGCTGTTCTATGAGCATGTTGAGATAGCGACCCTGATCACCCAAATGCATGCGGATACGGGCGGCATCATCGATGACGATAAAGGCGAGGACAGCCGAGAGGGCGAAGGCTCCGGAATGAGCGCCTTCGTAATAGCCGACGGAAGTGAGGAGCGAGACGACGAGGGCAGTATGAGCACTCGGCATATGGCCATGCGTGAAGATGTATTCTGGATCCCAGCCATGTTTCAGGGTGTAGAGTACGAATTTGAGTATCTGAGTCACAATGCCGACGACAATGGGTATAATAAATATCAGATACGGTTGGAACCACTCCATAAGATCTAAGTTATAAAGTTAATCACGTTTGTAAAGTTATAAATCAGCAGCTTTTCGTAGTCTGTTTTATGAACTTGAAAAACTTGAGTTTTTATAACTCCATTATACCACTTTTTTTGTGCTATAATAGGGTTACCTTTAATTTTAATACATACTTTTATGGGTATAGGATTGATTCTACTGGGGGTGCTCGCCGCCTTTGTTGTGTATGTGATTGCTGCTTATAACAGTCTCGTTCGTTTCAAAAATCGTGCGAGTGAAGCCTGGAGTGATATCGATGTCCAGCTCAAGCGTCGCTACGATCTCATCCCCAATCTCGTCAGTGCGGTGAAGGGGTATGCAGCTCACGAGAGCGGCGTATTCGAGAAAGTGACTGAAGCTCGTGCCAAAGCCATGTCTGCGACGGGTGTAGCCGACAAGGGTCAGGCAGAGAATATGCTGACAGACGCTCTCAAGTCTGTCTTTGCCATCGCAGAGGCCTATCCAGATCTCAAGGCCAATCAGAATTTCCTTGAGTTGCAGCGCGAGCTTTCCGATACAGAAAACAAGATTCAGGCTGCTCGCCGATTCTACAATGGCAATGTGATGGAACTCAATACGAAGATCGAGATGTTCCCATCCAATATCATCGCCGGCATGTTCAATTTTGCAAAGCGCGAATTCTTTGAAGTCGAAGAAGAGCAAAAGGAGCCAGTCAAAGTGGAATTCTAGATATTTTCTTTGTAACAGGCGCTTTTTAGCGCCTGTTTTCTTTTCTTCCGTTTGTATCTTAGAATAGAGGAGCAATCCATCTGAATCAAATATATGACAACACTCTATACAAGTTATGATAAAAATAGCCGGCTGACGTGGGTCTACCTGACTGGGTTTTTGGTTTTCGTCATCGGCGTTGGCTATGTCTTTGCTGGGGCGATGGGGTCGAGCACCGTTCTTTATGTGGCGGTCGCCTTTTCGACTATCATGAGCATCGCGTCGTATTGGTGGAGCGACCGCATCGTGCTTTCGATGAGTGATGCTAAACCGGTGGAATTTGAAAGCAACAAAGAGCTCTATCGTCTCGTGGAGAATCTGGCTATCACCGCCGGACTGCCCGTACCGAAAATTTATACGATTGAGGACACGGCGCTCAATGCATTTGCTACAGGGCGTGATCCAGAGCACGGGGTCATTTGTCTCACGACGGGCATCATCGCGCGTTTGGAAAAAAGCGAGCTTGAAGGCGTGATAGCTCATGAGCTTTCGCATATCGGCAACCGCGACACGCTTGTTTCGACTGTCGTGGTCATCCTTGTGGGTTTTGTAGCTCTTTTGGCGGATTGGTTCCGACACTTTGCGTTTTTCGGTGGGCGGAATAATGATGACAATCGGAGTGGTCAGGCCCAGATGCTTTTCTTCATTGCTGCCATAGTGCTTTCGATCTTGGCGCCACTAGCGACGATGCTCATGCAGATGGCGATTTCTCGCAAGCGTGAGTTTCTCGCTGATGCTTCCGGGGCTCTACTAACGCGTTATCCTGAGGGACTCGCTCGTGCTTTGGAAAAGATTTCCGGTGATACGGAACCGCTCGAAGCGGCCAACCGCGCTACGGCCTCGCTGTATATCTCGAACCCCTTCAAGGGCAAAAAAGTCTCAAGGTTGTTCATGACGCATCCACCCATTGAGGATCGCGTGGCTGCGCTTCGAGGAATGAATCTTTCTTAAAAAACACAAAACACAGAATACAAAAAATACACGTGCTTTGGAGTTTTTTTCTTTGTGTTTTGATTTTTGTGCTTTATGCCCTCACCCTACCAGGAATTTGCAAAGAAGGCCCGAGAACGATTTCTCGAAAAACAAAAAAAGAAAGCGTCCGGTGCGGGTGGCGTGTGTAGGTTTACGGTACATGCAGAGTACAAGATGAAACAGTACGGTCTATCGGCACAGAAAGTGCGCGGCGTGATACGTAATCCTAGGCGTCGCGAAGAAGGCATCGTGAAACATACCGTCGCGGTGATGCAGCCGGTATCATCCAAAATCGTAAACGGTAAAGAGGTTTGGAAACAGGAGATCTGGGTGATGTTTCAAACACAGATAACAAAAAACCAGTCTACCGGACAGATAGACAGACAACAAGAGATAATAAAAGAGGGTAAAAATCCCCATTACTTGTTATCTGCTAATGGTGGTTTGAAGATTATCAGCGCCTGGCGTTATCCCGGAGTGAGCCCCAAGCGTAGTCCGATACCAGAAGAGATTTTGCGCGAACTCGAAGAGGGGGATATACTATAGATAAGAAGGTAAAGTCATTATTAATAATACGTTTCGCGTCCGAATTCGTTTGCAAACGGAGAGGGAGCGAGAAAACACTATGGAAGAGACGCATAACAACCAGTCGAACCCAGAGCCGGCACCAGCTGCTCCAGCATCGGAAGCAGAAAATAAGACCGTTTCTGATGTGAAAGGACTTCTCGGACAACTCGAAACATTTCTCGATGAGTACATGATCAAGAAGGCTCCGTTTCAGATTCCAATGGGAGGCAAGGAGCTTATTGCAAAGATTTCTCCATATTTGGTCATTCTCGGTATTATTTTTGCTATCCCGGCGACTATTCTCGTGCTGGTTGTTTCTCCATTGCTCGTTTTGGGTGGCGGCGCCACGGCTATTATCAGTCTTTTGTTCTCTTTGGCGGCGCTTGTTTTGCAGGCTATCGCTCTCCCAGGGCTATTCAAACGGACTCGCGGTGCATGGCGCTTGATGTTTTATGCGATGATTGTGAGTATCGTCGGAAGTATCGTCGGGATTCATCTTGTGAATGCTATCATCGGTGCTATCATCGGCGGATACATCATGTTCCAGATCAAGGAAGTCTACAAGAATTAGTTTTTTTGGAGATAGCCAAAAACAAGCCTTGCGGGGCTTGTTTTCTTTTTGCTCAAAACACTTCATTCAAGCCAAAAATAACAATTTATCCTTGACAGTTGGTGTTTTTGGGTGTATAATATAGGGTCGAGTAGTTTTTTGACAACCTATTCAATTTCAGTCCGGCACATACGCTGCCATTTTTTCAGGAGACAATCATGCAAGCCAAGAAAATAAATGTAGCACGTGTTATCAAGATGGCGATGTTCGGATCAGTTTTGCTGATAGCTAGCATCATCGGCGTAACCAAGGCCCATGCTCATGGGCGAGATGTCTATCCGGGCCCGCCGGGACGCGATGGCCATGGCAGCTACACGGGCCAGGGTTATCAGTCGTCGCACCACCATCGTGGTCACAGCAACAATGCTGCTGCTGCGATAGTGGGAGGAGTGGCCGCTCTAGCCATACTCGATGCGATTGCCCCGTCACCACCAGTGGTAGTGCGGCCGCAGTGCTGGATCGCATCACAACAAGCGACTGATCGTTATGGCCGCCTGGTCTACGATGTATATGGCCGCCCAGCGATGCAGCCCGTTCGGGTCTGTCAATAATAGCCACCGCAGCAAATAAC
Organism: uncultured Bdellovibrionales bacterium; assembly: GCA_964451495.1. Classification (GTDB taxonomy): domain Bacteria; phylum Patescibacteriota; class Minisyncoccia; order Moranbacterales; family UBA1568; genus UBA1568. Next base: position 41,222 of record CAYVHS010000003.1, on the reverse strand, counting down.
CACGGTCGATTTCAAAGAAGAGAATCATTCTTCTGCGAGATCGGCCGTTTTTTCTTCCTCATATACGATTTTTCGAGTATACTTATACGGTAACTAAAAAAATCATAGAAGATATGAAACAGACAAAGATCGTCGCGACTGTCGGTCCGGCATCAGAAAGCAAGGAAATGCTCGCGAAACTCGTCGCGGCCGGGGTAAACGTCGTGCGTCTCAATTTTTCTCATGGAGAACATGCTTGGCACAAAGAAGTGATCCATCGCGTGCGTGCATTATCGGATGAATTGAATGTTTCAATCGGCATTTTGGCTGATCTCCAGGGGCCGCGTATCCGTACCGAAGTCACTGAGGCTTTCGAAGTGAAGAAGGGTGATCGCGTGCGTGTCAGTGATATTGCTGAGAAGGATACTTTGGCAGCATCAGAAGAGCCGACTATTTTGCTCGATATGGTCGGTATTACCAAGGGAGTAGAAATAGAGCACGCTATTCTCATCGAGGATGGACTGATCGAATTGACAGTTATCGAAAAGCAAGACACGTTCGTCATTGCAGTCGCGAAAAATGATGGCACTATCAAAAATCGCAAAGGTGTTATTTTGCCGGATTCGAAAATCGACCTGTCGATTCTTTCGGAAAAAGACATGAAGGATTTACATTTCGTATTGGAAGAGGGTGTGGACTTCGTCGGCCTATCATTCGTCGGATCGGCCAGCGATATCGAAGAGGCTCGGGCAGAGATGCGCGCGGTACTCGGTGCAGATGCTCGTTTGCCCCAGATCGTCGCAAAAATAGAGCGCAAAGAAGCTATCAAGAATCTCGAATCAATCGTGAAAGCGACGGATGCGGTGATGGTAGCTCGCGGGGATCTCGGTATCGAGATGCCAGCGAGTGAAGTGGCTATTCTCCAGAAGCATATCATCGCCGAGAGTCTCCGGTCAGCCAAGCCAGTCATCGTTGCTACCCAGATGCTCAAGAGTATGACAGAGAATCCTCGTCCGACCCGCGCCGAGGTGAGCGATGTGTCCAATGCTGTGATTGACCATGCAGACGCTGTGATGCTCTCCGAAGAATCCGCCATGGGTAAGTACCCAGTAGAGGCGGTGGCTATGATGGCTGAAATTATTAGGAAGACGGAAGAATCTCCGTTTGATAATCTCTACAAAGCGCTCGATCTCAATTTTAAGAACGAGTATGCGACGATGATCCGGAGCGTCTATGAGCTCGCGCAGAGTTTCCATGCCAAGGCTGCGCTCGTTGTTTCGATCAGCGGAGTGACCGCACGTCTTTTGTCGCACTTCCGTCCGGAGAGCAAGATTTTTGTCGCGACGAATAGTCGTCAGACATGGCGTGAACTCGCGCTTGTTTGGGGAGTCACACCGTATCTCTACGAGAATGATCAATCCCCAGAAAGTTTCGTCGATCGACTCATGCAGGACACCAAGAAAGACGACAAACTCGCTCCTGGTGATCAGACCGTCGTGTTCTATGGCAGGACGCCGAATCACGAGACGCTCAAGCTTGTCGGAATCCGCGAGATACGCTAAGATACTTCGTGCCCCAGAATTGTTTCTTGGGCGCGCAGCAGGAAAGATGGCCCCAGCCCAAGGCTGGTCCGCCTTGGGCGGAGAGTGGCTTAAAAGAACCTTATGTATTATGTTTATATTCTTCAAAGTGAAAAAAATAAGCGACTATACAAGGGTGTAACGAATAATCTCAAAAGAAGATTAAAAGAGCATAATAGTGGTACAGTGTCTTTCACAAAAAATCTCATTCCCTGGAAGTTGGTATATTATGAGGCCTTTTCAAGCAAAGAGGATGCGACCAGGGAAGAGAAATTTTTGAAAAGCGGAAAGGGTCGCGAACGAATAGGGTGGTTATTAAAGAGCGTTCTGGGGAGTATTGAATAATAAGGAAAGATGGCCGAGTGGTCGAAGGCACACGCTTGGAAAGCGTGCATACCGCAAGGTATCGCGGGTTCGAATCCCGCTCTTTCCTCAGTGAATTCGCCAGCTGGCGGAGAACAGAGAAAGAATCAATTCCTGCCTACATCAGTAGGCAGGAATTGACATTTCTTGAAACATAATGTTAAGGTGCTCTCGTTGTATAGTACGTTTCCAAACCGCAAACCAAAAGGAGGTAATCCATCATGGACCCAAAGCAACTGAAGAAATTGGCTGATCTGTTCGGTCACGACCTGGCTGGCTGGCATATCACGCAGTTTCATTTCCTCGAACTCGAGGGTGGCGGCCTCGGTCATTTCCCCGCCATTGATACGAACGGGGATATTGTCGCCACGCTCGACAAGCGTATGCTCGAGAAAATCTGGAATCAGCTGGAGCGACGCTCTGCCATGGTAACGAGTCGTATGGCTGTCGTACATCTTGCAAGCGGGGTTGCGTTTAGTCTTGAGGGCTCTATGGATGGCGATTATGAGCCGCTTCGCATTTTTGCGACGGAGGACATCGACATTCTTTGTCAGGAGAGGGGATCGGTACGTTGGGCGCCAGGACTATTCCAATGGTCACATCAGCTGGTACGCGATCCAGTGTTTGCTTAATCGATGGCCTGTCGTCGCCATTTTAGGGCTCCCTACGAGAAATCGTGAGTGGAGCCCTTTATTTTTTGATATGTTCTGAGGTCATTTCTATGCCCTAAGCGGACAATAATTCGCGTTTATTCGTGTAAAAGCCCTTCCCCAGGCTTTGATTTTGCGATATACTGGGTGGGATAGTATAAAATTATTCATATGTAAGCATACGTGTATGGAAAATGAAATGCCAAAAAAAGAAGAAGTGGTGGCGAAGCAGTCAGAAGTTGTATCTCTGGATAAGCCAGAAAACCAATCTGTTCGTCAGGCATCGAAACCACGAAAGTCAAAAATGAGCACGAATGCATGGCTGATTTTCCTTTTTGTAGCGGCCATTGTTTTGCTCGGTACGTATATCATTTCCAATAAAAAAGGATGGTTCGTGGCCGCGGTCGTCAACGGCACGCCGATAAGTCGTCTGAGTATTGTAGAGGAATTGGAAAAACGGGGCGGAAAAGATGTTCTTGATGCCATGATTACCAAAAAGTTGTTGGCTGATAAAACCAAAAGCCTCCAGATCGTAATAAAGAACGAAGATATCGCTGCGGAAATTAAGAAAGTAGAAGATCAGATGGTGGCTCAGGGGTCATCTCTTGATGCGGCTTTACTCCAGCAGAATATGACGAGACAGGATTTAACCGATCAGATTCTGATTAACAAACAATTGGAGCAGATACTGGCCGATAAAGTGAAGGTGAGCGAAGAAGATATCGATCAATATCTCAAAGACAACAAAACAGTACCCACCAAGGGAGTGGATATGGCTGATTTCCGTGGGCGAATTCGTCAGCAGCTCGAATCACAGAAATTCAGTACAGAAGCCCAGGCGTTTGTGGAATCTCTCCGGGCAGAAGCTACGATTGAGCGCTACGTCGGGTATTAGGATATGTGAGTGTTGCAGAGAGTGGAACGGTATCTCTTATATCAAAAACAGCTTCCTATCGAGGGAGCTGTTTTTTTGATTGTCACGTTCTACTTATTGGTAGATAAAGAAGAGTGTAATCGCTATGAGACAAGCCCTTGACTCATGCAACACAGTTGCGTTAGTATAGAGAGGTAGATTTTGATGCAACTTAGTTGCGTGATGAAATATGAAAACCATAGAGACAATTTTGCGTGAATTACAAGAAAAGGGTTTCCGAAAATCAGCCGCACGAGAAGCGATTCTCAAGTTTCTTTTTGTCGTTTCACGGCCGGTATCGGCGCAGGAGATAAAGATGAGACTGGATGTCAAGAAAAAAATATTCAACAAAACAACCATTTATCGTGAGATCGAGACGCTCAAAAAGGGCGGTTATATAAAGGAGTTAATGCTTCGGAATGATGCGACGTTCTACGAGCTGGCAGGGACACATCATCACCATGTGACATGTGTCTCGTGCGGAGATATGAGAGACGTTCATCTCGGGGCATCTCTCTGTGGCGAGGAAAAGAAGATTGCGAAAAAGGAGGGGTTCAAAATCCTCGAACATTCGTTTGAGTTTTTCGGTCTCTGCAGAAAATGTGCGTAGGTAGATCATTTGATAAGAAAGGAAAAGTATGAAGAAATTTTTTGTGTTCATTGTGGGAGTGGTGATATTGGTAGGGATTATCGGAGCGGGTTTTGTGTATCGAGGTAAATCGGTACAGCAATCAACCGAGATCTTACCAGACAATAAGAAGCTCGAAGTAGTGACAAGTTTTTATCCGCTCGCTTTTTTGGCTGGAGAGATAGGAGGGCAGAAAGCAATAGTATCTAATCTGACGCCTGCCGGGGCGGAGCCGCATGAGTACGAACCGACGCCACAAGACATGATGAACATCGAGAAGAGTCGACTTATTATTTTGAATGGAGCGGGTCTGGAAGCATGGGGAGATGCGTTGAAAAAAAATATGGATTCATCGCATACAGTGCTTGTCGTGGCGAGCGAGGGATTAGGGACAGAACAGATGATGGAGGACGGCGAAACTGTCACTGATCCACATGTCTGGCTCGCGCCTGTTTTGGTAATAAAAATGACCGAGAAAATAGCAGAAGGATTCGCGTCGGCTGATCCTGCAAACAAAGAGTACTATGAGAACAATGCCGCCAAGCTACAGGAGCGACTACACGATTTGGATGTGGCTTATATGAAGGGTTTGGCAGATTGTAAAAGTCGAAAGATTGTCACATCGCATGCGGCTTTTGGGCACTTGGCAGTGGCATATGGGTTAGAGCAAGTGTCTATCGCGGGGATTTCTCCAGATACAGAACCATCCGCCAAGGCGCTGACGAACGTCGCTTCGTTTGCGAAGGAGAATGGGGTGAAGTATATTTTTTTTGAGACTTTAGTAAGTCCGAAACTTGCAGAAACTATCGCACAAGAAATTGGCGCTGAAACCCTCGTCCTCAATCCACTCGAAGGACTGACGGATGAAGAGGTATCTCAGGGCAAGGACTATTTCACAGAAATGATGACGAATCTTACTCATTTGGAAACAGCACTACAATGCAACGCATAGACCATACCAAGAATATCATTGAAGCCGAGGGGATATCATTTTCTTATGATGGGAAAAATGAAGTGTTATCTGATATCACCCTAGGGATTCATCGGGGGGATTATATCGGTCTCATCGGACCCAATGGCGCAGGCAAAACAACACTGCTCAAAATCATGCTCGGGTTGCTCGCGCCCAGTACAGGTTTGATACGACTTTTCGGAAAAGACATCAAGGATTTCAAGGATTGGGACAAGATCGGATATGTGCCACAGAAGGCCACCAGTTTCGATGTGAATTTTCCTGTGACGGTAAGCGGGGTAGTGCTCATGGGGAGATACGGCAAGAGAGGATTGTTTCGTCGTATCACGAGTGAAGATAGAGAAGAAGCAGAAAAAGCGCTGCGTCAAGTGGATATGCTCTCATTCGCCGACCGATTGATCGGAGATCTTTCGGGAGGACAACAACAACGGGTATTTATCGCACGCGCACTTGCGAGTCAGCCCGAAGTTATTTTCATGGATGAGCCGACGACGGGTGTTGACCGCGAGACGCAGGATGATTTTTATGCGTTGCTCCGGAAGTTAAATAGTGATCTCGATCTGACGCTGATTCTCGTGTCTCATGATATCGCCCGGGTGACGCGTGAGGTGATGCATATCATCTGTGTCGATCGGACACTGACGTGTTACACAGAGCCAGGAGAATATCTCAAGACTCAGGTGGCGAAAAAAGGTAGCGGGTATAACGAATAACATATGCTTACGGATATTTTTCAATACGGATTCATCATTCGAGGACTCGAAGCAGGGGCTATCGTCGCCTTTATCGCGCCGCTTATCGGTATGTTTCTTGTGCTACGCAGATACTCGCTGATTGCTGATACGCTTTCCCACGTGTCTTTAGCTGGTATTGCTATAGGCATTTTACTTGGGATTCCGCCAGTGTTTGCTGCTCTCGCTACGACAGTGCTCGCCTCGCTCGGTATCGAGCGACTCCGGAATTCAAAGAAAATTTATGGAGAATCAGCCCTCGCGCTTTTCCTTTCGGGGAGTCTCGCCCTCGCTGTTGTCCTTCTTTCTCTTGCACATGGATTTAATACAAATCTCTTCAATTATCTGTTCGGGAGTATCGTGACGGTTACGATGACTGACGTGTATGTGATTAGTACGCTTGCAATAATAGTGGCAGTACTCCTCTCCTTGTTCTATAAAGAGCTCGTGTATGTGACTTTTGATGAAGAAGCGGCTCGTGTGAGTGGTATCCCGACTCGTCTCGTGAATACCGTGCTCATCGTTTTGTCCGCGCTGACTGTGTCTCTGGCTATTCCGATAGTGGGCGTACTACTCATCGCGGCGCTTATCGTGATTCCAGTGGTGACGGCGCTCCAGTGGCGGACGAGTTTTGCAAAAACAATCATAGTGGCAGAAGCAATCTCATTTTTTTCTGTTCTTTCAGGAATTTTCGTCTCGTTTTTCCTCAATCTGTCAACGGGAGGCACCATCGTGCTGATTATGCTGGCTGTGTTTGGGATAACCTTTCTCTACAAGGAGTTCAGGTAGACTGTGCTCAAGGAGGCGTTTTTATATACCCCTAGGCGGTATATTTTTTGTTTTGTGCTACAATGAAGAGGCAAGAGAGAAGGAGTAATTCCCTAAAAAAACTGTATGGCACAAGAAAATTTTGGAGCAAAAGCACTAGCAGTCCACAAGAAATTACGCGGTAAAATAGAGATGCGTCCCAAGGCAAAGGTCTTAGGTAAGTCTGATTTGTCCCTGTATTACACGCCTGGAGTCGGAGCGGTCTCGACGTACCTTGCCAAGCATAAGGATAAACTGAGGGAGTATACCATAAAAGGAAATACGGTAGCTGTTATTTCAGATGGTTCGGCTGTTTTGGGTCTGGGTAATATCGGTCCAGAGGGAGCGCTGCCGGTCATGGAGGGCAAAGCGATGCTTTTCAAGACTCTGGCTGGAGTCGATGCGTTTCCTATAGTGCTTGCCTCACAGGATATGGAAGAGACTATCCGGACTATCAAAAATATCGCGCCGGTATTCGGCGGCATTAATCTCGAAGATATCGCTGCGCCGCAGTGTTTCGAGATTGAGCGTCGACTCCAGGCAGAGCTAGATATCCCTGTGCTGCACGACGATCAGCATGGAACAGCGATGGTTGTCTTGGCGGGGCTGATCAGCGCTTTCAAAGTAGTCGGCAAACAGGCGAAAAAGAGCACTGTGGTCGTCTCGGGAGCTGGTGCTGCTGGCAATGCTATCGCTAAATTGCTCCTCAAATTCGGCGTGGGAGATCTCATTATGGTAGACAGCAAGGGCATCATCAGTCTTGATCGTAAGGATATGAATCCTTTCAAACATGTCATTGCCGGAGTGAGTAATAAGCGAAGACTTTCCGGGACGCTTGCCGATGCGCTCCGTGGGGCTGATGTACTCATCGGCGTATCTAAGGGAGGTACCGTAACCGCGGAACATGTAAAAAGCATGAATACAAAAGCTATTATTTTTGCCTTAGCCAACCCTATACCAGAGATTATGCCCGATATTGCCAAAAAGGCAGGCGCTTTCGTTGTCGCGACAGGGCGGTCGGATTTTCCCAATCAGATCAATAATTCGCTCGGGTTCCCAGGAATTTTCCGAGGCGCGCTCGATAATAGAGTAAAAATCATTACGGATGATATGTTGCTTCGGGCTGCTAAAAATATCGCTGCTTTGGTGAAAAAGCCTTCTGCGCAGAATATTATTCCGAGTACTTTCGATACGGGTGTCGTAAAGGCAGTAGCAAAAGCGATTCGCTAGATGCGTCATAAGAATTTCGTTTTTGGTATGGTATAATAAGATATCATTAAACATATTTTTTATGGAAGCCGTACCAGCAGTAGGAGTCGCAAAGAATCGCTCGAGCGTTATCAAATGGGCTCTAGTGATTGGTATCGCTATCGTTATCAATTTGTTTCTGACCTATCTGGTACGCGTGGTCTACCATGAGCCACTTTTTGAAGATTTTTGCTTGGAAAAACAGGTGAACGAGGTTATTGAAACCAAAGAAGCTTGCATCGAAATCGGTGGGCAATGGAATGAGAACAATGTAAAGAGTATGCCCGTGGTACAGCGCGGCGATGTCTTCGAACCGAATGGCTACTGTAATACGACCTTTACCTGCCAGAAACAATTTGATGATGTGAATAAGGTGTATAATCGCAATGTTTTCATCGTTTTTGTGATAGCTGGTATTATCCTTCTGGGCGGAAGCGTGTTTCTCGCGGGGGCAGAGGCAGTATCTCTGGGCCTTTCGTTCGGAGGAGTGTTAGCGCTTATTATTGGTTCGACGACGTACTGGTCTGATATGGAAGATATCTTGCGTGTTGTTATTCTTGGTTTTGCTTTGATCGCGCTTATTTTTGTGGCTTGGAAAAAATTTCGAGATGAGGAGACCATTTGAAAAAATATGAAAAATACAGAGAATCCTGCTGAAAAAATTCCAGAGAAAAAACGTTCGAAAGAGTCTGTTTTTGGAACGCTTCTGTTTGTAGCGTTGATTGTGTGCACCATTACTTCAATCGTCGGAGTGGGGTTTGTGGCATATACCAAGTGGCAGATGAGCAAACAAGAGTCTGCGCGCCCCTCTATCGTGGCGCTCGTTACTGAACAAGAAAAAAATGGAGAAAAAACACCGGATAGCGTAGAGAGTTCGGAGATGACCGAAGAGAAACAAGAGCCTGATACAGCTACGAATGCGTCGCAAGATGAAACCATAGTAAAGCTTAAGGCAATGGCTATAAGTGTCCTCAATGGAGGTGCCATCAAAGGAAGCGCAGCCGTTGTGACTGACCTTCTGAAAAAAGAAGGCTATAGTAAATCCGTTGCTGGCAACGCGACGGGTGATTATGTTGGTGTAGCAGTGTATTATGCCACGGGACTAGAACAACCAGCAGTTATCATCAAGGAAGCCCTAATAAAAAAATATCCAAACGTGACTATAAAAGCAGCGTTACCAGGCAATAAAGAAACCACTGCTTCTCCTATCACGGTGATTCTTGGGAAATAGATATTTGAGAAGTAGCCCAAATATTTATAACAAGAATAAGGTTTATTGTTTTTGAGCCTTCAAATCATCGATTTCTTTCTTGAGCTCAATCATTTTGAGTTCACGTCCAACCATCAGCGTATTGAATTCTTGTAGTTGATTGTTAGCTTCTTCGAGTTTCATGGTGCGTTCTTTCACTTTTTCTTCCAGCGCTTTGCTTCCATCGATGAGAATTTTTTCTTTGTCGAGGAAATAATTTATTTTTTGTGTGAATTCTTCAGGGGTGATTTTTAGGTCTGTCGCAATCCTCGTATACATATCTGAGAGTTGCGCGTTCTCATTCTCGCTAAAAAGGCTGTTTTGAGAGAGGATGGTACTCGCGGTTGGGGTGCCGACGAAGCTAGCAATCCTTTTCTCTATCACGCGGTTCAGTTGTATGAGTTGGCTCAGCGTCATTGTTTCAGCGCTATCGAGATTGAGCTCTCGCAGGCAATCTTGTGCTTGTCTAGGGGCTTCATCTTTGCTCAAATACGTTTTGAATATGTTCTGAATAATTTCTTTTTTATGTGCAACTAGTATGGTCGATTTCTGGTAGCCTGCGTTTTCGAGAGTGAAAGCCTTTTCTTCGAGAATATGAACGAAATCATCGGCGATTTTTTGTTCGGTCTCATTATTGGGATAGAAGTATGAGCATATGATGTAGAGGCCGGCATTGAGGAGAAGAGAGAAGAGTACCGTGACTGCGAGGGGGTGAATCGTAGTGATACCAAAAAGATTTTCTGGTCGAAGGAAGCTTATGCCTAGGGGGCCATTATCGAGCAGAGATTGTCCTATCCAACCGCTTCGTACAAAGGCAGGGACGAGTGATGTATATATCCAGACTGCAAATCCGCTCCACAGACCGACCAATGCGCCGATACGACTCCCTCGTTGCCAAAAAATTCCGCCGATAAGAGCGGGTCCGAATTGAAATGCCGCAGCGAAAGATATAATGCCTATTTGGACGAGAATATATGAATCCCCGATAGAAATGACGAAAAGATAGGCGATGCCGAGGATGAGAGTGACAATGAGCCAGCGAATTTGAAGGATAAACTTTTGTATCCATGTAAGCGGTTTGATTGAGTTGATAATGGGAATCACGAGATGATTGGTCACCATGGTGGTAATGGCAATGGTCGAGATCATAATCATGCTAAATGCGGCAGAAAGTCCGCCGATAAAGACGAGGAGTGTGAGCCAAGCATTTCCCCGTATTGCTGGTATAGCCAGGGTAAATATATCCGTGAGCGTAACGTCTTTTGTGAGAAGTATGCCTACCATGGCGATAGGAAAGGTAAAGATGGTCATTGCGATAAGATAGATAGGGAGCATCCATACGCTGCTTCGAATGTGTTTTTCTGAGGTATTTTCCACAATCATGACATGAAACATGTGTGGCAGAAGGACGATAGCGCCCATCGAGAGGATGAAGTATGAGAGGAAGAGTGAATAGGAGGGTTTTGATTTATTAATTTTTTCGAGGAGGTCGGCATTTTGTCGAACGGTATCGAAAATGTCTCCGAATCCATGGAAGACAAAATAGACGGCAAGTAATCCGACTCCGACTAGTGCTATCAGTTTCACGATTGACTGTATTGCCACAACCATTACGAGTCCGGAATGTGTCTCATCTTGGCTGAGCGTGCGAAAACCAAAGAAAATGGTAAAAATAATAATGGTGAAAAGGATAAGGAGTTCGATAGAGCCATGTACCGCGGTCGTTGTACCGATGGTGATAAAGGTATATGAAGACACTACGGCTTTGATTTGGAGCGCAAAGTAAGGGACGCCTCCGATGAGGGCGATAAGTGTGGCTATCACCCCGACCGCCTGTGATTTTCCGTAACGATTGGAAAGGTAGCCTGCAATACTCGTTATGCCATATTTGCTTTTAATCTGGACAAGTCGTTTAAGCATCGCATAAGCCAAAATCATCATGAGTGTTGGACCGATATACACACTAAGGAAGAGAAAGCTCGAGCTTGCTGCAGAGCCAATCGATCCATAAAATGTCCATGCGGTCGCGTATATTCCCAGGGTGAGCGTATAAATAATAGAGTTGTGGGTGAAAAGAAATCCTTTGCTACTCTTTTTTTCCACGAAGAGCGCGATAGCAAAGAGCGCGATGAAATATATCAATGCTACAGTGAGTACAATAGTGCTAGGAATCATTGCGTTCGATAAAAAAGGCGAATAAAAAGAGGAACACAATAAGTATTCCCCAAACAGTTAACCAATACATATACGGCTCCTCGAGGAGATTATGGCTGATAAAAGACAAATACGGCCATTGGATGAGGAGGAAAAATATACACCCAACAACACCAAGTATCGCTGGCGCACGAAAAAGATTTTTCATAAGGTAAGTAATAGGTCTACTGCCTATTCTGTGTATTTTTAGAAATACGCATCTGCATATATCGTATATTATAGCATAAAGTGTGTCAGGGTTAAGGGCTGAGCTTCGGACTCTTGATCAGTGTGTTTCTGGTTCTGTGATATAATTATGTCGTTCGTCCTGTATGCCAAGGAGAGTAGGGAAAGTAAAACACATAAAAATACTATGAATCTTCGCATCAAGGTACTTTTTTCTGTTGTTGGAATTCTTTCCATATTGTTTTTCGTCGTCTACGGTGTACTCTCGCGTGTTCTGAGGAGTGATTATCGTGATTTAGAGCGACAGGTGGCTGAGGAGAATGTGACGCGCGTTTCTGATGCCCTCCAAAACGAGATTGACAGTCTCTCGGTAAAGATTTCTGACTGGGGACAGTGGGACGATACGTATATTTTCGCGCAGGATCACAATCAGAGTTATATTGATGTGAATCTCCAAGATATCTCGCTCGAGCTTCTCCATATACAGTTTATAGTTATTATCGATTTGAATGGTGACATTCTGTTTAAGAAGCAGATCGATGGATCAGGGAAAGAAGTCGTTTTTTCGGAGAGTTTCGAAAATTATATACAGACACATCCCGCGCTTACGGTACATGACGAGGGAGAGGATGCTCATTCGGGCATCATTGCTCTTTCTGATGGAGTGATTATTAATGTGACTCACAGTATTACTTCAAGCGATGGACTCTCTCCAAGCGCAGGGACAATCATGTTTGCTACTTTTGTCGATGATGAAATGGCATCAAAAATCGCCAATCTGACGCATTTCGCAGTAACTATGAGGCCCTTTCGTGAGATTGCGCAGTACCCATCTTTTGCTGCTGCTCGGTATATAGGGGAGGACCAGACTGTTTTCATTGCAGAGAGAAGCGAAAGTGATACGACTGTTTCAGGGTATACCATCAAGGATGATATGGATGGGGGGAAGACTCTTGTTATGCGAGTAGAATTTGATCGAGCGATTTATCAACGGGGTCAGGATAGTATTGCATTTTTTACAAAGATATTGCTCGGAGTGGGCATACTTATTGTTATCGTCATACTGGGTCTTTTTGAAGTGCTGGTATTGCGGAGACTTTTTTCTCTTGGGGAATCGGTCGAGAGAGTTAGTAAAGAGACGGGACATCAATCGCGGATTACACTACCGGGAAAGGACGAATTCTCTCGCCTCGCCAATCGTATCGATGCGATGCTCATCTCATTGCGAGACATGGAAGCGAAGAAACGTGAAAGTGAGAAATTGTTCTATGCAATCGCCGATTCGGCACCAGTTATGATTTGGGTGATGGATGAGGAAAAGAAGTGTATTTATTTCAATAAAGTTTGGCTCGATTTTACGGGGCAGACACTGGAAAATCAATTGAGTATGGGATGGATGGAAAGTATTCATCCAGATGATGCCAAAGGTCAGCGACGGGCATTCGAAGAGGCATTTAATAAGCATGAGTCATACAAAAGCGAATACCGTTTGCGTCGTGTTGATGGTGTATATGTGTGGGTATTTTCGCAGAACGTTCCTCATTATTCCCCAGAAGGTACTTTCCTCGGTTACTTGTGTTCTTGTCTCGATATCACGGAAATCAAGTTGGTAGAAGAAAAGAAACAGAAGTATATTGATCAGATTGAAAAAATTAACAAGATTATGATAGATCGTGAGCTGAGAATGATTGAATTAAAGAAGCAGAATCTGAAATTACAGGAACGGTTGAGTGAACATAACGTACCTATGGAGGCTAAGTAGATATTTAGAGGGAAGTATGAAATTAGGATTACGAGGCAAAGTCATTTTGGTTATTGAGATGGTCATAGTTGTTGTCGTTCTATCGACCACCGCCTTGGTTTTGATATTTCAAGAAAAGTTTTTAGTACCTTTGACTGACGCTCAGTTACGAATGGCCCTGGTGGGATTCTGGTCTCTTGTTGGATGTATCAGTCTGTTGGCTGGTATAGTCGGATATGTTTTTGGAGGGTCGGTTATAAGGCTCTTGCGGGAGCTTCGCGATTTCGCCTTGAAAATAAAGGGTGGCGATTTTACAGTGAGGACAGATATTAGTTCAGCGGATGAGATTGGCGATATAGCCCGATCTTTTAATGACATGGTCGGATACCTCAATCAATACACTACTGACCTCGAAAATGAAATTACAACTCATACGAAAGAGTTGCATGAAAAAATTGTCGAAGGGGAAAGGTCAAAAGCGGCTATTCTCAATATTCTTGATGATGTCGGCGCATCGGCGAAGCAATTGGAAAGGAAGACCGAAGATTTGACGAAGTTTCAGCAAGCTGTTGACGCCAGTTTCGATCATACGATTATTACGGATTCCCACGGCATCATTTTGCATGCGAATCATGCCGCGGAAGTATTGACGGGGTATTCGAAAGAGGAGATGATTGGACTCCGACCATCCCTGTGGGGCGGGCAGATGCCCAAATCATTTTATGAAACACTGTGGAAAACCATTAAGGTCGAAAAACTGCGATATACCGGTGAGCTCACGAATAAGAGGAAAGATGGAAAGACCTATCTCGCAAATATCCGTATTTCGCCGATTTTCGACAATATGGGTGAGGTCAAATTCTTCGTCGGGATCGAGCGGGATATCACTGAGGAACGGGCGGTGCAGAGGCGTATCATACAACATGCGGACGAGTTATTTGCCGCCAATGGACGTATCGAGGAGCAAAAAAACCGCGCAGAAAGCATCCTTCGTTTCCTTAAGTCTATCGGTGAAGGCGTGTTTGCGACTGATATTGATGGCAAGATTATTTTTATGAATGAATCAGCCGAGGTCTTATCGGGAAAAATGTTTCAGGACGTTGAGTATCAATTATCCAAAGAAGCCTTTTCTTTTGTTCAGGAAACTGTAGCGGATGAACAACGAGTTTTCCTTGTCGACCAAACTTTGAAGAAGAAACGGGCGAGTATTTTTTCTGACAAAACCTTCCTGATTCATGGCGATAAAAAGATTCCCGTATCTGGAACTTGCTCTCTCATTCGTGATGCATCAGATGTAATTATTGGAACTATTACGGTTTTCCAAGACATAACAAAAAAGCATGAGCTGGACCAGATGAAGGATAGCTTTCTTTCTGTCGCCGCGCATCAGTTGCGGACGCCACTTGGTAGCATGCGCTGGAGTATGGAACTTCTTTTAAATGGGGACCTCGGCAAGCTTCCCAAAGAAGCCGTACAGGTAGTCAGCCAGATTTATGACAATAGCTTGCGTATGGTCGCTCTTGTAAATGACCTCTTGGACGTTTCTCGTATTGATCAAAATAGAGGAAAAGAGGAGAAGAAGCCGACAGATGTGATATATACTCTACAGGAGATCATCAAGGTGATGTCGGCGGAGGCCGAGCAGCGGTCTGTCGAGATCGTGCTCAATATTCCGAAAGAGTCAATTGCTGCCATCATGGTTCCTCCGAAACATTTGTATGAATCATTTGAGAATCTCATAGCAAATAGTATCAAATACAACAAAAAAGATGGACAGGTGATTATTACCGTAGAGACGACAGATAAGGCTGTCTTGGTGACAATTGCTGATAAAGGCATAGGTATTCCGAAAGAAGATCAATCGAAGATATTTTCTAAATTTTTCCGTTCTTCCAATGCTGTTCGTAAGGACACAAGCGGTAGTGGTCTCGGGCTTTCCGTGGTAAAATCATATCTAGAAGAAGCGGGTGCGCGAGTGTGGTTTGAAAGCGAAGAAAATGTTGGTACAAAATTTTTCATTTCCTTTCCTTTCCGGTCTACGGACTCTTAGTCAGAAGCGTGTCTATAGTAGAAACAATTGATAATATCTAATTTTAATTTGGTATGATCGAAGAAAAATTTGTCTTGGTAGTGGAGGATGACCCGTTTTATTCCAAGATTTACAAGACAAAACTTGCCAAAGAAAATATTCATGCCGAGATAGTGGGCAACGGCAATGAAGCTATAAAATTAGCCCGGATTCGCAAGCCAGCACTTGTTTTACTCGATTTGATTATGCCTGGCAAGGATGGATTTGAGACCCTGGCCGAACTCAAGTCTGATCCAGTTTTGAAAGATATTAAAGTCATCGTATTGTCCAATCTGAGCCAAGAAGAGGATATTAAGAGAGTTCTCCATCTCGGAGCTGCAGAATATCTCGTCAAGGCGAATATCCCAATTCAGGAAGTTATCAATAAAGTGAAGAGTAATCTCCCGGCATAGAGCCCTTTTTGTATGAAAGATGTCCTCACTCATGACGAATTGAGAGCGTTGCTGCTGGACGCGGGTGTTGTCGAGGAAAAAGATCTCGAAATGGCCGATGAACGTTTTCGTTCCGAAGGAGGATCGTTTTCGCAGGCGGTACTCTGGTACAATCTGGTGACCGATGAAGAGCTCGGGAAGCTTGTGGCGGATGCTCTCCAGGTGCCCTTTGTCGTACTGAATCAGCAATCTATACCCGAAGAAATATTGCAGATTGTTCCCGAGGTTGTCGCGAAGAAGCATCGAATCGTCGCTTTTGCTAGAGATGCGTCTGGCTTGCGTGTGGCCATGACCAATCCTCACGATTTGGAGATTCGTAATTTTCTTGAGAAAAAGACCGGATTACCAGTTGTGGTCGCTTTGGCTTCGGAACGTGATTTGGAAAACGCATTAGCGCTTTATAAGAAAGAGGTTTCACAGGCATTTGAGGATATCATATTATCCGGTTTCAAAGATACGGGGGACACAAAAGATGTAGCGGGTGATCCTCAGATTATTCGCATTGTCGATACGCTCATTTCGTATGCGTATCAAAATCGTGCCTCTGATATACATCTGGAGCCCCGAGAGAAAGATATGCTCGTACGTTTCCGTATCGATGGTGTTTTGCATGATATCGTGAAATTGCCGCCCGAACTTCACCCTCAGATTATTTCTCGTATCAAGGTGCTGGGCAAACTTCGTACAGATGAACACAAGGTTCCGCAAGACGGAAAAGTAGAATTTCCCATCGAAGGAAGGAATCATCTAGACGTGCGCGTTTCTATCATTCCGACCACGGAAGGGGAAAAGATTGTACTCCGGCTTCTTTCGGATCGATCGCGTCAGTTTTCGCTTTCCAATCTCGGTTTGCCTGCTGATATTTTAAATACGGTAAAAACAGCCTACCAGAAGCCGTATGGTATGGTGCTCGTCACGGGTCCAACAGGCTGCGGCAAGACGACGACACTCTATTCTATTTTGAAACTTCTCAATCGTCGGCAGGAGAATATTGTGACCATCGAAGATCCGGTTGAGTATGATATGGAAGGTATCAATCAGATTCAAGTAAATCCAGAAGTAAATCTTACCTTTGCGACAGGACTCCGTAGTATTTTACGACAAGATCCGAATGTTATACTCGTCGGCGAAATCCGAGACAACGAGACAGCCGGTATCGCTATTAATCTGGCGATGACGGGTCATTTGGTTCTTTCGACGCTCCATACGAATAACGCTGCGACGGCTATACCACGCCTCATCGATATGGAGATCGAGCCTTTTCTCATTGCTTCGACTATCAATATCATCGTAGCCCAGAGACTCATGCGTCAAATCCATGCTGCATGTCGGGTGAGTGAAGAAGTTGAAAGTATAGAGCTCTCGAAACGTGTGGGAGAAAAGTTTTTTGAGAAAATATTCGGCGCACCAGAGCGAGGGGGAAAGGTCCGGCTATATCGAGGCAAGGGCTGTGAAGCATGTCATCATACGGGATATGAAGGCCGTACGGGTATTTTCGAAGTGCTGGTCTTAGACGATGCTATTCGGAGTGCTATCGTCGAAGAAAAGGATGCAAATGCAATTGAGGCCTTGGCAATCAAAAACGGTATGCGAACGATGTTTGAAGAAGGGTTGCTCAAGGTAAGTCAGGGACTGACCACGATCGACGAGGTGTTACGGGTTACCAAGGGGTAAAAAAATTTGGTTTGATATTTGAAATTTGAGCTTTGACATTGTTTTTATGTTTTCTTCCATTAGCCATATCGAGAAGCTTCTATTTACGCGCGAACTATCCGTGTTGCTTCGGAGTGGGGTGTCTCTCGGTGAGGCCCTCGAATCGCTCGAAAGCAAAAGTCGTTCAGGGAATCTGCAGCGAGTCATAAGCGCGCTTCTTTCGGATATAGAGAATGGGCAGTTGCTTTCGCATGCCATGGCGCGTTTTCCGAAAATATTTGATCCACTCTATCTCAACATGGTAAAAATTGGCGAAGCATCAGGAACGCTCAAGGAAAATCTCGTATTTCTTTCGGGTCAATTAGATAGCTCGTACGCGCTTCGCAAGAAGATACAGGGCATCCTCCTCTATCCGGCTATCGTGCTTTCGATGGCGCTCGTATTGGGGGCCGCTATAAGTATTTTTATTTTGCCGCGCCTCCTGAAGCTTTTCGAATCGTTTGATGTCGCGTTGCCGCTTTCGACGCGACTACTGCTCTCTTTCTCATCATTTATGGATCGTCATGGTATCGTGATTTTCTCCCTTATTTTTTTGTTTTGTATTTTCTGGCGGGTATGTATCACGCTCCCTCGTATCAAGCCATACTGGCATCGTTTTCTCCTTTCTTTGCCGGTGTTCGGAGAGTTTTTCCAGGATATTGCTATTTCGCATTTTTGTCGCGATATGGGCACGATGCTCGAGAGCGGGCTTCCGATTCTCGAGGCGCTTACGGTCGAAGAGGCGGTCATGGAAGATCGTGCTATCGCTTATCTTGTTGGAGGCCTCGCCGTCGCTGTTTCGGAGGGGAGAACACTGGCTGATGAATTATCACGCAAGCAGTATGTACTTATCTCACCTTTGGCTATCAAAATGATCGCAGCCGGAGAAAAGTCGGGGCAGCTCGGCGAGACACTTCTTTATTTGGAGAATTTTTTCGAGGCAGAAGTTGATCGCAAGATAAAAAATATGACAGCGATATTCGAGCCGCTGCTACTTATCGGGATTGGTCTCATCGTCGCGTTTCTGGCTCTAGCTATCTTGACACCCATCTATTCACTCACGGGATCAATCCGCCGTTAAGAAGTTTTTGGTATGAGGGGATTTACGCTGATTGAGATTTTACTGACGATGTCGCTCGTGGCTATTGTGGGGCTGCTATCAGCACCTTTTTATGGTAGGTTTATCGTATCTCAAGAGGTGGGAGTCGCTCTCGATGAATTAGAGGGAAGCTTGCGGAAGGCTCAGGCATATGCCATGGTCGGTAAAAATGATGCACGGTGGGGAGTGAGTGTTGATGCTGATCGCATCACTTTGTTTCAGGGAGATTCATACGTGGGGCGCAATGCGGCATTTGATGAAGTCTATGATATTCAGGGCGGCGTAGTGATTACGGGAGTAGGCGAGGTTATTTTTTCGCGTGTTACGGGCCGACCCGATACGACACCGACAGTCACCGTTTCGGGTAATGGGGTCACGGAGATATTCGTAATGAATAGCGAAGGGGTATTGGAAAAACAGTAGACGTATGAAGAAGAAAGAGAAGGGATTTTCTTTGATTGAACTTTTGTTTGCAGGAGCTCTGTTTACGGTGTTTGCATGGGGCGTCGTAGAGGTGCTGCTCACGGGACTCGAGACAGATCGTCTCGCAGAAGAGACGGCGATTGCGACGGCTTACGCGACAGAAGGAATCGAGGCGATGCGATCTATCCGAGCCAAGAGTTTCGATGATCTGGTCACGACAGATGGAACAGGTATTACGGAAGAAGATGGTTATTGGAAGCTTTCCGGTACGAGCGATGTATCGGGGAAATATACACGCATCATACAGATCGCGGGAACCAATCGTGATGGAGACGGTGATATCGATGAATCTGAGGGAAGCCTGGATCCAGATACATACAAGGTAACGGCAATCGTGGCATGGAAGGTTACTCGGGCGAGAGAAAATTCGGTTATACTCACGACATACCTCACAAGATGGAGATAAGAGACAAACAATCGCAGCATAAAAGGATGACACTCAAGGGATTCACGCTTTTTGAAGTACTGATTTACCTCGGCATATTTTGTCTTATGGCTGGGGCACTCCTCTCATTTTCTTGGAATGTTCTCGATTTGGGGAATGAAGACCGTATCGGCCGACATGTTTTTTCTGATGCGCGTTTCGTGACGGAACGATTGAAATCATTGATACGTCAATCATCCGGGGCGGATACGGATGCTTCGGTATGGAATGATGCAAATGGGCGGCTCGTGCTTCAGAGAGTTGGTTCGAGCGACACTATAACGATTAAGATTGAGGATGGTATCGTGACACTGACGGAATCGGGTCAGCCGTCAGTACGTCTCCACTCTGCAGATACTCGCGTGACAGAGCTCCGTTTCGTGAGGTATGGTTCGCAGGCAGAAGCTTCTGAATATATAGATTTCACGCTCGGATGTGAGTCAGTGCAAAAAAATATCAACACCCGTTCGGTTTATGATGCGGTCTCCACCATTCGATCAGGAGTAGCTATCAGAAATTCAGGCTTATGATACCAAAAAAACAAAAGGGATTTATCGCGGTCATTACCGTCTTGATGATACTCGTTTTTTCACTTTCGATAGTGGTTGGGACAGCATATCTTTCTATTGGGAGCGCGCAATCAGCCCGTATATTATCAGAAGGAGAGGAGGCATTGCAATTAACAGAAGGCTGTGCCGAAGACGCTTTGCTTCATGGTGTTCGCGATGAGAATTATACCGGAGGAAGCTATGAATATTTAGGAGGAAGATGCAATGTAAATATTACCAAGGATGGGCAGATATGGATGTTCGATATTTCTGGAACCAAGAATGTTCTCAAACGTTCTGTCGAGATTATCGCAACGCGTCAGATCATAGTGCCAGCGACATTCGTCTTGCAGAGTTGGCACGAAAATTGAGATAGTTACTAAAACAAGCTAGAATAGGTGTACTATGATCTTTGCAAAAAAACGCTACGTACTCTTCGTAGGGAAAACCTGTATTGATTCTGGACTCGTCGTACTCAAAAGCGAGCCTGTTTTTTATGGAAATGAAGCGATTCCCTATACCAAAGAGACGTTGCCACAGGCGCTCAGACAAGCGAGATCCCTTTCGAAGAGCAAGAAGATCCGTGTGGTTTTGAGTGAAGAGCTCGTCTATGTGACGGAAGTATCTTTCTCTGCCGGGACGCTCATTACGCGCACTCTGGTAGCAGAAAAAGCCCAAGCATCTATACCGGAAGATTTGCGCGAGACAGACTGGGATTTCCAGACGCTCCAGTATACGGAAAAGCAAAAAAACAAAGATTTTGTCGCTGTACAAGTAGCCGTGGTCGAGAAGGTTTTCTCGCAATCCTTCCATCAGGCACTTCAAGAAGTCCCGCTTCTGATTGAGAGTATAGTACCTGAATCCTCTGTATTGGCGAGTCTCGAAAGAGAGGCAGCGGAAGTGTCTGTCATTGTAGCGGCCGACCGAGAATCGATTGTTTTTTGTGCTGTAGAGAGTGGTTTTGTTTTGACAACCTGTGTGAAGAGAGGCGGAGATATAGAGAAAGACTTGTCAGAATTTCTCTTATTTGTGGGTGAAAAATCAGAAGAAAAAATCAAGAGGATTATTTTTTCGCATTGTGGTGAAGCCCCGAGTGCATTTCTGGAAAAATTCTCCGGAGCGGGATATGAATGTATCGAAAGAGATTATAATCCGCTCATCGGGGCAGCACTTCAGACCAATATATCTGGTAGAGATGAAGACACTCTTAATATCGCGGACGCTTTTCTGTCGGTTCGAAAGCATGTTTGGTAAAAGAGCATTTTGGCATTTTTCTGGGAAGCTGGTATTATAGGGTTAGATTTTCGTGTTTTGTATTTGTTTTTATGATAGCGAGAAAACAAAAAAGTGTTTTTCCGACCAAGCGAGGATTTACGCTGATTGAAATCCTTTTGGTTATCGGTATTATCGCCGTCCTTGCGACGGTGGTCATCGTCGCGCTCGATCCTGCCACGCGCTTCAAAAATGCTCGCGATGCTAGGCGGCTTTCGGATATTCAGAGTATTCTTTCGGCTGTGCAGCAGTATATCGTAGATAACAAAGGAGTATTGCCGAGTGGAATCGACGCGACAGAGAGGCAGATCGGTAGTACTACTAGTGGATGCGCCCTTTCTGGAAATTGTGGCGTGACTGTTGATAGTTGTATCGATATGTCGACCGATCTTTCCAGATATCTAAAATCTATTCCTTCTGATCCGTCCACTGGTTCCGCAGGAACGACTCACTATTCTATCATAGCTAATGGTAACGGCATTGTGACGGTCACTTCGTGCGATTCCACGGATCAGACTATCGCATCTGTCTCTCGATAGCATCCCTCTATGTTGGAGAAAATCGACCTTACCAAGCATGTATTCCAGAAATTCATCTCGCTTCAGGCGGGATTTTTTCTCATTTTTGTGATGCCAGCGAGTACGAATTATCAGCTCAAGGATTTTGGTTTCGGGACGGGTGGAGTGGGTAATGCGACGTCGGGTAGTTATGCTATCGATGGCATCAGTGGTGAGCAAAGTAATGGCAAGCAGACCGGATCGGGTGCGGATCTCGGATCAGGACTCATCTTTACCAATCAGGCTAATGTTCCACCTGCACCAACGTTTACCAATCCGAGCAATTATTACAATAAGCTCAAAATCGTCCTCGCGACGGGCAGTAATCCGAGCGATACCAAATTTGCCATCGCCATCAGTACAGATGATTTCGTGACGACTAACTATGTCCAGAGCGATGCCACTGTCGGTGCGTCACTCGGAGCCGAGGATTATCAGACATACGCAGCCTGGGGTAGCGGCACAGGTACGGTAATTATTGGTCTCGCGCCAAGCACGACCTATAAAGTCAAAGTCAAAGCCTGGCAGGGAAAATTTACCGAGACGGGCTATGGCCCGACAGCGACTGCTGCCACCATCAACCCGACACTTTCATTTGATATTGATGTAGCTTCGACTGATACGGATAATAGCGTCACAGCAACCAGTTTCGGCAATTTATTTGCAGGAACAGTGACAGATAGTACGGATAAGATTTGGGTAGATTTGGATACGAATGGTGAAAATGGGGGAAAAGTCTATGTGTATAGTACTCATGCTGGGCTTCAAAGTACAGCGGCGGGGTATACGATTAATACTGTGACGGGCAACTTGACTGCTCTCTCAGAAGGATATGGTGCGCAGGGTTCGAGCGCGACACAGGGCGCGGGCGGGCCGTTTTCTGTCACGACAGCCTACAATCTTGCTTCGAATAATGTGGCTGTGGCCGATACGAATATTCGTGAAATTTTTACGACGAGCAATCCCGTCACAGCTGGTCGCGGATCGTTTCTCTTGAAAGCCAAGGCATCAGCTGTCACTCCGGCTGCTGGTGATTATAGTGAGACTCTTACTGTTATTGCCTCAGCAAGTTTTTGATAGAGAGTAGATATGGTGTATAGTTTAAGAGTAGAAGAATCCATCAAGCTATCCGGCAATGAAATATTGAGAAGGCGCGCGTTGACTTTTGCGGAAAAATCTGCTACAATGATAAGTGTGAGATTGATTTCTCTTCAAAAAATAAAAATAAAAAAACTTAGTACATCTTGATTGTATGAAGCAGACTATAATTCAAAAAATAGCAGTCGCTAATATAGCCTTTTTGCTTCTCACTGTAGTCCTTCCGCTTTTCTTAGTTGAAAAGGCTGAGGCAGCGGGTCTTACGCTAGCGATGGTGCGGCCGGATCGTTTGGTTTCATCTACGGCTACGGGGGGAATGATATGTGCCAAATCAACCACTGTGGATGTTGAGACACAGGTCAAGGTGACGTTTCCCACCGGCTTTGCCACGGTTGATACTCCTGCAAACTGGACCGTTACTACAACAAATATTCCATCGGATGCCACTGCTTGGATCGGAATCGGAACAGCTACTGCTGCAACCGGTCAAGACGTCACTTTCCCAAGTGGCGATATGGTTGTTGGTACACTGTATTGTTTCAATTTTGTCGCCACAAGCACGCTCACTACACATGCCACGCCAGGAAATAATTATACAGGGACTATTACCACTCAGAAGGCTGGGCCAACTACCATTGATACTTCAGCATTTGCGCTCTCTGTCGTTTCTAATGACCAAGTGGTTGTCAGCGCAACAGTTCCGGCCACGTTTTCTTTTAGTCTTCCTACCAACACGCTTACGTTCTTGTCAAACCTAACCACAACTCCCGTATTGACTGGTACATCTGTAGCTACTATTACGACAAATGCTTCTTCTGGATGGGTGGCGTGGGTTAAAAGCGCTAATGCGGCTTTGAATTCAGCATCCACTGGAGCAACTATTGCTTCGTCTGGTTCTGCAAGTGATAATACCGTGACTGATGTATCTGCTACTAATGGTTATTTTCTCGACGTTGCTTTTACAGATAGCGGTACTGGTACTGGTACTGTTAGTCAAGCCGCCAACTATGGACAGGAGTATAATGGTGATGCTACGCACGGCGGGACCCTTTCAACTACATTTCAGCCAGTCGCAGCCAGTACTGGTACAACCGATGGGGATACGTTAACATTTACGGCGCTTGCGAAAATTTCGGCAGTTCAGGCCGCAGCTAGCGATTATACTGATACACTAACTATCATCGCTGCAGGTCGTTTCTAACAGAGACTTCATTTTTGAAAAGATAGGCCCTTTTTTCCCTCAAAGAGAAGAGGGTTTTTATTTTGTAAAGCCAACATAAATGCGCTATACTGGATAAAATACAAGCTTCTTATTATGGTTATTTTTCCGGAAAAGATTTGATTTTATGAGAGCACATAATTTTTTCTTTAGTGGTTTATGTGCTCTTTTTTTGTTTTTCTCTCCCATCTCTCCCGTCTCCGCTCAAACTCCTGCCTCACCAGCCAGCAGGCCAGATGAAGGACTCCGTCTCATCACCTCGCCCCTCCCAATCAATATCGCTACTCCTCCAAGTAGCACCATCTCTACCGAACTCAAGATCAAGAACGGCGGAACGCAAGATGAGACCCTCAAGATTGATTTGATGAAATTTAGAGCGTACGAAGATTCAGGCAAGCCCGAGCTCATGGATCCAGAGCCGGGTGATGACTTTCTCACGTGGGTGACATTTTCCGAGCCGACATTCACGCTTGGTCCCAATGAATGGAAAACAGTTACGGCTACGTTTCAGGTTCCAGAAACCGCTTCATTCGGCTATTATTACGCCTTTGTTTTTTCACGTGCCGCAGACGCGGACAGACCACCGGATCAGCAAGAAACGGTCATTGTCGGCGGTACGGCCATCCTCGTCCTTCTCGATGTCAATGTGCCCGATGCTAAACGCGAAGTAGAAGTAGCTGAATTTTCGACCGACAAGACGTTCTATGAATTTCTCCCAGTTACGTTTAATGTGAAGCTCAAGAATACCGGGAATGTCCATATTGCTCCAAGGGGCAATATTTTCATCGATCGTGGTGATACGCATGATATCGCGCTCCTCGAAGTCAATGAAGAAAAGGGGAATATCCTGCCATATTCCAATCGTGTGTTTGAAACGAACTGGAAAGACGGATTTCCTGTCTATGAACAAAAGATTCAGGATGGGAAAACAGTCCTCGATGAAAAGGGAGACGTTGTCTATCAGCTCAAATGGGACTGGAATGATGCTTCCAAGTTGCGCTTTGGCAAGTACACCGCCAAAATGCTCCTCATTTATGATAACGGATCACGCGATGTACCTATCGAGGGAGTGGTAACTTTTTGGGTGGTGCCATGGAGGCTCGCCCTGGTAATGATAGCTATCCCTGTCATCCCAGCGCTTTTCGTCTATTTCTTCATGAAATGGCGGATGCGTAGAGCGGCCAAGATATAAGCCCTGTCATGGCGCTTGAAATTCCGTCGCTCGTCCCAAAAGAAAGCAAACTTTTTCTTGCGGACTCGCTAGAAATTATAAGACTTCTCCTATGAAAAAAATATTTGTACAAAGTGTGGTGGGATGTCTAATTATCATGGGCTTTTTCTCTCCCATCTCTCCCGTCTCCGCTCAAACTCCTGCCTCACCAGCCAGCAGGCCAGATGAAGGACTCCGTCTCATCACCTCGCCCCTCCCAATCAATATCGCTACTCCTCCAAGTAGCACCATCTCTACCGAACTCAAGATCAAGAACGGCGGAACGCAAGATGAGACCCTCAAGATTGATTTGATGAAATTTAGAGCGTACGAAGATTCAGGCAAGCCCGAGCTCATGGATCCAGAGCCGGGTGATGACTTTCTCACGTGGGTGACATTTTCCGAGCCGACATTCACGCTTGGTCCCAATGAATGGAAAACAGTTACGGCTACGTTTCAGGTTCCAGAAACCGCTTCATTCGGCTATTATTACGCCTTTGTTTTTTCACGTGCCGCAGACGCGGACAGACCACCGGATCAGCAAGAAACGGTCATTGTCGGCGGTACGGCCATCCTCGTCCTTCTCGATGTCAATGTGCCCGATGCTAAACGCGAAGTAGAAGTAGCTGAATTTTCGACCGACAAGACGTTCTATGAATTTCTCCCAGTTACGTTTAATGTGAAGCTCAAGAATACCGGGAATGTCCATATTGCTCCAAGGGGCAATATTTTCATCGATCGTGGTGATACGCATGATATCGCGCTCCTCGAAGTCAATGAAGAAAAGGGGAATATCCTGCCATATTCCAATCGTGTGTTTGAAACGAACTGGAAAGACGGATTTCCTGTCTATGAACAAAAGATTCAGGATGGGAAAACAGTCCTCGATGAAAAGGGAGACGTTGTCTATCAGCTCAAATGGGACTGGAATGATGCTTCCAAGTTGCGCTTTGGCAAGTACACCGCCAAAATGCTCCTCATTTATGATAACGGATCACGCGATGTACCTATCGAGGGAGTGGTAACTTTTTGGGTGGTGCCATGGAGGCTCCTTTTGGTAGCGTTAGTCGTTGCGATTTTCTTTGTCATCGGATTTCGCTCCACAGTCATGAATCTGTGGAACAAGGTTTTCGGACGGAAACAAGTGAGTATGTAGGGAGACGAATATGCGTATGAAGCGGCAGGTATTTTTGTTTATTCTTTTTTTTGGCTTTGTAATGCCAGTTTTTTCAGTATGTGCCGAGAGCGGAAAGGGGATTTCTATAAGCCCGATGTTTCAGGAAATTACTCTCGAAAGTAGTGAAAAGGAAAAATCGTTTGTGGTTTCGGTTTCCAATACGACTGACGCGATGATGACGCTACGTCTTTCAGTGCTTGATTTTGGTAGTCTGGATGAATCCGGTGGAGTGGCCTTTCTCGGAGCATCCAATGACCTGGAAAAGAAATACGCCCTAGCAAGTTTTGTGCGGCCCGAGAGGGATGTTATGACGCTTTCTCCTGGAGAAATACAGAAGGTGCGCATTACGATAGAGAATCGTGATTCGCTCAGTCCTGGTGGGCATTATGCCGCGCTTATCTTAAAAGCAGGAGAGGATGCTCTGAGAACAGATAGCGAGAAGCAGATCGCTCTCAATCAGGTCTTTTCGGTGCTGGTTTTCGTGAAGAAAGTGGGTGGCGAGATGTATAATCTGAGTCTTTCTTCGCAAGAATACAAGAAAAGCATCGTGATGCTTCCTGAAGCTCTCAAACTTCGTTTCCAGAATGCAGGTAATGTCCATGTCATACCACGTGGCATCGTAACGATTACTGATCCGTTGGGACGTGTGGTAGAAAAGGGTATCATTAATCCGGAATCAGGAATAATCATGCCGGAAACCTTGCGGGTCTATTCTGTCGCGTTAGATGGGCTCGATCGAGCCTTGGTCCCTGGGCGGTATAGACTCGATATCGCGTATCGTTATGACGGGAAAGACGATTTCATTATTGAAACCGAGACATTTGACTTTATACCCATGCCTGCTACTCTGATACTTCTGGTAGTAGCAACTAGTATTGGGTGGTATGGGCTGCGACGCCGAAGAAATACGGGTGAAAAAATGGCTTTGTCTAGCAGTGGCAAGTCAAAATCTACAGACGTATAGAAAGTACGTTACTTTTTTTGTTGCATGTGGACTGCTCTTTTCTGGCGTCAAGAGTGCGGCTGCTCAGCTGCCTGCACATAGTACAAGTCAGAATGGAAAAATCGCTATAACAGCCACAGTATTGCCGTCACAGTCATTCCTCACTCTCCTTGAGAAAAACTCGAGGGTTTCTCTCGAAAAAACTGTCATTGAGTCAGAACAAATAGGGCGCATAGAGGTATGTATTACAACTGGTGGGCACGAAAAGTTTACGGGACACACGCTCGTTCTGTCTATTAGAAATACTCATGCAGAAGAAGTGGTGTCACTTTCTGGGATAACAGATGATTCAGGGAAAGCAGTGTTCGAATTTGTTACAAATAAGCAGTTTTTCGGTGAGAATACGGTAGGAATAGTAGATAGATACTATGACGTGCCAGTTATTCTTGATGAGAGCACGCATTTCATCGTATATGAAGAAGAGCAAGAGGATACTCATCATGAGAAAGACCGAAAAACCGAGGAAGTATCGAGAAGAATAACACTTCCCCATACGTTTTCGCCAGAAGTATTCATGTGTAATGCTGAAAATTTGGGAAATAATGGTACAATAACGATACAGAAATCACTTTCCTTGCTGCGTATGGGTGTCGAAGACCCGTGAGCACAAGTGTCAAGTGATGAAACGTATGTCATCAGAAAATACAATGATTACAAGTGAGGAGAAGAGCAAAGGACGACGGAAAATCGTGCTTTTTTTGTTGCTCGTAGGAATTTTTTCTGTAGGAGCGTATTATATCTGGTATATGGTACAAAAACCCTCTATCGGAACAATCAAGCCGGGCACTTTGCCGGCTGAACCAGAATCCTTTGCTCAGAATAGCGAAAAAAAGCTTTATAAAGGAAAATATATCACATTTTCGTATCCTGGATCATACAGTGAAAAATCACATGATGTGCCCAAGGATGGCCCCGTAAAAGAAAAAATCATATTTTCCGGTGATGAGAGCCAGGGTAAAAGAATGGCTATCATGGTCGAAGAGCGGCCAGAGAAGAATCTCGATGCTTCGCCTTCGTTTCAGATGCGAGTGAAAGATCCGAAGCGGTACGAAAAAGAAATCAGAGAAACAGGAAATGATACAAAAGTTATTTTTACCAAAAATAGTCAAGGATTCGAAATGACAGCGTTTTTTATGAAAAGAAATCTACTCGTGAGTGTTTCGGTAACTTCTTCTATCCATCTCGATGGGCTGAGAAACGATCTTTTAGAAATTTTAGAAACGTTGTAAGAGTAGCTATTGACATGTGGATAAAAGACGCTTTCCAGAGCGTCTTTTTTTTGGTATTCTTACGAGTGAATTGAGTCGGGGGTGAGCCGATCCAAATATGTTTTGTATTGCTCACGATGTCGTATTCTACTAGAGATAAAAATACAAAAAAATTGCACAGCGGATATAAAAAATATTCCTTCTTGTTTTTGCTTTTCGTGAGTATTTCACTCGTGGTCTTTTTCGTATCTTCAAATGCTCAAGCAGCGACGGGTATCAACAAGCAGATCAACTTCCAAGGTAAGGTAGTCAATACGGACGGAACGAATGTCACGAATGGGAGTTACAATTTTCTTTTCTGTATTTATACAACCAGCAGTCCGTCGACCGCGTGTACGGCAGGCGCAGACAACGATGCCCTCTGGCGTGAATCGAAGAGTATCACGGTGACTGATGGGATCTTCCAAACAAATCTCGGTGACACGACGGCATTCGCATCGCTCATCGATTTCAATACTGACAATATCTATCTTGGCATCAATTTCAATAGTAATGGACAGATGTCGCCACTCGTGCGTTTCACCGCGGCACCGTACGCGATGAATGCGGCCAAAGTCGGTGGTCTCACGGTCACAGACACAACAGGCACGCTCACCATCCCCAGTGGCAAAACGATTTCTTTCGCGGATGCGTTTACGACATCAGGCGCGTTCCCACTCACGCTCACATCGACAGCGTCGACTACAGCGACCTTGCCATCCGGAACGATCACGCTCGCTGATCTCACAACGGGGCAGACGTTGACCAATAAAATTATCGGATCAACTGGGTTGACCTTTACGGGCGCGGCTACTGATATCACTACCGGTACCGGAGAGGATCTCACTATTATTGCCAACGGCGCCGGCATCATCAGTTTGAATGACGCCGTGACCGCGTCTGGTACTATTGCTGCCAACGGTGGCATCACGTTCGACAATGCTTCTGATACTCTTGGTTCTTTCACTTCATCTGGTACGATTCTGATGAACTCCAATATCCTTCAGGATATTGGCAACGCCGGCACGGACTTTATCGCCTCGACGGGAGCGCTGACGCTCGCGGGTGTCCTGACAGCCAATGGAGGAATATCTTTGGCAGGTGGTCAATCTCTTACTGCTGGCGCGCTCTCGTATATCGATTTGGGATCAATTACCCAAAGTAGTACAGCGAATCAGGGTCTTCGTTTGCCAAACGCAGCATCGGCCACGCCATCGAGTCCAACGTCTGGCGAGGGATATATTGCCTGGGATGCTGCGGGGAATCAACTCATCACGTATAATGGATCGGCTTGGACGACCGTGGGAGGGGTCGCATCGCTCACGCCTTGGACGACCGATATCAATGCGGCTGGTTTTGATTTGAATAGTCTCTCGAATGTATTGTTTCAAGAAACTACTGGCGCTCCGGCCACGACCGATGTGGCTATCTATCGTGATAACACGGGTGATTTGAGTACGAACGTGCTTACTGGCAAGACATTCAATATCGCAGTCAACGGAACGGATGAATATAATTTTTCATCTTCATCGCTCGCGATGAATAGCAATACTATCACTGGCCTCGGGACTAATCTCACGGCCGCTGCCGGACTGACAATCGCTACGACGACGACTGGAGTTTTGACACTTGACTCGGGTACGACTGGCGCCGTGAATATTGGTACTGGAACATCTGGAAAGGCTATTCATATCGGCGATGATGATACGACGGCCGATACGCTTACAGTCGGTTCGGCTAAAGATGCTGTTACATTGCGCGGTACGACGATTACCATCGGTAACGTCGCTGACACGACGGTTTCTATTGTAGATAACAACTGGTCGGTGACCGCGGCTGGCGCGGCATCATTTGCATCAGTGACCTCTTCTGGTGCTATCGCTGCCAACGGTGGTATCACATTCGATGCGACTACCGATACGATTGGTTCCTTTACAGCGGGCGGCACTATTTTCATGAATTCCAATATCCTCCAAGACATAGGTAATACTGGAACGGACTTCATCGCCTCGACCGGAGCTCTTACCTTGGCTGGAGTGTTGACGGCCAATGGGGGAGCGAGTGTCGCTGGGGCGCTGACTTACACGAACAATGTTGGGCTTATCAATATTGCCAACACCACTGCTTTTACGGGAGTAGCTACAGAAACCGGTATCGGCATGCAGGTGAAGCCGGCATTCACTCTGACTGAACCGGGCGCGGGTAATTATACGCAGTACGGCAGCATCATCGACATGTCGAGTATCGCTGTGACGGCTGGAGCAGGAACTTCGGAAGTATCTGGTTTGCGTATCATCGGCAATACGGATGTGGATGTCGCAACCGTCAAAGGACTCGACATCGAGGCCACGACCGCGACCGCCGCTACGCAGAACGCCATCAATATTGGTGCAAACTGGGACGCCTATTTCAATACCCCGACTATTTCCATCACTGGTGCTGGTGTTATCACAGGGGCGACCGGCGTCTCTTCCACGACCGGTACTTTTTCTTCAGCTATCGCTGCCAACGGCGGCATTACATTTGATGCTCCTGCTGATACAGTTGGCGCTCACACACTTTCTGGCACCATCGATGCGAGCACCAATATCATTACGAATATTGGAAATGCCGGTACCGATTTCATTGCCTCGACGGGAGCTCTTACCTTGGCTGGAGTGTTGACGGCCAATGGGGGTATCAGTCTTTCTGCGAGTCAGTCACTAGCTGCTGTCGCTCTTTCGTATGTTGACTTAGGGCTCATCACGCAGAACACCACAGCCAACCAAGGACTGCGTCTTCCGAATGCTGCCTCCGCCACGCCGTCGAGTCCGACATCCGGGGAAGGATACATCGCCTGGGACGCCGCGGGCAATCAGCTCATCACCTACAATGGTTCGGCGTGGAGCACAGTAGGAGGTGGAGGTGGCTACAATTTGATCAAAAACGAAACAACTGGCCTGACGGCTCGGACAACTTTGGCATTCCTCGGAGCAGGAGTGGATTGTGCAGATAGCGGCAGTCAAACAGAGTGTACTATCGCTGGTGGCAGCGGCGCGGATCTTCAGGGTACTTACGATACGGATGCCAATGGATCCAATGCAACCATTTCTCTGACATCCACTGATGATAGCCTTGTTGTTAGTAACCCTGCTTCTTCTGGTACAGACAGCGCCTTTACAATGAAAGTCGAGCAGCTCGCCGCAGGGGCAGTGGACGGGCTACAGATTACCAATGCCGGTACCGGTAATGGTTTAAAAATAAATGCGACGAGTACGGGGAATCTGGCAGTCTTTCAGAATAACGGTATCGATAAGGTGACATTTGCTAATAATGGCAGCCTCACTATCAACGGACTTGATTCTTCGATTGTTCGTGATAATTCGACAGATTTTTCAAATGGTACGGTTGGTTCCAATCTTGTGAATGCAAATGGTCGTATCGAGATGAGTGATGGTACGCCGACTTCCAATGTCGGTGCCATCACGACGACTTCTCAGCCGGTAGTGAATGCCAATATCGGTGCTGGATCTATGTCAATCAGTCGTCCGGACGGGAAATATTTCGTTATCAATGGAGGCGCGGTTCTTACGACATCAGTGTATGATCCGATGGCGGGAACCGTCGGCACTTTTACAGCGGGCAACGCAATTATTCCGGGGAATAGCACTGGCTTTGGTGCTGGAGCGATTGCCTTGCCGAGGGCGAATGGTATGTACACGGTTGTTTTGGGCGTAGCGGGTGCATCGACGGCGGCGACCGCAAATGTTGACCCTCAGGGAAATATTCCAAATACGGCCGGACCTGCTCTGAACATCGCGATTACCGGAGCGGGTACGGTCGCGTACAAACGACCTGATGGGAAATATCTGGTGACCATCGGTGCGAGCACTCCTGCCGCGACGACGAATATCTTCGATCCTGTTGCTAATACATTCGCCGCTGGTCCGACTGCCGGATCGAACTGGGGCGCCGGATCGCTCGCTATCCCGAGGCCAAATGGTACGGCTCTCATGGTGAGTGGTGGATCAGCATCAACAACGGCAATTTATAATCCCTATCCCGGCGCGGCCGCTATCGGGGCCTTTACGGTCGGACCGAAGCTTGACGGCACTCAGGCTTCTGGTACTTGTGGTATCAATGGTGCTGGTTCGGTCGCGATCAAGAGACAGGATGGCCAGTTTCTTATTTTGTCGAAGGGTGGTGCTGGTGCATCTGCTGTTTCCGCACTCTATGATCCCGTGGCCAATACGATAACCTGTCGTACGAGCAACGGTCCATCGGCTGCTCTCGGTGACGGTGCACATGCGATACCACTTCAAAATGGTAAATTTCTCATTTTCCGTGGAGGTAATACGACGGACGCATGGATTTATAGCCAGGATACGGATGCATTCGCGACTTGGAGTGGTACGGCACCGGTTGCTATCACGGCGGGAGCACATTCGATACTTCGTACTGATGGTACTTGGCAGACGATTACGGGTACGAATACCTGTACGAATGGCTGTACGTTTAATTTCAATACGAACCTCCCGATGAGTGACCCGTTCCCGTCGCAGGTGACGGCTGGTACACCGACTTCGGGCGGCTCTTGTACAGCGGGGACACATTCGTATTATGTGACATTTATCACAAATAGCGTCGAATCAGAACTCAGCATAAAGTCCAATATCACTTCCTGTACTGCGGGAAATGGAACAGTAGCCCTGACCAATATTCCAGTGGGCCCTCTCGGTACCACTGCGCGCAAGATTTATCGCACGCCGACTGGCGATGTCGGTACGCCACAGCTTCTCAATACGACGGGTTCTTGTAGTACGGCTGGTGGCGGAAGCGGCATCACGGATAACTCGACGACAACTTGTAGCGATACGACAGCCGATGCTTCATTGGGTTCAGCCTATTCGGTGACAGCCGCGACGACCTGGTATACAAGTGAAGATATTTCGAGCACTGCGCTCAGTGCGAGCTCGACGCTTCGTTGGAGTGCCCAGCTCGAAGCCGTCTATGCCGCGAATCGCAATACAGCGACGAATACCGCATTTAAGGTAATGCAATTTTTTGTGAAGACTGCGGTAAATTCATCTGGTTGCGCGACGCCGCTCGCCAATGCGCAGTGGCAGGAAATACAGAATTCCGGTGATCTCATTCGTATCGTTCCGGGTGCAAATTGTGCGAAGATCTCGGTTCATTTCAATCGTGCCATGCCGAAACGACTCTTCGATGATCGTGGAGTGTGGTTTGGAAATGGAAGCACGCTCCTTCGATATGATTATGTGACGCCGACACTCTTCAGCTTCTCTATCGATAATTCATCAGTGCTCAAGCGCTATGCTTTCGATTTTTCGAGTGCGAATTCTAATGAGCCAGCCAATGCGACGATTCCAGCCTTGCCAACCTCCGCTGCTCCGGGTGGATCCGGTTCGTGTACTTCGGGAAACCATTATTGGTTCATGACTTTCGTGACGAATGGAGAAGAATCGCTGCTTTCTGCTCCTTCTGTGGTACAGAGTTGTAGCGGATCGAATACTGAAACCCTGACAATCGCCACAGGCCCATCCGGTACGACCGCACGCAAGATTTATCGCACCAAGGCCGCTGACGCCGCTACGGATACCCCATTTTATGTCGGAGTGGTAAGTGATAACTCGACTACAACCTTTGTTGATAGCTTGGCGGACAGTTCGCTTGGTGCGGCATTCGTCGCGACGACGCCATCAGGTCCAGTACTCTCCCGTGGTGAGTCATCACGTGTGGAGCTCGTGAACAATCAGCTCACGTTGCCATGGGGACGCATCACGCCGACGACGGCGACGGCGAACACGAGCGGTCTCGGTAATTTCTACATGGGTGCTTTCGGTGCGGATCATCCGCTCCTCAATAATCTCGCGGGTATCGGTACTATGGTGATCGCTCGCGATGACAAGACTTTTCTCGTTATAGAAGCGGGTAATGCGAGTGGTACCGCGGATTTGTATGATCCGGTGACGCAGACATTTACGAATCAATCTGGTGCAGGGGATAAGCCGACGGCTGCTACTGCTTCTGGGGCCTTTGCCATCAAACGGCCCAATGGAAAGTTCCTCGTGATACTCGGGACGGGTATCACGACGACTGCTTGTACGACATCCGGTACCGCGACGAATATCTATGATCAGTATGCCGCCCCCGGCAGTCGCTTCACCAATGGCCCGTGCCTCAGTGCGACAGCTGGTCAGGGAGCGTTTGCTATTCAGAATACCGATGGGACATTCACGATTCTCCATGGGAATGCGACGACAAGTACCACTATCTATGATCCGGTACGTAATACGATGACCTCAGGCCCAGTACAGACGACGGGGACGAATGTGGGTGGTCTCGCTATTCCGCTCGCCGGACCGATGAACAATAACTATAAGATCATCGTCGGAACGACCCTCGGTGGAGCGGTCGCGACGACCACCATGAACTACAATGCCAATACGAAGATATTCGTCGCTGGTGCCAACCTCACAACAGCTGGTTCTGGATCTGGCGCGTATGCGTTTCAGCGCGCAGATGGTTGGTGGATCCTCGTCAAGGGAACAGCGACCAATACGACCTCCATCATCAATCCGTACAACGGCGTGGATTCCGTGGGACCGACCTTTACGACGAGCACTTCCGATAGAGGTGGGCATGTTATTCCGCGTGCGGACGGCACTTTCCTCCTTCTCGGAGGCAATGCAGTTTCCGGTACTGGTGTGACGACGAACATTTATTTTCCTTGGGGAGGTGCCTTTGCGGGTAATGCCGGTGCGAACCTCGGTTCGACCGTCGTCGGGCCGACGGCAGTACTTCCTGGAACGGGTTCAGTGCCAGCGGCGCCAACAGCCGGGGCACCAACGGCCGGTGGTTCGTGTACGGTTGGTGCCCACTTCTGGAAATACAGTTATGTGACCCAAGGTATCGAATCACCGCTGTCCGCAGTATCGGCTACGCAGACTTGCGTATTGACAACGGGACAGACGGTTCCTCTCACAGTCGTATCGGCCGGTCCGACTGGTACGACGGAACGCCGTATCTACCGGACGCTTGCCGGTGCCGCGGCGACCGCCCCGTATTATTATATCGGGAATATTGCTGATAATGTGACTACCACTTTCAGTGATACTTTCGCTGATCCGGCCGCGACCAATCCATATAACGGCGGCGGTATTGGTGATGGCGCACTCTCGTTTCAGCGGCCAGACGGGAAATGGATTACTATTTTCGCTGGCTCCACTCCGTCGAAAACTGTGAATATTTACGATGCGGGTTGGTATTCAGATGGGCAGTATATGACGGAACAGATGAATGTACCAGCGATGGCGGCCAATTCGACTCTTGATTGGCAGCAGACACCGGATCAATATGTTCGTATGGAGGTACGTTCCGCGGCGAGTCAGACAGCACTTTCTGTCGCTGGTTCCAATATCGTCAGTAACCCTGGTGGATCTATCGGCAATGCCTTGAATGATAATTGGGTACAGGTGACAGTGAATTTCCGACGT
Source organism: uncultured Bdellovibrionales bacterium (assembly GCA_964451495.1). Taxonomy (GTDB): domain Bacteria; phylum Patescibacteriota; class Minisyncoccia; order Moranbacterales; family UBA1568; genus UBA1568. The sequence goes on along the minus strand of CAYVHS010000003.1, from coordinate 4,936 downwards.
GATTTTCCGACATGGAGCGGTGCTTTGAATGGAGTCTATGTCGGTACCGGAGGTATGACCTATCCATATCGCCCGATTTCTATGCCGACCGTGAATTCATTTCAGATCACGAATGGTATGGATCTCATGACGCTCCAGAATAACGGGCTCAATGTGCTTCGCGTGACATCCAATGGCAACATCATGTCTTCATCTGGAGGCGGATTTTTCTCGGGTGGTGCTGACTTGGCAGAAAATTATACTTCTACGCAGGCACTCGATAAGGGCGAAGTCGTGATGGTGGATCAGACCAATCCAGAAGGGGTACTCCGATCAACCGGACAATATGACAAAAACATTCTGGGGGTGGTTTCGACCGCCCCGGGCTTCGTGGCAGGCGGCTATACGCAGGATTCATATCCGATAGCGCTCGTCGGACGTGTGCCGGTCCGTATCAGTACCGAGAATGGGCCCATCATGGCAGGGGATTATCTGACAGCGGCCTCTATTCCGGGGTATGCGATGCGGGCTACGATGGCTGGACGCGTGCTCGGCAAAGCCCTCGAGTCATTTGATACCGAAGACGCGGTAGCATGTCCTTCACAGGGACTAGGCAATCTCTCGAGCACGCAGTGTGGTAGTGTCATGATGTTTGTCAATTTGGCGGATTATTTCGGTCAATCAGTAGACGTGATGATGGCCGAAAGACAAGCGACTGAAACAGGCTCGGCCGATGGTCTCGATACAACGACAGGCGAGACGACCAATAATAGCGACGGCTTATCGACACCGGCTGATATTCGGCTCGCTATCAGCGCTCCGACCAAAGCCGAGCAGACGCTGAGTTTCCTCGGGACGCTCCGAGACGAACGTAGGGTCGCTTCGACGCCCTCATCGGAAATCCTGACGGATCGTATCTCGGTGACGGATGAAATCATTGCCCCGACTATCGTGACCGATACGCTTTTTGCCAAACACATCAAAGCTGAATCCATCGAGGGCCTCCAGATATGGACGGACCAGATCAGTAGTCTCTCGCAGAAATACGCTGGCCTCGCGCCTGTAGGAATAACCGATGGAGCTACATCGATTACTCCACAGCAGCAATTGGCTAGCGCAATGAAGGATATCTCCGCTGATTCTATTGTCGTCCAGCTCGATGGAAGTATACTCGGCAAGCTTTCGGTAGCGGGAGCACTCCATATCGGTGGGGAAGCGCAGTTTGACGGCACCACGGTTTTTGGAAAACTCGCGACTTTTCTCGATAATACTTTATTCAAAGGTAGTGTAATCTTTGAAAAAACGCCTGTCTTTGGTTCTGATACAGCAGGATTCGCCTTGATTAAGAAAGATGAGAGAAAAGTCCGTGTGGTATTCGAAGTGCCGTATGAGAGACAACCGATTGTAGCGGTGAGTATGACTAATGATATATCGCCTCTCCTTGATGATAAAGCGGATGAAGCGCTCAAGATGGATGTTGCTCTCGTTGAAAAGGATTATCTCGATACGGTCTTTGATGCGGATGTGAAGTATATTGTGACGGAAAAGAGCGTCGATGGATTTACGATTATTCTCAATAAGAATGCCCCGTACGATCTTCAATTCTCATGGGTAGCCGTAGCGGTGAAAAAAGCCAATACATCCGTATCTGAAAACATACATAAAGAAACTGTTGTGCCAAATCCAATCACACCGATTGGAGTAAATCCGGCGACGGATGGCGTATCACCCGTTACGTCTGAGGCAGTTTCGGTAGAGTCTGTGTCAGAAGCACCCGTAGGTACGGATAGTATAAGTCCACAAATTCCGCCGACGAGCGATAATACAACGAATGCTCCTTCTCCGGAACCTGTATTGTGAGTACACAAAAAAAGATACTGTACCCATAAAAGTACGGTTTTTTCTTGTCTAGAGAGGTCTATTATTCTATAATGGGTGAGTATGTTAGCAAAATATTCAAAGTATTTTTTTGTTTTTGGCGGCGTTTTCATCGGCGGATTTTTGGTGTGGATGTATATGCGGCCGTTGGCTGTCCATAAGCAGGATTGCAGCCAAAAGTACTCATTTATTAGCAGCGAAATTGACTGTCAAAATATCGATGAAAAGGTGAATCAGGTAGAAGATTTGCGGAAAACTATCGCAAAGATTGTGGATGACGAGAAGGAGGCACATCATATCATCCGGGCATCCGTTTTTTATCGAGATTTGAATACTCGTCGATGGTTTGGAGTCAACGATACGGATGCTTTTTATCCGGCGAGTCTCATCAAGCTGCCACTGGCCATCATGTATTACAAGGTGGCGGAGCTCGAGCCGTATATCCTCGATAAGGAGCTCGCGATACCGGCTAATATGGGTGATAATTCGGATCAGCATTACCCTCCCGCGGAACCGCTCCTCCCCGGGAAGATATATACCGTACGGGAAATGATTCGTCATATGCTGATGTATTCTGATAATGCGCCATTTTCTACGCTCTATGAAGGCGGAAGTTTATTTCGAGATAAGATACTGAGTGATCTGAGCATCTATAGTCCACCAGTAGAAAAGAAAGAGGAAGTTTGGAATGTCACGGCGAGAAGTTATGCTAATATATTTCGCATGCTGTATAATGCCTCTTACGTTAGTGTCGCTTCTGCCAATGAAATTTTAGATCTTTTATCTCAATCAACATTTCAGAACGGTATTGTGAAGGGAGTGCCGAAATCTGTTGCGGTGGCGCACAAGTTCGGTGAAGTCGAATGGACACAGGGTGACGGCACTGTGCAGTCACGGATTTTGAATGATTGCGGTATTGTCTACAAACCAGAAGAACCCTATATTTTGTGTGTCATGACTGAAGGACAGGACTACGCACAAATGGAAAAGGTCATTCAGGCTATCGCCAAAGCGTCATACAATGCGCTCTAATAAGAGAGAAGGGGTATTCTTGCTCTTCTTCTCTGTTGTAGGGTACAATAAGAGTAATCAAATACTATGGCTCGTGTAGCAAAAATATCAAAAACAACTTCTGCCACAGTTACTTCTTCTGAGATAGCACCTAGGCAGAAACGTGCTTTGCCGGTGATTATCGTGCTTACAATTTTGCTTTGTCTCGCAGTCGGTATTGCTGGCTATTTCTATTATCAGTATCGTAACTCCTCTCAGGTGAAAGATACGAAAGAAATAGCTGAGCTCACACAAACTCTTGGCAAGTTCATGGATTTGCCGGCAGATGAAACACCGACTCTGGCTACGGTGACCGATCGAGAAAAACTGGCTGATCAGCCGTTTTTCCGTAAATCTGAAAATGGTGATAAAGTGCTCATTTATACCAATAGCGGCCGGGCCATTCTCTATCGTCCCTCGACCAAGAAAATTGTCGATGTGACGACTATCAATGTGAACACCCCGGCGGACACTACTCCTCAGACAGAGGCTAAAGCAGTTGTCGAAAATACTCCTCTAGCACCGGTCGTTTCGAATCCCACTGTAGTGATCTATAATGGATCGACCAAAGTGGGCGTGACCAATACGCTCGAAGATCAAATCAAGGCTAAGTTCAGTAATGTCTCGGTTGTCGCCAAAGACAAAGCAGTCAAGAATGATTATCTCGATACTATCATCGTAGATATTTCCGGAAAAAATGGCGAAATGGCAAAGAATATTGCGGAAAGCTTTGGCGGAAGCGTCGGCACTCTTCCGAGTGGTGAAGCGGTCCCGGATGCGGATATTCTCATCATTGTAGGGAATAAATGAGCGTATAAAGTTTATCAAGCTCGTAAAGTTTGTAGGTTGAAAAATCTCCCGTTGTATCGGGAGATTTGCTTTTCATCGCCATTCAGCGCTATTCTTAAGGAAAGAATCTGACTGTACAGAAAAAATGAGTACCGGAACTACTGACGAAATTAAGGCGCGGATCAATATTGTCGAATTCATCGGCACGTATGTCCGGCTGGAAAAATCAGGCCAACACTACAAAGCTTGCTGCCCATTTCATCAGGAACGGTCACCCTCTTTCATGGTGAACGAGGAAAAGAATATGTGGCACTGCTTCGGCTGTGGCAAGGGCGGAGATGTTTTTGCGTTTGTGATGGAAATAGAAGGGCTCGAATTTCGCGAAGCGCTCAAGATGCTCGCTGATCGCGCCGGAGTCGAACTGCCTCAGTACAAGGGAGAGGAAAAAAATAAAGAAACCAAAGACAGGATTTTTGATCTCCTCGAACTGGCAACGAAATTCTATGAGAAGCAGCTCTGGGAAGGGACTGGCAAGACCAAGATGCTTGTCTATCTCAAGAACCGTGGCTTATCAGATGAAAGTATTAAGAAGTTTCGCCTCGGCTATGCACCGGATGGCTGGCGGCACGTGCATGACTTTCTCCTCGACCGAGGTTTCCGTGCGGATGAATTGGAACAAGCGGGACTGGTACTGAAAAAGGAGGGGAGTAGCGGACATTACGATCGTTTCCGTGATCGTATCATGTTTCCTATCCTCGATATTCTCGGTCGGGTGATAGGTTATTCAGCGCGTGTCGCACCAGGAGGAGACGAGTCTCAGGCTAAATATATCAATACACCAGAAACGCCAGTCTATCATAAGAGCCGCGCGCTTTATGGACTCTATCTCGCCAAGCAGGCCATGAAGCAAACAGGCATGACAGTTATTGTGGAGGGGAATATGGATGTGATCGCGATGCATCAGGCAGGAGTCGAAAATACCGTGGCTGTATCAGGGACAGCACTTACGGACGAACAGCTCTCACTCATGAAGCGCTATGGAAGTGGAGTGAAGCTCTTCTTTGATATGGATGGCGCCGGGCAGAAAGCAGCTCGAAAAAGTGCAGAATTGGCTCTAGAAAAGGAAATTTCTGTGTCTATCATCGCTATTCCATCGGGCAAAGACGCGGCCGATATGGGCAAGGAAAGTCCAGAAACCTTGCGTGAGTCCGTGGCTCAATCACAGCCGGCCCCGAAATAT
>CAYVHS010000002.1:102324-105779 GCA_964451495.1 uncultured Bdellovibrionales bacterium | reverse complement strand
AGCGGAAGCTGTGGATGAATCGCCTCCTGTCTAGGGAGTAAGGTGTACGGATTTTGATCTAGTATCAGAGTCACAACCAATATGGTCGTTCATTACGCTTTATCTGTATGAGCTTCGGCAATATGACAGACGTAGTAATGAAGCATATAAAAAGAGATACCTCCGTAAAGGACTAACCGCAAAAAGTTATGATTATTGTTTTAATGCAAATTATTTGATGGAAAAGCTCTTGAGTGAGTGATTCCCCGCGAAGGAATTTCATCAAGTAAGAATCAAATACTCTACGCATAGCTATCCCAGGATAAGGGAATTTCCTCTGGTAGTTGTGTAAGACACGGAATCCGCCGAAAGGCGGGTTTTTTTGTTGACTTGTTAGTGATTTTTTGCAATACTGATTCGAAGCAGAATTTACCCCGTGAAATTGCTCATCTAGATGAGCACCCGTAGAACGGGATTTCACAGTGTAAACAAGCTCGATATCAGGATTCTTGAGAGATAATTATCTCACAGATTTCCTACCAGCATTCCTGTGCTCAACAGGAGGAAGAAGCCCCCGAGAAAGGTTCGAGGCCAGGGGAGTCGTATTTCGCTAGAAGACGCTCGAAAACCCATGAGCAGATGGCGAAGCGACGATATTTGAGGTATAACCTTTACGGACAGGCCCGGGCTGGAGACGCGCCGGAAAACCTGGTAAGGGAAAACCTCAGGCAAAGTGCTGGAGGACGACAAGGTGCAATGCCTTGTCGAACTATGTGAGGGGAGGGTAGCCAACGGTTACCTTCCCCCTCTCTCAAAAGTTCTGATATTGTATTAAAGCCCAGCGGTTTAACCGCTGGGCTTTAATTGGTCCTAGTATCGACCATATCATCTATGATGGCAGAGGAGTAGCAAGTTACGTGGTTGTTTTTCTTTTTGAGAAGCTGTGGTATAATATAGTAAAATAAGCGCTGTCATAGCGCTTGAAATTACGTCACTCGGATAAAATGAAAACAAGCTTTCATTTTGTTTCTCGCTAGCAATTATAAAAAATTAATATCAACATATGACGACGAAAAAATTCGGACAAATCATAGCTTTTTTGGCAGCGATGTTGGTGATCGTCACTCTTACCTCGAGGATAGTACTTGGGTAGCCATAGATCGGTGATAGAATTCGTTATTAAGAGGGTATTCTGTAAAATAAAAAATAGTTTTAAAAAACAAATATGTTTAAGTTAAAAAAGAGGACTATATGGGTGTTGGTGGTGCTAGTGGTCAGTGTATTTATTTTTTATCGTTATGCAGTAAAGGTCATCCAGTCGAACAATAATTGCGTGCTGCCGGTACCGACGACAGATATGGTCCCAGCTGGACCAAGAGAGCTCAGCACTATTATCAGCTACGAGGCCTATGATGGTGGCCATTTCGATACCCTACGGTTTGTTCTGGGTGTGGATGATCAGGGCGTGATACAGAGCGTCAAGACCCTCGACGCGGTGACGAATGAAGTTCCAGAAAAGAAAAAAGAGTTCAACGAATTACTCACTGTTATTATCGTTGGCAAGAAACTGAGTGATCTCACCGCTCTTGACAAGGTCGGGCAGTCGTCGCGTACGACAACCGCATTCAATCGCGCGATTGATCCGCTCAAGGCACAGTTCTAATAATAGTCACGATGGAAGATTTTTCCTTTACTGGGCTCGGGACACAGTGGTCCATCAGTATCGATGGTGCATTGCTTCGAGACCAAGACAAAGAAATCATCCTTCAGTATGTCCAGGCATTTGAAAACCGCTTCTCGCGGTTTTTGCCGCATTCAGAAGTAAATGCTTTTCGAGTATCGCTTGCGGGCGAGTATGTCGTATCTGGAGAATTCACGCGTTTGCTCGCTCGGGCCGACATGTTACGACGATTGACTGGCGGTGTGTACGACCCTGGGGTAGCGAGCGTTCTCGAGAACGCTGGATACGGTGCGAGACAGGGACTCTCTCCACTGGAAAAGAAAGACGGAGCATCTCTTTCGAAGTGGTCGTTGGTAGGTGAAACATTGACTATCGACGGACCAATAGGGTTTGATTTCGGAGGTATTGGCAAAGGATATTGCATCGATCGGATAGCAGAAATAATGAAGGAATTAGGCTATCATTTTTTTCTGGTCGATGGCGGGGGAGACATGGTCGCCACGACCAAAGCAGATGGGAGCGCGTGGCGCGTGGCCATCGAATATCCCGGTAAGCCAGAATTGGCAGCCAGCATCGTCGCTCTGGTGGACCGTGGCCTGGCGGTTTCGGATACATTTCGGAGGCGTTTCGGTACATGGCATCATCTGATAGACGCACAGGAGAAAAAACCCATAGAGAGAATGATAGGTTGCGCTGCAGTCGCAAGAGACGCCTGGGCGGCTGATTGTATGACTTCAGGGCTTTTCTTTGCGCCAGAAGCGAATTACGGTGCTTTAGCGAGAGAATTTGCAGCCAATTTTCTCGTTTTTCGTAGCGATGGAACGGCAGGAGCGAGTACTGATTGGCCCGGAGAATTATTGTAAAATACTCCAATTGATAGGTGATTATTATTGACTTTTGCATCATCTTATGCGATATTTGTCAGAAGTTCTTTAAGAGGTTTTCATCCGAAAACCAATGTTTAGTAGCTCTTTTGTTTCAAACTACGAGGAGAGAATCATGAGTGTAGTCACAGTACTGATTGATGTTTGGAGGGCTTTATTCGACTCCAAAAAAATAAAGGCGACAATCTGTGGCCATAAGACCAAGGCGATAGATACTCTGGAGGCCTTCGGTAGAAGGAAGGAATTCCGGCCACCATTGAAAGATGGGAAGACATCTTATTGTCACTCATGTCTTTCCAAAATGGCTATTCGTTGTGCGGTATGCGGCGGAGCCATACATATGGGTGATATGGTTGCCATAGGTTCGGCTGTACATGGCCAGGACATGTTTGCTGAATACAGCATTGTACATGAAGGCGGCCGCGTTTATGCGGTGTGTTTTTCTTCACAAAGATGTGTCGACGCAACCGATGGTGCCGCAACGGGTATATGGGTAGTTCCGGGGAAAATACGCCACATGATCGATTGGCACGAATAGAGAATGAAATGGAGGAATATACCGAAGTATTGAAATCAGTACTACTGGCCGCAGGACAGGCTTTTATAATCGTCATGGCTTGCAGAATTTTTTTCCGGGGTCGGAAAACGAAAAATTCACATGATATGAAGTAACGTGCGGGTATTCTGTGTAAATAAGGATGGAGGGATGAGGGAACAATGTTTCATTGAGGGGTGATTTCGGTCATCCCTTTTTTGTTTATAGTTGACATAATTTTATGCAGTTGTATACTCTATAGTGTAACTAGAGTAAACAATAAAATTTATGCCCGGTAGTAGAACTTCGATGAATGGTTCTCTTTCTGTGGCAAAGATGAATTTGTATAAATAATGTAAAAAATGAACATCGTTAG
>CAYVHS010000002.1:72531-102314 GCA_964451495.1 uncultured Bdellovibrionales bacterium | reverse complement strand
CAGGGAATATTATTCTGTCTATCGAAGTTTCACTACTGGGTATGCAGATACTTACACCAAAGCAAAAGATAGTGCTTCAGGCAATTAAAGAATTTTTCTCTGAGAACGGCACCATGCCGACAGTGCGGGAGATTCAGGAAATGTCGAGTAAACTTGGGCTCAAACTGAAAAGTTTACGTAGTTTCTTCATTTATTTAAATGAGCTCGAAGAAAAAGGATATATCGAGCGGACGAGCGAGGATCGCGGGATTAAACTCAAGGGCATTACGCACGAATCGTTTCTTGATGTCCCGGTTTTTGGTATGGCTAATGCCGGAGCCGCGACCATGTTTGCAGAACAATATATCGAAGGCTATCTCAAGGTTTCCAAGCGTATTGTGCGTGCTGCGAGCAATGTCTTCGCGATTCAGGTTTCGGGGACATCGATGAATCGGGCCAAGGTGAATGGCAAGACGATTCAGAATGGCGATTTCATTCTCGTCGATTCCACATGGAAACACTACAATAACGGCGATAGAGTGTTGGTCGTGATTGATGGTATGGCCACAGTCAAAACATTTCGCACGGTGGACGGCAAGAATATCGCACTCATTCCAGAATCGAGCGATAAGAAGCACAAGCCGATTTTTCTCACTGAGGATGACGATTTTGTCATCAATGGCAAAGTCATCGATGTGCTCAAGCTGGGTTCATAGTGTAATTTTTTTTGAAAAGCGATATAATGAACACGTAATCATTTTTTATTATTTTTATGCAGGAAAATGCCGTAAAAACAATGAAGGCGATAGCGCTCCTTCTTATAGCATTGGCCGCGGTTATCTATTCGTTCCAATATAAGCAGTCCGTGGATAAGACATATCCGGGGAGAACTTTTAGCGTGGATGGATCGGGAGATATAGATGTGACACCCAATATCGCCAAATTTTCCGTGAGCGTCATAACCGAAGGAGGCAAGAATGTGCCTGAAGCGCAGAAGACGAATACTGAGAAGATGAATAAAATTAACGCATTCCTGAAAGAGCAGGGAATCGAGGCAAAAGATCTGAAGACAACTCAGTATACAGTGAATCCACGATATGATTATCCGAACTGTTTAAGCGGCGGCACGTGTCCGGCACCCGAGATCACAGGATATTCTATCAGTCAATCACTCGACGTAAAAGTTCGTGACACCGAAAAACTCGGAAGCCTGCTTTCTGGAGTGGTCCAGAATGGAGCAAATAGTACTTCTGGTGTAAATTTTGTTGTCGATGATGAGGATGCTTCTAAAGACGCGGCTCGGGCAGAAGCGATCAGCAAGGCTACCAAGAAAGCTAAATCAATGGCTCAGGCGGGCGGATTTCGTATCGGTAGACTTGTTTCAATTTTTGAGAATTCCAACGCGACTCCAATGATGGACTCGTATGGCATGGGTGGAGGATTGGAAGTAAGTAATGCGAAAGCTGCGCCAGCTCCGACTATTGAGCCTGGAACATCGACGACCAAAGTACAGGTGACTTTGACGTATGAGATTTTGAACTAATGCGCATTATCATTCAAAAACAGGCTACCACCGCCTGTTTTTGTTTTGTCTGGTTGGGATGTTTGAGTCGGCGATGAAAGAAGTACAGATTCGTCCGTTATTGAATGTAGTTTGTGTTTGCTCGCGGCATTTTGGCCCGACCCATAGGGGGGGGCGAATACCTGTTATACTTCATGCCAGAAGAGAAATCAGTTATATCATGATATGGAAGATAGGGAATTGATAGCACAATATTTAGAGGGTGACGAGAGAGCATTTGAGCGTCTGCTCGGAAAGTATATGACCCCACTGTATGGATTTGTTTTTCAGTTTGTTCGTGACCAGGCAGTTGCCGAAGATTTGACCCAAGAAGCCTTTGTTCGGGCATGGAAAAATATTCGTCAGTTTGATCAGACGAAGCAGTTCAAGACGTGGCTTTATGCGATTGCCAAGAACGCGACGTATGATTATCTCAAGAAAAAGAAATCAATTCCATTTTCTTCGTTTCAGAATGAAGATGGTGAAAGCACTCTCGAGGTCATCGATGATGAGCATCCTTTACCGGATGAGCTTTTAGCACGGAAGGACGCCGTAGAGGAGCTCGAGCGGGTTCTTGTTACATTGCCAGAGATATATCGGACCATTTTACTCCTGGCGTACAAAGAAGATTTCTCTCTCATGGAGATTTCTGAGATTTTCGGCATTTCCTATAATACGGTGAAAAGTCGGTATCAAAGAGCCATAAAAGTTCTTAAACAAGAAATTTCTAAGAGCATTGCGTCGAAAAACGAGATCTAATCGTACCATAAGCACTATGAATATGTATCAAAAAATATTTCAAGCGGTGGTCTATGCAAAACCCTCATCTGGTTTGGAGGGTCGGATACTTTTTGCTATCCGAGAAGCAGAGTATCTCGCCAGACGTAAAAAGCTTATGTGGTCTCAGATGGGACTTGCTTTTTCTTCCACTATGGCTGTTTTGGCAGGTATTTTTTATGGACAGGAGTTTCTCGCCTCGAGCTTCTGGAATATGATAGCACTTGTTTTTTCTGACGCTCAGGTAGTAGCTTTGTACTGGAGTGAATTTTCACTTTCCTTGATTGAGACATTTCCATTAGAGGCTCTTATATTTATGCTTATTCCGTCTTTTGCTGTGCTTCTTTCGCTCAATATATACTTTTCCGTTTCAGAGGAACATCATTTTCATCATGGTCGTGCTCATTTTGCATAATTCATGAAGCTTAATTTTTTGTAGATATATAACGTGTATTTACCCGATTTTACCAGCACTCGCTCGAAAACAAAAACGAGTTTTTGTTTCACTCACTTCGTTTAGTAATAACAGTATTAATCATATGAACGAGAAAGAAATCATGCAATCAAAGATTATGAAAACGACCACGATTGTCGTAGGTGTGCTTTTGGTAGCGGTTATAAGTTTTGCTGGTGGGTTAGCGGTTGGATTCCATAAGGCGCGATTTTCGTACGCCTTCGGAGAACATTACGAGAAGAATTTCATGGGAAGAGATGGGGGTACTATGATGGGAGGCGACCGCAGGATGTCTTTTGCATCGCCGCGTGATTTTGATGGGAGTGATTTCCATAATGGGCACGGGCTGATTGGCGAAATTATTTCTCTCTCGGATAATTCTTTGGTGGTGAAAGATTCTTCTGGAAAAGAGAATATTGTTGCTCTCAATGATAAGACGTTGGTGCGTAGCGGAAGAGATGAGATGAAAGTCGCTGATCTTCAGACGGGGAATAGGATTGCGGTCATCGGGAAGCCAGGGGATGATGGTACCGTTAATGCCGATTTCATCCGTGTGCTCGGCAAATCAAATAGTAAATAACACGATAATTACTTCCTCGTGTCTATGAGTATTTTCATGAAAATTCCTGCTTATGCAAGGAGACATTGGAAAATGTTTCTTTTTATAGCCGTATTGTTGGGTGGTGTATATTATTATTTCTCTGCGAATCAGAAAGCGATGGCCCCGACTACGATAAGAAAATCTGAAAAGGTAGAAAGGAAAGATCTTCGTGTCACGGTTTCTGGAAGCGGTCAGGTCGAAGCGGTTTCACAGGTTGATTTGAGGCCAGTGATTGCTGGCGATGGTATTGATGTCACGCGAGTGCTGGTAAAAAATAATCAGGAGGTCAAGAAAAACCAGGTCATAGCTGTTCTTGATACCAAGGACGCTGTGCGAGATATAGCAAGCGCCACACTTGATCTGCAGAATGTAAAAATCAAGCAAAAACAGACCGCTGGCCAGTTCGGGGGAAATACCAAGAGTGATATGTGGAATCGGCAATTACAGGAAATCGCTATAGTACAAAGTGCCAATAATCTTGATAAAGCCAAGGAGAAGTTACGGGATTATTCTATCAAGGCGCCATTTGATGGTATCGTGACAGGGTTGTCTGTCGAAGCAGGTGATTCCGTGTCTCGTGACACGGCGATTGCTTCCATCATCACGCGCGATATGCGAGTGACAATTTCTCTCAATGAAGTTGATGCTGTCAAGGTTTCGGCCGGGGACAGCGTGTCGCTTTCTTTCGACGCGTTACCCGAGCTTGCGCTCACTGGAAAAATTTCCAAGATTGATACCATTGGAAAGATTACACAGAATGTCGTCACATATGGAGCAGAAATTGAATTTGACGAGCAGAATAGCGATCTCAAGCCGGGTATGAGTGTCAGCGCCGAAATAGCAGTGATAGAAAAGAAAAATGTGCTGACGCTGTCCAATGCCGCTCTCACGACAACGAGTGGCAAGACAGTAGTGCGGATAGGCAGCGAAACAAAGGAAGTGAAGATAGGTGTGACTGATGATATAAGCACGGAGATTGTCAGTGGACTCTCTGAGGGCGATAGCGTGCTTATTGAGACGGTGGCAGCGAAGCCATCCACTCAATCCACGAGTGTCTTTAGCTCGCTTCTCAGAGGTTCTGGTTCGAGTAATAGGAGATAGGTATGATTCAATGCAGGAATATCAGCAAGACGTATTATAACGAAGGGAATGCGACCGAGGCTCTCAAGGATGTGTCTTTCGAGATAGAAGATGGGGAATTCGTATCGATCATGGGGCCGTCAGGGTCGGGCAAGTCGACACTGATGCACATTCTTGGCGCGCTCGACAACCCTACTGGAGGTGAGTATTTGCTCGATGGGAAAGATGTCTCTTGTCTTTCTGATGATGCTCTCGCCCGTATCCGAAGACAGAAAATCGGGTTTGTTTTTCAGTCTTTCAATTTGCTTCCTCGGACGACCGTGACGCGTAATGTCATGCTCCCACTCATTTATCAGGAGGTGCCCGCCCAAGAGCGTCTCAAGCGAGTAGAAGCGTCACTTGAGGCGGTAGGACTCGACAGGGAGAGGTGGCAGCACCATTCTAACCAGCTGTCTGGTGGGCAGATGCAGCGTGTGGCCATTGCCCGTGCTCTCGTCAATAACCCATCGCTTATTCTCGCTGACGAGCCGACTGGCAATCTCGACACCAAGACTGGCGAACTGGTACTCGAGACATTCGAGCAACTCAATCGCGAACACGGTCACACTATTATTCTCATCACACATGAACCAGAAGTGGCTGCGCATGCCGATCGTGTACTTGTTATCCGTGACGGGAAACTTGTGAGTGACACAAGAAAGAGAGAAAAAGTTAGAGCCACATAATACTGGTAAAGAATCTATGCTTGCTCCTGATTTTTTTCAAGAAATTTACACATCGGTAACCGTTAATAAATCACGGTCTGGTTTGACGGTGCTCGGTATCGTCATCGGTATCGCATCGGTCATCATCATGGTGGCTATCGGACGTGGAGCACAGAGTAGTATCGAGTCGAGTATTCAGTCTATTGGATCCAATTTACTCATCGTCCGTCCGGGAGCCGAGCGCGGTCCCGGCTCTCCGGTAGTCGGAGCACAGGGTTCGGCACAGTCCCTCACTATGAAGGATGTCGCCGCGCTCAGCGAACAAGTGAGCGGGGTAGAAGCACTTGCTCCTGAGGTGTCATCGCGCGGTAAACAGGTGACTGCCGAGGGGCAGAATACCAATACGAGCATTACGGGTGTAACTGAAACATACGCTAGTGTCCGTAATACGAGCATTGCCTCAGGTTCTTTCATCAGTGCTGCGCAAGTGGAGGGCTTGTCGAAAGTCGCTGTCATCGGTCCTGATGTCAAAACGGCACTGTTTGGCGAGAATGTCACTGATCCTGTGGGCAAGAAAATTCGTATCGGGAACACAGACTTTACGATTATTGGTGTGACGGTCGCCAAAGGAGGGTCGGGATTCGGTAGCTCTGACGACGTCATCTACGTGCCGATTTCGACAGCCCAGCAGTTTTTCGTAGGCAATGAATATCTCGCTACTATCAATATCAAAGTGAAAAATGGTGAAGATACAGCGGCTGTATCTGCTTTAGCCAAGGCAGCTTTACTTGCGAGCCACAAGATTACTGATGTGACAAAAGCTGATTTTTCTATCATGAACCAGGCAGATATAGTGGCGACGGCCTCATCAGTAACGGGAACATTTACGGCGCTCCTCGCAGCCGTAGCTGGTATATCACTGGTCGTTGGTGGTATCGGTATCATGAATATGATGTTGACTACAGTCACCGAGCGAACGCGCGAAATCGGACTGCGCAAGGCTATCGGGGCCGAGGGTCGAGATATTCGCATGCAGTTTCTTTTTGAGGCGATTACACTGACCTTTTTTGGCGGCGCTTTCGGGGTTTTCCTCGGTTGGGCGGTCTCGTTCATCGCCAATGCATACGGAGTGACGGCGTCAGTTTCTACGGGCTCTGTCGTACTTGCTTTCGCTGTTTCGACAGTTATCGGTATCGTATTCGGATACTATCCAGCAAGTCGAGCCTCCAAGCTCAACCCTATCGAAGCCCTCCGGTACGAATAGTATTATATATCAGAGAAAAAGAACAAGACCCGTCAGATGTTTATCTTTCGGGTCTTTGCGGCAATAGTGAAGGCTTAGTAGCGATGGCGGATGTATTCCAAAGAATACTGGCCGATTACTCCTTCTTTCTTCCTGAGGATGAATTTTTTTCCTCGGGCATACGGAATCTCTTGATCGAGAATCCCGTTTATGAAATCGAGCGCTTCGTCGGTGTTCTGCACCATACGATGCAAGACCACCAAGAGAATTACCAGATCCATGTGGGAGCGGTACCGTTTGAGCATGCCCAGCCGGTAGAGCATTCCGCCCTCAAATACTTTTCGGAAAGCATTCGCATCGCTCTCTGCCGTGAAGCTGTGCCTGCGGAACTCGCTGTTTCCGACGAGAGAGAGTTGCCCGAGTCGGGCGGTATTTAGGTTTGTTTGGACACGTTTTGCCATTTTCCTGCTCCTTCTGGTGTTGTTAAAGTAATATAATATTATAGCACTAAATTATAATTTTGTCAAAACAGCTTTGACGAAAATCCTGACTCGTGTCAGGCTAGAAGTATATTATGGCTCAGCTCAATACTCCCAAACTCGTCTACCCTTTGGAAAAGTACATTGTGGATGGCGCCCCTTTTGGTAAGCGCGCTTCGCATAGCGGTGTGCTGTGGGGTGTTCATTTGGGCGAGGACTGCATCGTACCGGCCGGGACAGATGTTTGGTCTATTGGCCATGGCAAGGTAGCGTATGCAGCTCTCCATGAAGGAACAGAAGAAAAGGGGAATTGGGGCCATATTATCATTATCAAACACCGGCATCCGAAAACAAAACTGGTTTTCTATTCTTTATATGGTCATTTAGGAAAGTGCTTCAAGAATATCGGTGATATAGTAGAGCTTGGCGAACCCATCGGATTTATCGGTGAAAGTCATACTCCTGAAAATGGTTTCTGGGAGGCACATCTTCATTTTGCGCTGTACGCCGGTCCATGGAAGGACGAGGTACTTCCGGGGTATTGGAAGGAAGGGGACAAGCGGACTCGGCCCGAGTGGTGGAAAGTCCCGAGCGAATTTATCAGGGGGTATCAAGGAGAATAGAGGGATATATGGATGGTTTTCGTTGACCAATAGGAGGCTTTCCGGTATAACTGAAAGGTACTGTTTGCGCTCGTAGCTCAGTGGATAGAGCATCTGGCTTCGAACCAGAGGGCCGGGGGTTCGATCCCCTCCGAGCGCACACGAGGAGTACGTCAACTGCTTGGCGTACGTAGAGAATCGAACGCCGGAACGTTATTTCGTCAGTAGACGAAATCGTGAGGCGGTGCCCAGGCAAACCTTTGTGGCGACAAAGGTTTGGCCGAGGGAGATCCACTCCGAGCGCACAAAATTGACGAAGTTTCTTTCTTTTGGTATTCTGTGAACATTGCTTACCAAAAGCAATTTTTGTTGTATTGGACAAAATTTTCGGATGTATAGCTTTCGTCCCAGACGGACCAGTCGTGGGTTGGCAGTTGGTAGATCCACCAGTTGGCGGGCTTTTAAGCCAATGGTCGGCGACCGTTGGGATAGAGTAGTAGTAAAGCGATGAATTGAGGGTGTATAGCTCAGTTGGTAGAGCAGTGGCCTCTTAAGCCAACGGTCGCAGGTTCGAATCCTGCTACACCCACCCTCATATTTTCCATAAGCCCTTGTAGCTCAATGGATAGAGCAGGGGTCTTCTAAGCCCTTGATGAAGGTTCGATTCCTTCCGAGGGCACCAGTAGACATTGTATTTTGTGAGACTTAGGTGGGGCGAGGTCCTTAAGAAATGAATAGAGGGGTGACTATCGTTCAATGGCAGGACAATGGTTTGTGGTACCATGAATGAGGGTTCGATTCCCTCTAGTCACCCCTGTGTGCATTTCTTAACAAGATTCGTGAAATTGTGTTGTATAAAAAAAATCATCCTATCAAGGATGATTTTTTGTTTAGTGAATCGCTTTGTAGGCTTTCCATTGTTTGGCGGACCAGTCGTTTGGTTTTTCGGTAAGCGTTGTGTCTTGACCGGGATGAGGGTAAAGACTGGGTGATTTGTAATTACTCCAGAAGCTGTCATTGATGAGGGTTTCTCCTGTAGTGTCCGTGACGAGCTGGCTGAAGACAGTTTTCATGCTACCATCGGGATTGCTTTCGAGGACATGCGGACCATCGACTTTGACCGTACGGCCGTCTTTAGTACCGAAAAAACGGAAGGTGAGCTCTGTACCCTCGATAGTTGATTGCATGAGGATGTATCCAGGGGTATTGTTGGCGAAGCGGAGATCAGGCTTGGGGACATAGACGGTAGCATCCATGCCATACGGATAATAATAATGAACAGGATAGGCATGATTGCGACGCTCGACAATTTTGAGACCGGTATTGATAGCAGCGCGGAAAACGGTGCTGGAAACTTGGCAAATACCACCACCGAATTCTGGGAGTGTTTTGTTGTCTTTGATAACGAGCTCTGGGAGATATCCATGCTCACCATCGACGTCACCCAAGACCGTGACGAATGAAAATGTTTCTCCGGGAGCGATGAGAGCATTCTCGAATTGTTCGAGACCGCGGCGGATATTGTAGATGCGATTTTTTGTGGATCCTTTAAAATTGGTTCGTCCCATACCGACGAGCTCTTTGAGTCCGAGGCGTTCGCGGTCATTCGCTACGATATTTGGGTAAGCGACTTCGGTCGGAAGGTTGATTTTGATTGTTCCTCCCTCACTTGACTCAAGCGCGCGTACGATGAGAGCAACACTCTCATCTTTTTTGAGAGCACGACCGACTTTTTCTTGCTCGGTGACGATAACGCTATCGTGTTCATCTGCTGCAAAGACGGCATTTTTCGGATCCTGATTTACTTTTTCTGCGAAGGCGTCGATGAACTTTTTGACGATCTCTCCGTCTACGCTACTGCTCTGGGGTTGTATTTTGGTATGGAGGCGCGTAAAGCGTGAGAGTGAGAAATCGCAGAAGAATCCGAGTGCTGGACAAAAACGGATGTTTTCGGCTTCAGATCTGTGGTTTGGATCGAGAGTGAGTTTGGTATCGAAGTGGAGCCAAGAACTCACTATTTCAGCAGGAATTGTTTCTGTGTAGTCTTCAGAAGAGAGGAGTAGGGTGGTATCGATAGCATGTGCTGTCGAGACTATTCCGAAATACGCAGACAACAAAAAAAGAACGAGAATGCTTTTCGTCTTACGCAAGGGGAATCGAGAGTGAATAACAGAGAGTTTCATGTAATGCGTTTGAGAAAAGAAAACCGATTCCGTGTTGGGCGGAATCGGATCTGATGACATTCCGCAGTGGCGTTTATTTAGAAACCGCGCACCTGAATCTTTTTAGTCTTTGTTGTATCGGCCTTGGGGAGACGGATAGTGAGAATACCATTTTTGAGAGAAGCGTCGGCTTTTTCTGGAATGACATCAACCGGCAATAGGACGGAACGAGAGAATCCTCCCCAATAACATTCCTGATAGTAGTAATTACCATTCTCTACGATCTCTTCGTTTTTTCGCTCACCTTTGACGGTGACCATATCGTTATTGATCGACACGTCGAGATCTTCTGGTTTAACACCGGCGATAGTGGATTTGATTACGATATCGTTTTCAGTCTGGTAAACATCGATGGTTAGCTGACCCTCTACGTCTTCGGTCTCGTTTTGCCCAAAAGCGCTGGGAGCGGCCCACGATTCTTCACTACGGGCAGAAAACGCCTGAATTGGCTCGTTCATGGGGATATTAGTCTCTTCTTCTTCGGTGTAGACGGGCACGGAAGATTCGCTGCGGAACCCGTCGCTATCGATACTTTTGGCACCCGTGAGGCGTTCAAAAAAAGAGTTTTTTTGTTTTGTCATAGTCAAATTATATTAGCTTACTCATTAGCTTTATTATAACGGGAATTGTGCCATGGAGCAAGGCCTATTTCGGGGACGCGCCTTAGGTGTTAAATGAGTGGCTTGTACGTTAGGAAAACAGGAGAATAGCTATGTTATAAGCAATATGAAGGAATATTGCTGCCAGAATGCAGTAGAGAACGAAGAGGCGGTGACTGAGCGAATAGCGAAACAGAGAAAAAGCGAAGAGTAGGCTGGTAATACTATGGAGGAGAGCGATACCAAGAAGAGGGAGAAACGAATATGGATCAGAGCCACCTACGATGAGAGCGAGCTCGACTATGGCAAAACCCATTCCGAACAGTGTTCCCAGGACGAATATTTCTTGTGTGCTGAGCGTGACACTTTCGATGTAACGGAATGCGTATTGACGGAGGAAGAGATATTTGGAGACTTCTTCGAAAAGAGCTGCACCGAGGAGAGCAAGGAATGTCCCGAAAGTGAATACCTCTCCGTTACTCAAAGGAAGAAATGAATAAAGAATGTCATCAGAAAAGAGAGGAAATGTAAGTATGACCATCTCAAAAAGGAGTGCGAAGCAGCTCGAGAGGATACCAAAGATGATGATGGCCAGGATAGGCATGCTTTTTATGGGAGAGACGCGAGGTGCTCCTCGATCTCGGAGAGTTCTTTTTTGGAGTCCTGTAGTTTTTTGCGTTCCATTTCGACGACTTCCGGCTTGGCGCGCTCGACGAAATTCTGGTTGGAAAGTTTTCCTTCGAGCGAGGCGATGTATTTCGTCTTTTCGGATTTCTCTTTTTCGAAACGTTCGCGTTCTTTATTGAGGTCCAAGATGCCGTCGAGATGAAGGAAGACTTGTAGTGCTCCTGCTTGGACGAAGACGGAATTTTTTGGTGCAATAGTGGTGTCGATGGTGAGGATTTTTTCTATGCGGCCGAGGCGCTTGAGAACCTCTTCATTCTCGCGAATGATTTTTTCCGATTCACCCCGGATACTCATGGTCATTTTTTGGACTGGTTCGATACGATATGAGGAGCGGGCGTTTCGTAGTGATGTGACGAGCGAGGTGATGAGTTCAAATCGTTTGGCCCTGTCAGTGTTAACTTCGAGAACGATGGTTTTGGGCCAGCGTTTTATCATGAGTGGAGTATGTGCATCTGTCTGCAGCGTCTGCCAGAGAGCTTCGGTGACATACGGAGTGAAGGGGTGCCAGAGCTTGAGGAGTGTGTCGAAAACAAAACGGAGTACGCCGTCATTTTTTTCGATTTTATGAATCTCGACATACCAGTCAGCAAATTCGCTCCACGTGAAATCGCGTAGCTTCTCTCCGGCGAGGGATAGTTGGTGATTGTCGAGGAGGCGTGTGATTTCTTCGGCTACCTCTCGTGTGCGCCCGAGTATCCAGTGATCAGCGTCGCTTTGGGCTGTCGGCATTGCATCTGTAGGAGTAGACTGTGTGGCGGTGTAGCGCCCCATATTCCACAGCTTGTTGGTGAAGTTGCGGAAAGTCTGGATTTTTTCTTCGTAGAGACGGAAATCAAGCCCTGGGGTAGCACCGAGTGTGAGACTGAGACGGACTGCATCAGCGCCGAATTGATCAATCATCTCCAGTACATCGACACCGTTGCCTTTGGATTTGGACATCTTGAGCCCGTCTTTATCTCGGACGAGTCCAGTGAAGTAGAGATGCTTGAATGGTGGCAGACCAGTTTTATAGAAACCAAACATGATCATGCGAGTGGCCCAAAAGAAGAGCAGATCGCGGCCCATGATCATCATGTCGGTCGGATAGAATGTTTTTGCGTCCGGAGTTTCTGGATAGCCGAGTGTCGTGTAGGGCCACTGTCCCGAAGAAAACCAGGTATCGAGCGTATCAGAATCTTGTTCGAAGAAATGGTGTCCACAGTGCTCACACGGGTCGAGAATGTCTACCGAGAGAGGTGCAGCATTAGGGAATTTTTCGATTTCCATGATGGCTTCTGGCGCAACATTTTTTATTTTTCTGAACAGCGCCCTGAGTGTTGCGCCGTGACTCGCGATGAGTACGTTTTTATGCGAATGCTGTTCTAGGTGTTCCGAAATAGCAGCCCACACTCGTGTTTCTGTTTCTTCGTAACTTTCATTGTTGGCTGATTTGTCGTGGTATTTGCGGATACCTGGGAAATGTTTAGTTATTTCAGCATAAGGCATACCCTCGGCATTACCCATGTTTCTCTCTTGGAGTCGGTCATCGATGATGATTTCTGAAACGCCGATGGCATCTCCGATAATTTGCGCGGTTTCGTGAGCACGGGAAAGATGTGAGGCAAAGATAACTTCGATCTTTTCTGATTTTAATTTTTCGGCAGCCGACCGGGCTTGTTCTCGCCCAGTATCATTGAGAGGCACGTCGGTAGCACCGGCATTGATCTCTTGCTTGTTCCAATCTGTTTCGCCGTGCCTAACGAAAAACCAGCGTGATTTGACGGTAGTACTGACTTTTTCTTTGCCGCAGGAGAGACAATACCAGACGGGGATCCGGTGTCCCCACCAGAGTTGTCTCGAGATGCACCAATCATGGAGATTCTCTAGCCACTGAATCATCTGCTCCTTCATGTTTTCTGGATGGAAAGAGATAGCATCGGCTCGAAGCGCTTCGATGGATTTTTGCTTGAGAGAATAATGTTTGGCATCGACATCGACAAACCATTGTTTCGAGATGAGTGGTTCGATAGGTGTCTTACAGCGCTCGCATATCGAGAGATTAATCATGTGCGCCTCTTCTTTGACCAGCTGACCAGTAGTTGAGAGCGCTTCGAGTACTTTGATACGAGCTTCGCTGACGCTCTGTCCGCTGAATATGCCACCGATTGGGGTAATCTTGGCGTTCGTATCGATAGTCTGGAGTGCTGGCAAGGCATGAGTCTGGCTGATTTCCCAGTCGAGCGGATCGTGGGCAGGAGTGATTTTCACGGCACCAGTTCCGAAAGTCAGATCGATGCGGTGATCGGCGATGATAGGAATCTCTCGCTCAGAAAGGGGGAGTATGACGGTTTTTCCGACGAGAGCACGGTAGCGTTCATCGCTTGGGTGGACAGCGACTGCTGTGTCTCCGAGCATGGTCTCGGGCCGGGTCGTAGCCACCATGATTTTTTCAGCGGAGTCTTTGATGGGGTATTCGATGTAGTAGAGTTTCCCCTCGGTTTCTTTGTGTATGACCTCGACATCAGAAAGGGCGGTAGCACAGCGCGGACACCAGTTGATGATGCGTTCGCCGCGGTAGATCATCCCGTGCTGGTACATCTCGAGAAACGTTTGCGTGGCACGTCTGGAAACTTCGGGATCTAGGGTGAATTTCTCACGGCTCCAGTCAGCAGAAAGTCCGATATGTTTTTCTTGTGAGCTCATGTAATCCGACCGATCAATACAGAAGTCATACGTCGCTTGATAGAATTTTTCTCGTCCGAGATTATGACGCGTGATGCCTTGTTCAGTCTGGAGTTTTTTCTCAAAGACGACCTGCGTCTGGATACCAGCGTGGTCTTTGCCGGGTAGGAGAAGTGTTTTTTTACCATTCATGCGTTGGTATCGACCGAAGATGTCCATGACGGCGTAGCCGCTCGCATGACCGAGGTGGAGTTCGCCGTTGGCATTAGGAGGAGGGAGGACATTAGAGTAGCGCTCTTCAGAATCGATAGCATCGGGGTTGAAAAATCCGCTTTTTTCCCATGCAGAATAGAGTTTGTCTTCCCAGTCTTTGGCATTATAGGCCTTTGGAATTTCTTGATCGTTCATTTGTGTGTGGTGAAATACGCAGCTTAGATAGCTCTCATACCGCTTAGAATAGCACAGCGAAGCCTTGTTTTCAAGTAAAAAAGAACGACCGCTGGACGATGCCATGCGGTCGGATATTGGTTTCGCTTGAGGAAGCGATTAGGGGCGAATAATGATAATTTCACTTTGATAGGCGCAGACGAGCCGATCGCCGTCTCGACGCAGTACGCTCTTGCAATCAAGCGAAATGATGCCGACCTGACCATCCTTAGCCGCTGGATCAGTCATGACTCGGTAGAAGGCGTCTTGTTCGGCTGCTTCTTCGAACGTGATTTCGCTGAAATGGAACACCTGGCCGTCGCCTGCTTGGAGTGAGTTAAGGGCAACGGCTGGCGCATACTCTTTGTTGCGGACAGTTACTTTTTGCGGCATTTCAAATTCCTCCTGTGAGTGTGCTTGTGAATGAGCCAAAATGCTCATCGAGAGAGAATAGTGTTTTTTAATTGTTTTGTCAAGGTAGGGTTTTATCGGAGTGGAAGATTGGCGTCTGGATCGAGCGTGAGAGGAGTCTGTATGAGAGCCGCTCTTTCTGCATCATTCATACGATCGTAACGATAGGCGGCGGCGATGCCAATCATCGCGGCGTTGTCGAGAGAATATTTGAATTCTGGGGTGAGAAACGTGGTGTCTGGGAATTGTGTATCGATCATGTTACGTAACTGGTTACGTAATCGCACGTTGGCCGAGACACCGCCGGCGATGACGAATGTCTTGGCGGGATATTGTTCGAGCGCTTTTTTGGTCTTGGCTACGAGCACATCGACGACCGCTTCTTGGAATTCATGACAGATTTCGTCGATAAATGTTTCATCGCGGTTTTCCTCGGGAACTTTTTTGATGGTGT
This sequence comes from uncultured Bdellovibrionales bacterium, assembly GCA_964451495.1. Lineage (GTDB taxonomy): Bacteria > Patescibacteriota > Minisyncoccia > Moranbacterales > UBA1568 > UBA1568. The sequence goes on along the minus strand of CAYVHS010000002.1, from coordinate 87,374 downwards.
AGAGTACGGAAGTTTTTAGCCCAGAAAAAGAAAAGTTGAAATCATCCGAGTTGATCATTGGACGCGGGAAGGGGTAGCTTTGAGTTTTTAGCTCATAAACTGTAGCTTCGCGAAAAGAATCGGCTCTTTTTGCAACAATCGGTCCGCCAGGATAGGGGAGCCCGAGCATTTTGGCGACTTTGTCGAAGGCCTCGCCAGCGGCGTCGTCTTGGGTCTCGCCGAGGATCTCGTACTGGAAGTGACCCCGCATGAGGACAAGCTGTGTGTGTCCACCAGAGACTACCAAAGCAATCAAAGGGAATGTAGAATGTTGAATATCGAGTGTAGAATCTGACTTGCCTTTTGCATCTTTTGGATTTTGTGTTTTGAGCTTTGGGCTTTCGCTAACAAAGTTAGCGTATATATGTCCTTCGAGATGATGAATGCCGAGTAGTGGTTTGTTCCAGGCGAGGGCGAGCGTTTTGGCGGCAGAGACACCGACGATAAGGGCGGGCATGAGGCCTGGTCCAGCTGTCACGGCGATAAGGTCTATGGCATCAGAGTCTATACGGGCACTTTCGAGGGCTTCTTCGATGACCGGGACGATATTTCTGATATGTTCGCGAGAAGCGAGATCGGGCACGACGCCTCCCCATTTGGCATGGAGAGAAGCCTGGGAGGAGACGATATTGGCTATCACAGAAGCGGCACCGTTCCGCCATTCTATGATGGCCGCAGCGGTTTCGTCGCAAGATGTCTCGATGCTGAGGATATGCATACTATGATGTATAATAGAGATACAAGAGAATACTACTACTGTATCCCAAGGTTATGGTAAACCGCAAGTTTCCTATACCGCTACCGCATGATCCGACCGATGAAGAATTGGTCATGGCAGTTCTCTCTGGGAAAAATATCTATTTTACGCAGATAGTGAGACGGTATCAGTCCAAACTCCACCTCTATCTGCGCCACTTGATCGGCGCTCATGATGATGCCGAGGATTTGCTCCAGAATGTTTTTGTGAAAGCGTATGAGCATTTGAAAAGTTTTGATCAGGACAGAAAATTTTCATCATGGATCTACCGCATTGCTCACAATGAAGCGGTGAACTATCTGAAGAAAAAAAGTCGTCGCCATCTCGTATCGTGGGAGGATGTTGTCTCTTCTAAAGACAAGCTCAGTATGGCTGATAGCAGAGATTCTCAGCACGAGTCTTGGATACGGGATGAACTACGCGATGAAGTGCAGGCAGCTCTAGATATGCTATCCAAGAAGTATCGAGAGATACTCGTACTCCGTTTTTATCTGGATAAGAGTTATGCCGAGATGAGTCAGATCACGGACCGGCCTGAGAACACTGTCGCGACACTCCTCAATCGTGCCAAGAAAAAACTCCTGACCGTTTTGAACGAGAGGAATAAACTATAGTTTTCAGTATTTAAAAAATCCCCCTCCTATCCGGGCTCTTGGGGCACTCCAGAGCCTCTTGTGTAGAAGATTTTCCGCTGGAGAAAATCTTCGGCACCAAAGCTCGAGATGGGAGTGGAGAATTTTTTTTGTTCAAAAAACACCGCTCCTTTCGGAGGGTGTTTTTTCGTAGAGCTTCTAAATCCCGCGTAGCATCTTGACGATAGCGATGAGCACGACTGCTCCGACGAGCGCTACCGCAAAGCTTGCGATACTGACGCCGCTTGCTCCACCCATACCGAGCAGACCAAAAATCCAATTGCCGAGGACTGCGCCGATGATACCGACGACGATGTTGAGAAGCAGGCCTTGCTGTGCATCAGTCCCCATAAGGAGCGATGCTACCCAGCCGACGATACCTCCGAAAATGATGTAGATGAGCAGACTCATAAGTATAATGTTAAAATAATTTATCTTGTTCCTCGCGACTACTTTTTGATGTTGACATCAACTTTGTCGGGGATGTTGATGGTGGGGCCGCTATTCGTATCGTTTGTATTTTGGTCTCCTCTCATAGCCGGCAATCCGTAGACAAAGAAGAGAAATCCGATGAGTGCTACGATAGCGATACCGATTAGGATACCTGCCAGTCCACTGCTACTCTCGGATTGGGCTGGTGGAGGAGCTGGTGTGTTGATGATGGTTGTCATAGGTAATGTATGTTACAGAAATTATTTATCTTGCTGATCGAGCTTGATGGCTGCTTCGGGAGTGGATACTGTCTTCCCCATAACAAAGAGTTTGATGATACCCCAGGCGATGACGTAGTAGACAAACATCGCGAGGATAGTCGTCCACTCAAAGGTACTGCCTTGTGCTTTGGATACCCTGAACACCGAGACGAATGGTGCGGCGAGAGGCGCAGTAAGAGTGTAGATAAGACTCGTGAATCCTGCTCCGGCATTGGCCCCGAGGAGCTTCAGAACCAGACGAAATATGAGGAGAACTTCTATGAATCCCAAGATATACCATACAATCTGTGTTCCACGATAGAGAGGTTGCGTACTGCCTGATGTTGCTGCGTTCATAAGAATAATGTTTTAAACGGCTTATCTTGCGGTTTTAATGATTAACTGCGGTAGAACCATAAAGATATATATAAGGGGGAGGTAAACACTCTGCATACTTAGTACAGGCAGTAGAAGATTATCTTTCTTTTTGTTACGGGGGCTGTTTTGAAAGTCAGAATAGGATGCAAAAACAGACACTCACCCCGAAATGGAGTGAGTGTCTGTTTTAATTTGTAGCCCCAAGGGGAGTCGAACCCCTCTTACCAGGATGAAAACCTGGCGTCCTAGCCGATAGACGATGGGGCCAGGAGTAATGTCAAAATCCAAATTTCAAAAAAATTGAAACAAAGAAAAAAGCAGAAACTCTCTGCGAAGCTATTGTAGCAGAGACAGAGGAAAAAGCAAGAATGAGTCCTTACTGTAGCGATTGGGATAGTAGGAAGGACGGCAAAAATGAAAAGGCCTCGGCGCTGAGACTAAGCACAGAAGAATAAATAGTGGAAAGCAGAAACCCGGCGAAGAAAGTTATGATAGCCAGGGCTTTCCATGTTCGAATTTCTCTTCTGGAGACAAGGACAAGTCTTTGACCGAAAAGTTCGTATGTTTTGAGGGTAGAATAATCGATGGGACGATTGTTCATATAGCTTTTGTGTACTCTGCTAGAGCATGTGCTTCACATGTACGCTAGAAGAGTTGATTATGGGGGATTAGTTTGTTTAATCCATGAGATTAATGATGTCAACGAGGGTCACGATGCCAATCAGTGTATTCTCATGATCAGTGACGGGGAAAGTCTTGTAATGATGCAATTTCACCGCCGCCAGAAGATCTTTGAAGTCCGCTTCTTCGGGGAGTGTCACACAGCGCGGTGTCATGATATCACTCGCTCGGGCCGTGAGTAATCTTTCAGCAGCGGGGATGTACTCTATTACTTTTTTGTCTTGGCCAGCGGGGCCATTGAGGATATCGATATAGGCAGGGATATAGAGCGCTACTGCATCTTTCATGAAAAAATCTGTTTCCGTGATGATTCCCACGACACGATTTTTCTCATCGACAACAGGCACTCCATGGATCTTATGTTCGAGGAGGATATTGGCCACGTTGGTGATCATCATGTCTTTCGGAACAGAAATCACTTTTCTTGTCATCGCATCTTTGATTTTCATACATTGTTTTTTAATAGTATACCATAAAGAGAAAAATTTCCTATACCTCGAGAGTGTTCGTTTGGGCCACTTGGGCGTAGGTGAGAGCACTTTTACGGATAGTGCGGGCCTGGGTTTGATAGTCGACATGGACTAGGCCAAATCGGGGCCAAAAGCCCTTGTCCCATTCGAAGTTGTCGAGGAGCGACCAGTAGAAGTAGCCGCGGACATCGGCACCAGATTCTATGGCGCGGTGAAGGGCACTGAGAGCTTCGGGGATGAATCGTTGTCTTTTGATATCAGAAGCATCCGCGATGCCGTTCTCGAGGATATAGATAGGCTTCTCATAGGGCATGAGTTCGGTGATCGCATGATAGAGCGACTCGGGGTGATACTCCCAGCCAAAATCAGTCTGCTCCTGGTTGGGGTTTTTGTTGAAGCCATTCTGAATGACGTTCCTATTGTAATGATTGAGTCCGATGAAATCTTGCGTATCTTTGATGCGATTAAGAAAAAATCTGTTCCAGAAGAAATCAGCAACGGTTTTGAGGATATGATTGATAAATGTTGGTCGAGCCATCTCGAAATATACTTGATGTTTGGCGATACCGACTTGAGCAGATGGAAAACGATTTTTAATGATGTGATAAGCAAGACGATGTGCTTCGATGAGGTGGAGGAATGCCGTAAGAAAATGGCGCGGGGACTTCTCTTGGGGCGGCCAGGCGCCTTTGAGATACGAGTGAGAGGAAACGACATCGGGTTCGTTGAGGGTAATCCAGAATGTCACATCCATGCCGAGAGCAGAAACGATGTTCTCAGTGTAGCGCTCGAAATATTTTGGGAAGTCTTTTGCTAGGGTGCCGCCTCGCTCGGCGAGCCAGAGGGGGAGTGTCCAGTGCCAGATGGTGACAAATGGTTCAATATTGCGTCGACGGAGTGATGCGATGACGTTTCGGTAATGTTCGATTTCTTTCTCGTCGAATTGTCCCTCGACGGGTTCAATACGTGACCATTCGATAGAGAGGCGGTAGGCGTTCAGATGGAGTTTCTCGATAATATCAAAATCCTCCTCGTAACGAGCGTAATGTTCGCAAGCCAGACCAGAGAGATAATTTTTTGGGTCAGTGGCTGTTTGTTTGAATTGTATCCAGTTTGGGTTAAAGCGAAAAGCTTGTTCTGATTCATGAGCGAGACGTTTGGCGTTTTGTTTCTCCCATTCAGACCAGTCGTTATGATTATGGCCCTCGACCTGGTGCGAAGCGGTTGCCGCACCCCAATAGAAACCTTTAGGAAAGTGTCGCTGTGTCATAAGAATAGGGATTCAGTATTGTCAGAAAGGCTTGTTTCTGATATTGTATCATACTTCATAGAGGGAAAGATTTTTGGGTGGTATACTAGAAGAAAGCACAGTTTTTTTGTTTAGTTTTTTTGTATTCTGAGTTTTGTGTTTTGAAAAAGTATGGACTCGAATTTTCAGTTTCCTGATCCGAAAACAACTGACCCCAAGAAACGCCGAGTACAGCGTTTTTTTGAGGTGATTCCAGGACTTATGACCTGGACAACCCTCATCGGTATCGTCATTTTTTCGTTTTTCACGCCGATATGGGCGGCGGTTTTTGTCGTTATCTTTGATATTTACTGGATCCACAAGGCGCTCTATATATCGCTTTTTTCAGTGGCAGGGAATTACGATGTAAAAGAAGGTCAGCGTATCGATTGGTGGGAGCGTTGTCAGAACATCGCTCATCCAGAGCAGTATAGCGAGATGCTCAAAGAGCGCATCCAGTCGCTCTATGCCGGTATGCAAGAGATGTCGGTCTTTGCGCTTCGCCATCGCCGCATAGTACACAAAGAGATCAAGCGGCTGAAAAAAATCCGCAAAGAAACCAGGGAGCTCATACCTGTTCAAGATGAGATTATGGATTGGCGAGATGTGCTCCATGTCGTGCTCTTGCCGACCGCTGGCGAACCAGCCGATGTCATAGAACCAGCTATCCAATCCCTCGCTGATTGCAATTTCCCCAAGGAGCAGATGATTATTCTCCTTGCGACCGAAGAACGTGAGAATCCGGAGACACGCATTCCAAAGGTGGAGTATCTACAGAAGCGATTCGCGGGAGTATTCCGCGATTTCCTGGTAACGACACATATCGTAGAGACAGGGGAAATGAAGTGCAAGGCTTCCAATGCCCGTTTTGCGGCGCATGAGCTCATGAAATATCTCGATGAACGCAGTATCGATTATAAGAAGGTGGTTTTTTCAAATTTCGATTGTGATAGCGTGGCGCACAAAGAATACTTCGCCGCCCTCACTTATGAATATATCATCGACCCCAAGCGTTTGCAGCGCGCTTATCAGCCGCTCCCGATGTATCATAATAACCTTTGGGATACCAATGCGTTTGTTCGTCTCGTTGTGACGGGCTCGTCATTTTGGCACCTGTATCAGAGCACGCGCAAAGAAATGGTGACGTTCTCTTCACACTCAGAGCCGTTTGATACGCTCGTAAAGGTCGGTTTCTGGCCGGTCAATATGATCAGCGAAGACAGTATTATTTATTGGAAGTGTCTCGCGTATTTTCATGGTGATTACCGGGTACAGCCAATCCATCTGCCGATATCCCTCGATGCCGTGCTGGCGGAGACGTACTGGAAGACGTTTGTTAATCAATACAAACAGAATCGGCGCTGGGCGTACGGTATCGAAAATTTTCCTGTGACGATGCGGGCTATTTGGCCAGATAAGATTATTCCACTAGGTACCAAGCTGCGCATCACATTCGAGATGTTGGAGGGTCATTATTCGTGGGCGACGACGTCTTTTATTTTGACCTTTCTCGGTTGGTTGCCGCTTGTTTTGGGAGGAGCATCGTTCCGAACGAGTGTTTTGGCACATAACCTGCCATTCATCACCAAGACGCTCATGACGGTCGGTATGATGGGATTACTCATTTCTATTCCGATGTCACTCCTTTCTCTTCCGCCTCGTCCCAAGAGATATCACTGGAGCCGGTATTTTCTCATGGTGTTTCAGTGGGTTCTCATCCCGATTGTTGGATTTCTCTCCGCTTTGCCGGCTATTGACTCTCAGACTCGTATTTTGACAAAAAATTATTTCGGTGAATTTTGGGTAACAGAGAAAATGCGAAAAAAATAATTCGATATTTGTGATCAAAAACTATTTATGACAGTACTACTCGTCATTCAGAAGATTCTTATAGGGATTTCGATAGCTCTTCTTGTGGGCATCCCAGCTTCTTCAAAATTCATTGATATGGATTTTGTTACGAAGGGAATGTTATTTAATGTTTCATTCGTCACGGTGTTTTTGGTCATGATTATACGGCCTCTCGCTGATATTTTTAATGAGCAATTATGGCTGAGGCGACTCGTGATTTTACGTAAGGGATTCGGCATCTTGTCTGCGTCTATCATTGTTAGTTTTATGATAGCAGTCGCGATACAACCAGGATCCGATTATGTTGCCAGGTTTTTTACGGCGGAATATTATTCCTTCAGTAAATTTGCTCTTCTCGCACATATCGGAGATATGACTGGGCTCATTTTGCTTATCACATCGAATAACTTCTTTGAGAGACTTTTGCGGCAGAATTGGAAGCGTCTCCAAAGACTTTCTTATGTGTATTTCTTTTCTGGTGGACTCTACGAATTACTTGCTTTGGACAGCGCTTTCGCTTTGTACGCGATGTTGGTTGTGTTTAATCTGACGATGTGGGCATGGCTCATCAAAATTATCCGTCAGAGCGCTCCAGTGGCTCCAGTGGTAAGCGAGAGCGTGTAATGTTTGGGGTTGTATACCCCATGATGTTTTACTCCAATGATATTGTGAAGTACGTACCTACTATTCGAAATGAATTTGCTCTTCGAATTTCTGGAGAGCATTACGGAGAAGAGGGTGTCGTGTGAGTGCCGGGTCTATGCGGAGAATATTTTTGGCTTCGTCTCTCGCGATGGTGATGAGCCGGATATTAGTGAGATTTTCCATGGAAATATCGGGTTGGCCAGACTGACGTGTACCGAAAAACGCTCCTGGTCCACGGAGCGTGAGATCGGCTTCGGCGATTTTAAACCCATTTCCAGTTTTGGTGAGCACTTTGAGCCGTTCATTATGCGCGCCCGAGGCTTTGCCTGGCATGAGGAAACAGTAGGATTGATGTTCGGCTCGCCCGACACGACCGCGGAACTGATGCAGTTGAGCCAAGCCGAAGCGTTCGGCCTCTTCGATCAAAATGATACTGGCATTAGGGACGTCGATACCGACTTCGACGACGGCGGTGGCGACGAGAATGTCGTATTTTCTTTCTTTGAAATCATGCATGATTTCTTCTTTTTCTTTGGCTTTGAGCTTGCCGTGGATGAGCCCGATGGAGAGATGAGGGAAAACGGTTTCAGCCAGGCGCTTGTGCTCTATGACAGCGGCTTTGACATCTTTCATCGCGAGGGATTCTTCGACGAGCGGGAAGACGACAAAGATTTGGCGTCCTTTCGCGACTTCACTATTAGCGAAAGCGTAGATTTTTTCTCGGTCCTGGTTTGTGGCGGCTATTTTGGTGATAATCGGTTTGCGATTTTTGGGGAGCTCGTCGAGGAGTGAGAGATCGAGATTGCCGAAAAAAGCGAGTGTGAGCGTGCGTGGAATAGGGGTGGCGGTCATCGTCAAGAAATGCGGTACGAGTGTGGTAGATCCATCTTTGCTACAGAGAGACATATCCTGGAGCTTGGCTCGCTGAGCCACACCGAAGCGATGTTGTTCATCGACGACGATGAGCCCGAGATTTTTGAAAGTGACATCGTCTTGGAGGAGAGCGTGGGTACCGATGATGATGTCAGGTATACCGGCTGAGAGGGCTTTGATAATCGTGGGACGCGTCACGGTCTTGTCGCTCAAGATGCGGTAGCTACCTGTGAGGAGAGCGAGCTGATGTTTGGTGTGTGCGAAGATACGGGAGAGGTTTTCGAAGTGCTGGCGAGCGAGGACTTCGGTCGGGGCGAGGAAAGCCGTCTGGAGTCCATGTTCAGCAGTAATTAGAGCAGCGATACCGGCGACAATAGTTTTGCCGCTGCCGACATCGCCGTTTAAGAGTCGATTCATCGGAGTGGATTTTTCCAAATCTTTCAGTATTTCAAAGCTCGCTTTGCGCTGAGCATCCGTGAGAGTAAAGGGGAGAGTACTCGTGAAGTCTTTGAGAGTGTTTTCGTTGAAAGAAATAGCGTGTGCCTTGGATGTTTCGAAAAGGGCTTTGACTTGGAGTGCTTTCAGTTGTACGAAGAGCATTTCGTTGAAAGCAAAGCGTTTGCGGGCGATGAGTTCGTGTTCCTGATCTTTGGGGAAGTGGATAGAGAACAGCGCTTGCTTGAGACTAGGGAGATGGAGATTTTTCAGAATATCTTCTGGTACAGGATCGGGAAATGCTGTGAGTTTTTGGAAAATATTGGTCAGTTGCCAGCGGAAAAATTTGGAAGTGAGCCCGGCAGTTTCTGGATAGACGGGGACGAGGCGTCCGGTATGGGTCGCATCTCGCGAGGCGCGTTCAAAGGCCGGGTTTTGCATGAGGAGCCCATTATGGTCACGGCTCACTTTGCCGCTCACGCGGATAGAGGTGCCTTCTGTGAGAGTTTGTGCGACGAAACGCTGATTGAACCAGATGAGACGCATCTGGCCACTCGCGTCTTCGATGGTGGCTTCGGTAAGAAACATTTTTTTGCGCCAAGTCCGCCCGGCTTCGATATGCATGACTGTACCGATGATGGTGCATTTTTCATCAGGCACGAGAGAATCGATAGAGTGGATTTGCGAGTAGTCCTCGTAGCGGTGAGGAAAGTGATGGAGCAAATCACCTACAGTAAAAATACCGAGACGTTCGAGTTTGCTCTCGGTCTGTTTCTTGATAGAAGATAGTTGTGCCAGGGGAGTAGAAAAATCCATAGGTGAACATGGGGCGAAAAGATGAAAAGAGGAACGCACTCATTTCATTATAGCGGACGTTGCTGGAAGATAAAAAAACTCCCTACGCAGCTATGAAGCGTTGGAGGGAGTAAAGAGGGTCCAGATGGACTACAGGCGGTCGAGACAGCACGGTAAAATCGATGCGAGGTGTTTACATTGCAGCGACCGGTACCCGCGTCGCCCTTGCAGAGTGGTGATGCCGTGCGTTGTTCATTGGTGCCCTTTTTATGACCCTGGGCGGCAATGAATGTTTTTTTTGTGACTTCGGAGGAGTGCTGATTTCCCCGATACCCATACTGTCGAGCATGTGGCGCAGGGCTTGTTCGCCTAGCATGGTTTTGTTGCCAAAGCGACGGAATCGGACCCATCGACCGTCGATTGACATGGCTATCGAGAAGCCCACTTGCTTTTTATGATTTGCGAGCATTGTTTCTAGGGTCGTTCTTTGTTTTTCCGAAAAGGATTCATAGAACTCGACTGTGGCGATGATTTCGTACGCCGGAGTGATCGAGATTTCTTTGACGTCTGGGAGAATGGTTCCGGGCATGACCGTTCTCGTGGCTGGTTTTTTTGCTACATGGTTCGGGTTTGACATTTTAGTTCCTCTAGTCTAGAAAGATTGCTATCCGCTATTGCCTGTTTATAATTGGTAATGTGCTACCGGTGGAGTATAACCTTGAAACGGGGAATTTGTCAAGGCAATTTTTGGGCTAGAGGACGTGGAGGGAGACATTTATTGGCTTCACAAGCGAAAAGAGCGTATAATGAAAATAATTACGTAGTATGATTTCTTATTATGGATGTGACGCCAGATTTTTTTTGTTATTTCAATGGGGAAATTTTATCGTGCAATAAAATTACTTTGAGCCCTTATGATTTGGGTTTTTTACGCGGCTACGCTGTCTTTGATGTCATGTCCACAGAGAATGGTAAACCTTTTTTGTGGGAGCGGCATTTTGATCGATTGTGTCTTTCGGCCAAGGCGCTGAATTTGCGTGTTCCTGTGAGTGGGGATGAATATAGGAACATTCTCAACGAGCTCATCATTCGCAATCAAGAAAAGAATATTTCTTTTCGGACAGTGCTTTCTGGTGGGACGAGTGCGGATAGCTTTGTGCCACAGCCGGGCAAGGAGACGTTTTTGGTACTCGCTGAAGCGGCACATACCTATCCTGCCAAGCAGTATGAAGAGGGTGTCACAGCAATCACGCTCGAGTATGAGCGTTCTTTGCCTCAGGTCAAGCTGGCCAATCATGCGATAGCCATCAGTGATTTGCCTCGCCGTAAAGAAGCAGGTGCATTTGAGGCAATCTATGTGAATGATGGTCAGATTTCCGAGGCATCACAGAGCAATGTGTTTATTGTGAAAAATGGGGTTATAGTGACAACGTGGGAAAATGTTTTACATGGCATTACTCAGGGGCTCGTGTTGGAACTCGCAGAAAAAATGTCACTCGTGGCACAAAGGGGAGCCATTTCTTTGGAGGAGCTTATGAATGCCGATGAAGTATTTGTAACAGGATCGAGCAAGCGTATCATGCCTGTGGTACGGATCGATGAGCGTGTAATTGGTACTGGGATACCTGGTCCCGTGACACGGCAGCTGATGGAGGCTTTGGATGATTTTGTAGTCCATTACTAATCATCAAAAAACAGAGGCCTTGCTACTCTGTTTTTTGATGATTTAGTTTTCGAGTGGGGCCCTTTGTTCGATGATGGGCTGCGTACAGTGAGAGCAGCGTTTGGCCTGCAGGGGTATTTCACTCAGACATTCTGTGCATTTCTTGGTGGTTGGATCGGCGGGTGGCCCCTGATGAGAGCGCGCGACGAGCATATTCATCGGTTTAACGACAAAGAAGAAGATCGATCCGGCAACCAGCACAAAAGATATGAGAGCATTGATGAAGTGGCCGTACATGAACTGACTGCCATTGAATGTAAATGAGAGTTGACTAAAATCAGGTACGGTCGCAATGGCGGCGATGAGTGGGGTGAGGAAGTCAGCGACGAGGGCGGTGACGATAGAGCTGAAGGCTGCGCCGACGACGACACCGACAGCGAGATCGACGACGTTTCCTCGGAGCAAAAATTGTTTGAATTCTCGGAGCATACCTGTGTATTATTAAATGAGACCGTGACGCATTTTGTGCTTATGAACCAATAAGGTAGGATATTGACTAGGTATCAGTCAAAGATATACCATTGAAAACCTATCTTTCAAAATCTATTCCATAGTACTGGATGTGGCGCGAAGAGTAAAATGGCTCGTTGGTGTATGAGTTGATTTGGTAGAATATATCGTATATATGCTCAATGCTTTTTTAGTATTTTTATTAGTCATTACCACGCTGTTGTCATTTGACAATGCACAAGGTGTGATTTTTCCTCTTGCTATAGCGATTATCTTGTTACGGGAGAGAATTCATCCCTGGCTGATGAGATTTTCTGCTAGAGTCGTTTTTATAGGCGTGGGCATTTCTATGGGGTTGTTGACGGAAATGTTTGCCATCATAAGCAATAGCGCTTTACCAAATGACAAAAAAATACTACTCCATCCTGATCCATGTATCGATCTTCTGATAGGGTGCTTCTACTATTCCTTTGTCATAGTGACGTGGTATTTTCTGCTGCAACGATATAGTTTTACGAAAAAAACAGTATTTATTCTGTCGGGAATGTTGGGGGTATTGACTGAACAATCAGGAGCTGTATTTTTAGGAATTTTTACAAACCCACTTCTAGGAGTTCCGATGGCCTTGATTATCGCTTGTGTGTATGCTTTTTTTCCAACCGTTGCATATGTTCTTTCGGAACAACAATTTCCTTCGACGAGACTACGGCCCAAATATTACCATTTCGTATTGGCCGCGCTCATGCTGTTTGTACAGTGGGCTGTCTTTGGAAACTTTGTCTACCCGTTGTTTCTAGAAATGTTTCCAAAATAAAAAAATAATTAACATGTTTCTCTATGAGGATCGAGTTTCCAGGGCAGGGCATTTGTATCATACAGAAACTCTTTTTTAATACCTGCGATTTACGGTCATCAAAGGTATGAGTTATAGAATATCTGATTTTTGATAGTTTTTACCAAACCATTTAGCGGCACTTGGTCGACGATGGGGACACCCAGGCCAGCAACAAGGGCGCCTCTTTCCTTTGAGAAGATCCTCCTGTAGACGCGCCAGATGGTCCTGTCTCGTCTCTGCTTTCTTCACAATCGTCACATAGCAAATCCACTCATTACGCGCCAGCGGAGTAAGTGTATTCCAAATCTCTAGAACTCGTGAATTTTTAGTCAACGTTTCCTTGAGATCTTTGGGTTCTGTATGTAGCTTACCAGTCATACCCTGAGTCATATAGGCTCTATTCTTCTCCCTCGATTGTACCTACTTCTGATTTTTATACTGACAATATAAATGCCGCAATCATGAGTCCAACGAGCTGATAGCTCGTCATGATAAAAATTTGTTTACACCAGAATTTTCTTTTCGTGTTTGCCCAGATCACGGATGCAATCTGAGTTGGCGCGATAAATCCGAGCCATATCCACCCGGCGACACCATAGGCATGGAATCCCACATGTGCCATTTGCAGATAATACACAAACATGGCCAAGACGAATGTAGAGAGGAGTGTTAATATGATTTGAACTACGTAAAAAGGAGTCATCGATTTTTGCATGTCCTGAAGCTCTTCTTTGGATAACTGCGACATTTCCATGATTTGCATCCACCATTTCCCAAAGAGAAGAGGTGAATACCAGAGCGCCCCCAAAACAAATTGTACTAAGGCTGCGATTATGATTGATGTATAATCTATTTCCATATATTTTTATGTTTTTGCTAAATTTTTGCGGAAATTTGAATCTCGACTTGTTGTGGAAGCGAGAGGATTCGGTCAGGGATAATTATGTCGTCGTAGCTCCATAATTTCCACGACCCTGACTCGTGGTTTCGTGTTCTCGCGAAACATCACTCCGTCTTTCTCATCCTCACGAAAGTGCCACAGGGCACTTTCTTCGTTCCTTGTTCACTGTGTTCACTGCGGAAGCGAGAGGATTCGAACCTCTGATACCGTTTCCGGTACGACAGTTTTCAAGACTGTTGCCTTCAACCACTCGGCCACGCTTCCATTTTTTTCTCAACATATCTTCAGTAGCCACTCTCCGCCCTAGGCGGACCAGCCTTGGGCTGGGGCCACGCTTCCATGTTGTATCAGCTATTTTCTTATCCTAGCAAGCGCTGTGATATTTGTGAAGAGAGGTCCCAAAGAGCCCTTTTTTGGTTTCGGGCAATCGCAGATATGCTATAGTAAAAGAAAGTCATCATTTTTCATATATATGTTATCTAATTCTCCGTTTATTGAACCGCCGCGTCATAAGTCAGAGTCACCCAATCGAGATTCTCTGCAGTCGCGACTGGCACCCGAAGTCTATGGGGCTACGCTGCTTTCCTGGGAGTCCCCAGAGCATGAGCCTTTTGAGCTCGGACCGCGTTCTCACGTTATTGTTATCGTACTTCTCATCGCTATTATCGGGTATGCCCTGTATACCAACAGCGCGCTCATGGCTATCACGTTTATACTTATTGGTATGGTGGGATATCTGTTGCTTGAGCGCGAGCCCAAGACGCTTTCATTTCATGTGACTACACACGGGATTATATCTGGTGGAGAGTTCTATGCGTTCGATTCAATCGAGTCTTTTCATCTCTATGATGAACAGCCTTTTGAAGATCTTTTGAGTATCAAAACAAACGGGATACTTGTCTCTCATGTGCATATTCCAGTTATCACGGTCGACAAAAAAACTCTTCGTGATATTCTCGACAATTATATTCCCGAAGATAAGCATGAGCCTTCGCTAGTTGACACATTGGAGAGATTGCTGCATAGTTAATGGTGCTTTCCTTTAGGGGGAGCTTTTGGTTTTCGTTGCGCTCGTAGCTCAGTGGATAGAGCATCTGGTTGCGGTCCAGAGGGTCGCAGGTTCGATTCCTGCCGAGCGCACAAAGTAAGCGAGGAGTAAGCCAACTGCTTGGCTTACGACAGGAAGAGAACGCCGGAACGATATTTCGCAAGCTTGCGAAATCGTGAGGCGTGGCCCAGACAGGCTTTTGTGAAGACAAAAGCCTAGTCGAGGGAGATTCCTGCCGAGCGCACAAAGTAAGCGAGGAGTAAGAGCAGCCCGAAATGGACTGTTTTGCTTATCAGCAGGTTTGCCAAGAAAGGTGGCTTTGGGTACTATGAGGGAATCCCCCCGGAATC
>CAYVHS010000002.1:0-72521 GCA_964451495.1 uncultured Bdellovibrionales bacterium | reverse complement strand
GACACCTCCCTCCGAAGGAGGAAATCGTGGTTCGATTCCACGCGAGGACACACAAAAAATATATGGCCCTGGCACTTTCTATACAAAATCTCGAGAAAACATATCCTACAGGTACACGTGCCTTAAAGGGGGTGAATCTTGATGTGCCAGCAGGGGATTTCTTTGGTTTGCTCGGCCCCAATGGCGCCGGCAAGACAACACTCATCGGTATAGTGACGGGACTCACCAACAAGACAGGTGGGAGTGCATCGGTATTTGGCCATGATATCGATACAGAGACGGGTCTGGCCAAATCTTCTGTCGGACTGGTGCCGCAAGAAGTCAATTTCAATATTTTTGAAAAAGTAGTGAATATTGTCGTGGACCAAGCTGGGTATTACGGAATCCCTCGGTCTCTCGCGTGCAAGAACGCTGAAAAATTTTTGAAACAACTTGGTCTATGGGAAAAGCGTCACGATCCATCGAGGACGCTTTCGGGAGGGATGAAGCGGCGACTCATGATCGCCCGTGCTCTCGTCCATGAGCCCAAACTCCTCATCCTCGATGAACCGACAGCAGGAGTGGATATCGAACTCAGACGGAGCATGTGGGACTTCCTGCGCGAGCTCAACGCCGCTGGGACGACGATCATTCTGACGACGCATTATCTCGAAGAAGCCGAACAACTCTGTCGCAATGTCGCCATCATAAATAGCGGAGAGATCGTAGAACAAGGTGCGGTGAAAGATTTACTTGGAAAACTCCACGCGGAGACGTTTGTTTTCGACCTAGCCACACCACTCACCGAGAAAATGGAAAATCTCCTGGGTAATTTCGGTATCACCAAAATCGATACGGATACGATAGAGATGGTCCTAGGGCCCGAAGAGACCGTCAATGATGCTATAGAAGCGCTCAATCGTCTGGATATCCGAGTCCGGAGTATGCGCAACAAAACCAATCGGCTCGAAGAGTTGTTCATCAATCTGACAAAAAAAGTATGACGTTTGAGGCGCTCATGATTGCTTATCTGACTATCGTACGCAAGGAAACCGTACGCTTTTTGCGTATCTGGCCGCAGACACTTCTGCCACCGGTGATAACCACGACGCTCTACTATGTCATTTTCGGGAAATTCATCGGTTCGCAAATAGATCCTGTTGGTGAATATAGCTATATCCAATTCATCGTCCCCGGTCTGGTCATGATGGCTGTGATTACCAATTCTTTTTCCAATGTCGCTGGCTCATTCTTCGGCGCGAAGTTCATGAAGCAAATCGAAGAGCTCCTGGTCGCTCCGATTTCTCCGCTGGCCATCATCGCCGGATATGTGTCTGGAGGAGTGCTCCGGGGGATGGTGACAGGAGGGCTCGTCCTCGGTGTATCTCTGTTCTTCACCCATCTTACAGTCCAGAGTTTTTCTCTCATGTTTCTTTTTATATTTTTTACAGCGCTTTTGTTTTCGCTCGCTGGACTGCTGAATGCTGTGTATGCGAAAGATTTTGATGGCGTCTCCATCATACCGACATTCGTGCTGACGCCACTCACGTATCTCGGTGGAGTGTTCTATTCTGTGACTATGTTGCCGCCGTTTTGGCAGAGCGTGTCGAAACTTAATCCCATCCTCTATATGGTAGACGGTTTCCGATATAGTTTTTTGGGCGTGTCTGATGTGAATGTCGGCTTGAGTTTCTCCCTTTTATTCATCGTAAGTGGCATTTTATTCCTGATCGCAGCCTATCTGTTCAAAACAGGTCGGGGCTTGCGGGCATAAGCTCCTATAAAAGGGGAGAGTTCGCCTTGATAATGAATATTTCTGCCAAAGAGTCCTTTTTGCCGAGAAGGGCCTGACCCTTGCTTTTTCGGCTCTTTCATGCTACAATGGCAGGGATGTAAGTTTTTCTCTCTAGGTAACACTCGCACAAGACTCCGGTTGCCAAATCGAATCTCGTGAGGTAAGGACTAGGTAAAGGGAAGGTCGTCTTACAGAGTAATCAAGATTTAGAATTCGATATGGCAACAAAATTGTATGTCGGTGGCGTTTCCTACGGTACAACCGAGGATGGTCTGCGCGAAGCTTTCGCTCAGGCTGGTAACGTCGTTTCTGCGAAGATCATCATCGACAAGATGACTGGTCGTTCTCGTGGATTCGCATTCGTCGAAATGACTACCGAAGAGGAAGGCCAGAAGGCCATCGCTCTTTGGAATGGCAAGGAACTCGACGGACGCACCCTCACTGTCAACGAAGCCCGTCCTTTGGAGGATCGTCCTCCTCGTACCGGTGGTAATGGCGGAGGTTTCCGTGGTGGAAACAACCGTGATTTCAACGGTGGCGACCAGGGTGGTAGCCGTTGGTAAGTGGAGTCGCAAAACAGCCTCGCAAGAGGCTGTTTTGTTTTTTGAAATACCATATTTTGTGCTAATATGGAGACATGGCTGAATCGATAAATATAAAGAGAGTTGTTTTCCCAAAAGGAGAACAGAAAAAGTTCCTTCAACTTGCGAAGGAGAATCTTTGTGTCACTTGGAATGATTTGGCCGCAATTTCTGGAATAGGCGTGAGGAATTTCGCTGATTGGAGAAATGAGAAATACTCGATGACACTTTCGGCTGTCGAACGAATTTGCGAAAAAAGAAACATTCCTGTACCGACAGATATCGGTACCAGAGATGCTTATTGGTATGTCTCGAAAGGTGCTCGTGCAGGTGGTAGGGCGACTGTCGAGAAATATGGCAGTGTCGGCGGCGATCCGGAGTATCGGAAAAAGAAGTGGCACGAGTGGTGGGAGAGAGAAGGGAAATTCAAACCATCAAAAATGATTCAAGCGCTTCCGTTTAAGAAGCCTAAATTTTCAAAAGACCTGGCTGAGTTTGTCGGAATTATGCTTGGCGATGGAGGAATGAGCGAACGTCAGTTTACTGTGACACTTAACAGTGAGACTGATAAAGAATATTTGAAATTTGTCGAAAAACTAACTAGAAAGCTTTTTGATGCTCCCGTAGGTGTTTATCGTGATAAAAGATCTCTAGCTAAACGGATTGTGGTTTCTAGGATAGGACTGGTTTCTTATCTGATAAATGTTGTAGGAATGAAATCGGGGAATAAGGTGAAGCAACAAGTCGATTTCCCAATGTGGGTGAAAGAAGATAGATCTTATTCTATCGCTTGTTTGCGCGGCTTGATTGATACTGACGGCTGTATTATACTTCATCAGTATCTTTCGAATGGGAAAAGATACCAATACAAGAAGGTCGGCATTACAAGCCGATCATACCCGCTTATAAAGTCAGCAAGCGGGACCCTCTTGATTTTAGGTATAAAGCATCGCATAATGAAAAATGGTTGGGATATACGGATTGAAGCCAAAAAAGATGTAGAGAAATATTTTCAAGTGGTTGGAACTCATAATCCGAAGCACGAGAAAAGATATAAAATGGCTTAAATAAAGCAAAATTTGGAAAGGTGGGTGAGCGGCTTAAACCAGCACACTGCTAACGTGCCGAGGCGTAAAAACCTCCGAGAGTTCGAATCTCTCCCTTTCCGCAAATTGAATCCCTCAGATTGTACCTGGGGGATTTTTAGTCTATAGTAGGGGGGTATGGGCTAGAATCAGAGCTCAGGCAGATTGATGTTGCCGAAAAGATGAAGCGACCGCAATCTTATATTTCACGAGTTGAATCAGGAGAATATCGACTAGATATTCTAGAAGTGAAAAGATTTGCTCAGCTCTACGGTAAAAGTATCGAATACTTTGTGAAGTAAGTATGGAGCGTCAAAAGTACATGTTTTCTGAAGAGTTGCTGAAGAGAGGTCAGCAATATTTTGAAAAGCTTTGTAAATGTAAAGTAAGCCTTGAAGAAACTGATCTTTGGTTGGATAGCTGGGTTGATTTTGTCTCAGCTCTTACTGATGGTTTGAATAGAAAAAATTATGGGAAAGGAATCATTAAATAGCAATCTACACAAAGCCAACAAAGCAAAAAAAGATGAGTTTTATACTCAGCTTGTTGATATTGAAAAGGAGCTGAAACACTATAAAAGTCAGTTTCGCGGCAAAGTTGTGTATTGCAATTGCGATGATCCGTTTGAAAGCAACTTTTTTAAATACTTTGCTAGCAACTTTAAAGAACTTGGATTAAAGAAGCTTATTGCCACTAGCTACAAACCGTCTCCTATTGCCAATACAGAACTTGTATTGCAGCCGTCCCTTCTTCTTGGTTATGAAGATAAGGTTGTGAGACGGTCAGCAGAACCAAAAGGTCGCCCAAAAATAACGGCTAACAAATTCATCATCAACGAGGTTGATGATATAGACGGTGACGGTGCATTTGATCTGCGTGATATAGCTGAACAGCTCAAGGCTAACAAAAACAACGAATGGCTACCACTTAAAGGTGAAGGAGACTTTAGAAACGAGGAAAGCATAGAGTTACTAAAGCAAGCTGATATAGTTGTAACAAATCCACCCTTTTCGTTATTTCGTGAGTATGTTGCTCAGCTTGTTGAATACGGTAAAAAATTCTTAATTCTCGGTGATCAAAATGCAATAACCTATAAAGAAACTTTTAAATTGATAAAGGAAGATAAATTGTGGCTCGGTTACGATAATGGGGGGACAAAATGGTTTCAGGTTCCTGATGATTATGATATTCCTACAGAATCAAGGAAAAAAATTGAAAATGGAATCCAGTATTTTAGTATGGGCAGAATTGTTTGGTTTACAAATTTAGACACAACCAAACGACACCAAGAAATTACGTTATATAAAAAATATTCTAAAGAAGAATATCCAAATTACGATACATACAACGCAATAAATGTTAATAAAGTGAGCGATATTCCTATGGATTATCCTGGGGTGATGGGAGTCCCAATCACATTTTTGGATAAATATAGTCCAAGTCAATTTGAAATTATTGGTATTGATAGGTACGTAGAAGGTAACCCCAATTACGGTAGACGATTCACAATTAATAATAAAGAAACTTACGCACGAGTTCTTATTAAAAACAAAAGCTTAAAGAAATAATATGAAAATCGACCTGCATAAAATCAAAGTACGCGAAGTGATAGACGGCTACAAAGACAGTGCTGAAGAAGGCGTTGTGGCTTATGGAGGCAGGCTTGATGTTCGTCCGAAGTATCAGCGCGAATTCGTCTACAAGGAAAAGCAGCGTGATGCGGTTATTGATACGGTGAAGAAAAGTTTCCCGCTTAACGTGATGTACTGGGTAAAAACAGACCAAGATAATTTCGAGGTACTCGATGGACAACAAAGAACGATTAGTATTGGCCAGTATGTAAATGGTGACTTTTCAGTAGATTTCAATGGTCGTCTGGCAATGTTTCATAATCTTACCAAAGAAGAACAGGATAAGATCCTCGATTATGAGCTGATGGTTTATTTCTGCGAAGGAACAGACAAGGAAAAGCTGGACTGGTTTAAGATTATCAACATCGCAGGTGAAAAACTAACGGATCAAGAATTGCGTAATGCCGTTTATACCGGACCATGGCTTTCAGACGCGAAACTTAAATTCAGTAAATCAAATTGCGCTGCATACCTTTTGGCAAATGATGGCGGCGCATTGCTCACCGGCTCGCCGATCCGGCAAGAATACTTGGAAACTGCGCTTTCATGGATAAATAACGGCGAAGTGGCAGACTACATGGCGAAGCATCAGCACGACAAAAATGCTAACGAATTGTGGGAGTATTTCCAAAATGTTATAGTGTGGGTGCGCAACGCGTTTCCTGATCACCGCAAAGAAATGGCGAATGTGAATTGGGGCGAACTATATAATCAATTCAAAGACAAAAAACTAGACGCTAAGAAGCTAGAAGCCGAAGTTTCGAAGTTGATGCAGGATGATGATGTAACGAAGAAATCCGGCATCTATCCATTTTTGCTCACAGGACAAGAAAGGCATCTCTCAATACGCGCTTTCAATGAAAAGATGAAGCGCGAGGCGTACGAAAGACAGAAAGGAATCTGCACAAAATGCGGAGAGCGTTTTGCAATAGAAGAAATGGAAGCCGATCACATCACCCCTTGGCATGAAGGCGGCAAGACAATTGCGGACAACTGCCAAATGCTTTGCAAACAAGATAACCGGACTAAGTCTGGGAAATAAAATATGGCAAGCAAAATGTATATCAAGGAAATAAATATTGAAAATTTTAAATGCTTTAAGGGCAAGTTTAACCTGAAATTAAATGAGGGGCTTAATATTTTGGTTGGCAATAACGAAGCGGGAAAATCTACGATACTTGAATCAATACATCTGGTTTTGTCGGGTTTGTTCAATGGTCGGTACTTAAAAAATGAATTAACGCAATATTTATTTAACAACGAGATTGTTGCTGAATATGTCGAAAAGTTAGATAAAGGCGAACCTGCTACATTGCCACATATTTTGATTGAGATTTTTGTAGTCGGTGATGACTTGGCAAAATTTGAAGGCGACAGTAATAGCGATGGCAAAAAAGAATGCGGAATATCCTTAAAGATTGCCTTTGATGAAAAATATCAAGGAGAATATGAAGAATTTATAAAAGGCGGAAATATTAAAACTATTCCCATTGAATATTATGATGTATTTTGGGCTTCTTGTGCACGCGAGAATATTACCGCACGAAGTATCCCAATCAAATCTGCCCTGATTGATTCTTCAAGTAATCGTTATCAAAACGGATCCGATATTTATATTTCAAGGATCGTTAAAGACTTTTTAGAACCAGAAGATGTTGTTAGTATTTCGCAGGCTCATAGAAAGATGAGAGATTTTTTCATGGATGATAAAGCAATACAGAATATAAATTCTAAAATAAAAACTGCAACAAAAATTTCAAATAAGGATGTTAAGTTGTCCGTTGATCTATCATCAAAAAATGCGTGGGAAAGCAGCTTAATGACTTATTTTGACAATGTCCCTTTTCATCACATAGGAAAAGGAGAACAGTGTATCGTAAAAACAAATTTAGCTTTGAGTCATAGTAAATCTCGAGAGGCTAATATTCTACTTCTTGAAGAACCAGAAAATCATCTATCGCACACAAAACTCAATCAACTCATTCATGGGATAAAGAGCGAAGATAATAACAAGCAGATAATTATTTCTACACATAGTAGTTTTGTCGCAAATAAACTTGGATTGAAAAGTTTAATCTTGCTAAACAATAACGAAACAGTAAAGCTCGATGACTTACAAGAGGGTACTAGAAGTTTTTTTGAAAGATTACCAGGATATGACACTTTGCGCCTTATTCTTTGCCAGAAAGCAATTTTAGTTGAGGGCGATTCGGATGAACTAATTATCCAAAAAGCATTTATGGTGAATAACAGTGACAAATTGCCGATTGAAAATGGTGTAGATGTTATTTCGGTTGGAACATCATTTTTAAGATTTTTAGAGATTGCCAAGAAAATCAAGAAGCCCCTTATTGTAGCAACTGACAATGATGGGAGCCCCGAAGCTGTAAAGAGTAAGTATGATGATTATTTAGGAGAAAATGCCAAGGATTTTATAAAAATTTGCTTTGACGAGACTGTTGATACGGGGACTCTTGAGGTTGACGGGAAAAAATTTAACTACAATACGCTTGAACCAAAGTTATTAAAAATGAACAGTCTTGAATCTTTCAATAAAATCTTCGGTACAACTTACACCAACGTAGACGATTTGCATAAATACATGAAAGTAAATAAAACAGATTGTGCATTGAAAATTTTTGATACAGCAGAAACAGTTAACTTTCCGCAATATATTTTGGATGCCATAAAATAATATGTGCGGTAATAATAAATTGATCATCGCCGCCGCAGGATCGGGAAAAACCACTTTTCTTGTAAATGAGGCGTTAAAGAAGAAAAATGGGAGAATACTTATTACTACATACACACAGGCAAACGAGGAAGAAATTAGAAGGAAGTTTATAAAAATCAATAGATGTGTTCCAGAAAATGTAACTATTCAAACATGGTTTTCTTTTTTATTACAGCATGGCGCGCGACCATTTCAGGGGTGTAAATTTAATGATGATATAAATGGTTTAGTTCTAATCAATGGGATATCTGCAAAAGGTGTAGCAGAAATAGATACACAGAATCATTATTTTACAAAAAATCAAAAAATCTACTCTGATAAACTTTCAAAATTTGTTGTTAAATGTAACGAACAAAGCAATGGTTCTGTGGTTGATAGGCTATCAAGAATTTACACGGATATATTCATAGATGAAATACAGGATTTGGCAGGGTATGATCTAGATTTTTTAAAACTTCTTTTTGATTGCAAAACAAATATTTTGTTAGTTGGCGATCCGCGACAAGGTACATATTCAACAAATAATTCATCAAAAAATAAAAAATTTAAGAAAACAAAAATCATCAATTTTTTTGAGGATGCCTCAATCACGATTGAAAAGGATGATAATTCCCTAACAACTAATTATCGTAGTTGTTCACCTATCTGCGATTTATCAAATAAACTGTACCCAGATTTGAAAAAAACAACCTCTGGGAATACAAACAGCACGGGACATGACGGAGTGTTTTTTGTAAATACACAAGATATTGCAAATTATCTTTCTGAATATAAACCGATACAATTGCGTTGGGATTCAAGGACGGTAATCAACGAGAATTATAGAGTTTTAACATTTGGTTTATCAAAAGGACTAGAATTTGAAAGAACTCTTATGTACCCGACACCGCAATTTATTTCATGGATAAAAAATAATAACTCAGAGCTGGCACCTACAAGTCGATCAAAATTTTATGTCGCAATAACAAGAGCGAGTTATAGTGTTGGGATTGTCTGTGATGAGGATTTGAAGATTGATGGAATTGAAAGATATGTAGGAAAAAAAATATAGGGGGGTCCGCTTGTGCACACACTGGGTGGGCGGGACAAGTATACATAGATTTGCTTTCGCTCTAACGCAATCCATATTTCTTGGTTTGGAACAAGCTAAATCGGGACTAGAGATAAGTAGGGTTTGAATCACGAATGGGCTATACTAGGCTTACCATATAAGTTCTAACTTCGTCCCAGGCTCTCCGCATTAAGCTCATAGTATCGAGGATGACCTGAGACCTTAAAAAGGTGTTAAACTTTGTGGTTTTTTGTGTTAAATTACAAATATGAGGAGAATACTAATTTTCGTAATTTTTTTGCTGCTTGTTCCATTTTCTGTTCAGGCTACGCTTCCCTCTGTCAGCATCTATGATATAACCTTTCGTTTTCTCTCCTGGTGCCTCGTCCTTCTCCTTGGCGGTACTCTTCTTTTGAGCCTCTTAGCTCTATTAATCAAAGCTCCTTCTGGAAATCTGGTTATCAGAAAAATCCGGAAGGGTTATATCATCCTCTTTGGATTTTTAACTGTGAATCTTGCGGGATTCTTTCTCTACAGTCTTGTCTTTCATCCTCCATTTTTCGCTCTCGAAGAACACCCAATCCTGCCTACAGATCGCAGCCAGGGTTTAAGTCAATTTGGTGAAAAGTATGAGAACCAGCTCCTGGATCTTGATTTCAGTTATCCCAAAGCTTACAATCTCAAGGAAAGTATTTTTGATCGAAACAATGCCACGCTGGTACTGACTGAAAAAGAGACATCTGCCATAACTTCAACAATTACCATGGAAATTATCCCACAAGCTCAAGAGGTAACAAATCTTACTGCGTGGGTGGAAGCACGAGAAGGTGTGAACATCACTCAAGCTGGAGTTCAGAACACAAAAGTGAATTGGTATTCCGCGGTTCGTTACTATACCAATGCTTCTTGCGAAGTCGAAAATACAGTTTTCTTTACTGGCCAGCGAATTTTTAAACTCAAGACTGAGGCCTGCTCGGGACAGGCAATAAAGGATGTACATGCTATATTGCAAACTCTTTTTCTAGCGGATGGAGGGAACCGGCGCCTCAAACTCGTGCCCATTCATCAGTAGTAGCTTAAAAATAAGACGGTGCCCGTTTCGCTGATCAATTGTCTCACTATCCTTTTTTAAGATTACGATTGAGACACCTCAATTCCTCTTGCGCTCTGAACTCCTGAGACATTCCCCAACGGATTGATAAATTATGGGTTCTAGACCGAGGTAGCCCGCTAACGATTCTTAGTAAGGTATAATGAAAATTATGGAAACTTTTGTCATATTATTGCGTGGAATAAATGTTGGTGGAAAAAACAAAGTCCCGATGACCGAATTAAGGAAATGCTTGGAAAAGCATGGGTTTTCCGATGTTTCAACATATATTGCTAGTGGCAATGTGATTGTGAAGTCTACTATGAGTCCTGATAAAATAAGAGAACGGATTGAAAAGATTCTTCCTAAGGATTTCAAACTTGATAGTGAAGTTATTAAAGTTTTAGTATTGACTCATGATCAACTCAAAGCAGTTATTGGTAATAAGCCAAAAGGTTTTGGTATGCATCCAGAAAAATACCACAGCGATGTTATTTTTCTGATGGGTATTAGTTCGAGCATGGCAATGTCTGAATTTAGCCCTAAAGATGGGGTCGACAAAGTCTGGCAAGGCGATGGAGTGATTTATTCTCAGCGTCTTAGTTCCGAACGTACCAAAAGTAGATTAAATAAAATTATGACTTCGCCTCTTTATAAATCTATGACCATCCGTAATTGGAATACCACAACAAAATTACTTCAATTGAGCAAGATAAAAATATAAGTAAGCTCTAACTTCGTTCCAGGTACTCCGCAGTGAAAAATCCTCCAGATTGTATCTGGGGGATTTTTGGTTTATAGTGAGGATAGAAACTATTGTGACGTTCGATTTATTAGTTCATTCATCATCTACCTATGCAAAAAATAACACCAAATTTGTGGTTTAAAGGGAACGCGGAAGAAGCGGTTAATTTTTATCTATCTGTTTTTAGGGACGGAAAAATTATTACCACCTCATATTATCCAACAGAAGGATTGCTCGATTTTCAAGAGCCGTTTGCTGGTAAAGTACTTGCCATCTCCTTTGAGCTGATGGGTCAGGAATTTGTGGCTATTAATGCTGGGAATGAATTTACGTTTAATGAGGCTGTGTCGTTTAATATTGCTTGCAAAGATCAATCGGAGATTGATTACTATTGGGAAAAGCTGACGATAGATGGAGGTGCTGAAAGCGTGTGTGGCTGGTGCAAAGATAAATATGGCTTGTCGTGGCAGATCAATCCTGAAAATATCGAAGAGATAATGAAAACGCCAGGGGCATGGAGCAAGTTACTCAATATGAAGAAAATTGATATAGCAGCATTATTGACTCAATAAAGAGAGGGCACGCTGGAGACTTTTGATTGATAGTGAGGGTATGAAAACCTACAAAGACATCGACGAATATATCGATACCTTTCCAGAAGAGACGAGAAAGATACTGGAAAGACTCAGGCAGACGATTCATGCTGTGGTTCCTGGGGCCGAAGAAGCTATCCGGTATGGCATCCCGACTCTGCGTCTAGGTGGGCGAAATGTGGTGCATTTTGCAGCATATCAGAAACATATTGGTTTGTATCCTGGCGCATCGGGGATTCGAGTGTTTGAGAAAGAATTATCAGCCTATCGGACCTCCAAGGGCACTATTCAGTTTCCGCTGGGCAAGGATCTGCCTTGGGGATTGATTCGGAAAATAGTGCGGTTCCGAGTGAAGGAAGAACAGACGAAAAAATAATCTCACTTTTGATGTGGTCGGGTCTCGAAGCGTATATTGTTTGGCAATACAGAGAGGTGTTAAGTATATAAAACATGAGTAGCTATTATGAACGAGCCAACGCAGTATACAGAATTTATCAAACCCTTCTGGGCGCCACCGAGCTGGCTCTTTGGTCCGGTGTGGACAGTGCTGTACATGATTATCGCGGTCTCTTTCGGTACCGTGTTTTATAGGGCATTCACGGGTAGAATCGCATGGATTGTGGCATTGCCATTTGCTCTCAACCTGCTTTTCAATTTTGCCTTCACGCCGATACAATTTGGGCTGAAGAATAACCTGCTCGCTTCCATTGATATTCTCCTGGTCGTCGGTACTCTCGTGTGGGCGCTGTACGCTATTTGGTATGCGTCACCAGATTTACGCTGGGTGGTCTATGCCAATACCCCGTATCTTCTCTGGGGTACTTTTGCCACTGGTTTGCAGCTGACGATAACTTACTTAAATCGATAATCAGCTATGCAAACTCTACGAAAACTCATCGCAAATATAGTGCGAGGAGAAGATGTTCTTTTGCATGTGGCCGAGATAGTTTTGACGATACTGGTATTTTGCGGGGTTGTGTATTTCAGTGTAGTGGCGCTGGGTGATTTTTTAGAGAGAGACTGGTCGAGTGTCACCACTATGTACGATTTTATTACGACTGTCCTCCTCGTTCTTTTAGGGCTTGAAGTGGCGCGTCTCATCCTGGTGCATAGTATTGTCGTAGTCATGGAGCTCATGCTCCTTATTATTGCGCGAAAAATGCTATACCCTGATATCTTGGCGCTCGAGATGATTTATTGCGCTATCGCTTTTGCGGTCGTTGTAGGGGTGTACTACCTGTATGAATTGAAACCACTGAAATCTCTCGAAGATTTAACACAATAGGTTGCTCAGGTACGCCCCGAAAAGATATTACCTGTTCTACAGAGGCTTTACGTGACGATGCCCCAAGAGGTCGCATGAGGCAGTCGCTCTGCGCGAGTCAGCTTGAGTTGATAGGTGCCAAATACTGCCGAGACGATTATTATCAGGATTTTCGCGACCACCCAATCTTCGGGGGAAAGTGTGAGGCGTACCCATTCATTGATGAGGGCGAGGATAATGAAGAAAATACCCCAGCGTAGACTGAGAGTACTCCAGCCGGTATCGGTAATGGCGAATACTCCACTAAATATGTATTTAAAGAGTGGTTTCCCGATCCAGACAGAAATGATGAGGGCTAATCCGAAAATACCATCAAATAGCGTGTCTCTCAGAATGAATATACTCGGAATGTGGATAAAGAGTGAAATACCACCGAAAAAGAGCACTGAGCTAGACGAAAGAAGTGCAAAAATGGGTGTATGCCCCTCTAGATGCCGTAAGATAGCCAATGAGAGAAGTGTTGCTATCATCATGACGATTACTCCGGTCATGAAGTCTCTCAGCTCAAAAGCAACCAGAAAGCCAATGATGGGTCCAAATTCACACAGTGTATTGATTAAGAGTTTTTTGTTCAGCATATGCTAAGGATAGCATGTCGTGGTATTCTATTGAAGCAGGATGGTATGTGAATTATGTAATCAAAATTTGTATGTTTATAAAATTGTACGCTATTGCACTTCCGGTTTTCTTTGCTATCGATATGATCTGGTTGGGTCTCGTGGCCAAAAATTTCTATCGAGGGCAAATAGGCTCTTTGATGAAGAGTGACATCAGCTGGGTCGCTGCGATTGCGTTTTATCTCTTATTTCTTGTTGGGCTCGTATTTTTCGTCATTGCTCCGGCGGTGGAAAAAGGTTCATGGGTGTACGCGCTTGGTATCGGGGCGTTCTTTGGGCTTATCACGTATGCCACGTATGACCTGACGAATTTGGCGACGCTTAAGGATTGGCCAATCCTCGTCACCTTGGTCGATATGGCATGGGGGAGTATACTCGGGGCCACTGTTTCGGTCGTGACGTACTTCATCGCCACTAAAATCAGTCTATGAATCATTACGTCACCCTTGGTGCGGTATTGTTTGTATACATGAGTCTGTGGTTCGTGGTTTCTTGGATGAAAAAGAGAAATGATGTGGCCGATGTGGCGTGGGGACTCGGATTTGTTCTGATGGCATGGACATCCTTTTTCTTGTGGGGGGATGCTGGTACGCGAGGCTTAGTCGTTTGTATCCTGGTGAGTATCTGGGGCATGCGCTTGGCAGCGCATATCCATGCTCGTAATAAGGGCAGGACGGAGGATTATCGGTATTTGGCGTGGCGTAAGGAGTGGGGCGCGTGGTTTTATCCTCGTTCCTATGTACAGGTGTATCTGCTCCAGGGGGCACTGCTCTATCTCGTGGTGCTACCGGTGGTGGTGATTAATGCGAGTCGGGGGATAGTACTGGGTATCGGTGACGCAATCGGCATCATGGTGTGGCTCTGTGGGTTTTATTTCGAAGCAGTGGGAGATGCCCAACTGGCACGGTTTATGGCAAACCCACAGAACAAAGGAAAGTTGATGCAAAGCGGACTGTGGGCCTATAGTCGCCACCCCAATTATTTCGGAGAGGTCACGCAGTGGTGGGGGCTTTCTCTGGTCGCTTTGTCTGTGCCCAATGGTCTGTATGGGATTATCGGCCCGTTAACGATAACTTTTCTCATTTTGAAAGTATCTGGAGTCCCGCTCCTAGAAAAGAAGATGGCAGAAAATCCTCAATTTGCAGAATATCAAAGAAGGGTCAGTATGTTTTTCCCGTTACCACCGAGAAAATAAGTTTGGCAATACATGTTAAGAAAAGAATTACGTAATCAGTTACGTAATCCTTTTTTGAGCAGACTAGCGAGTTGCTTTGGGTGTGGCTTTAGCGAGCCAGGACGATGCCAAATACGTGGCGAGCCCCAGCCTTTTTGAGGATTTTGGCGCATTCTTCGAGTGTGGTACCAGTAGTAGCGACATCATCGACGAGCCAGAGCGTAGTTCCCTGGAGTATTTTTCTTGTTTTTTTGTCGAGAGCGAATGCCCCTTTCAGATTACCGAGACGTTCTTTGCGTGAATGCGCCTTCATTTGTGGTCTCGTATAGCGGGTGCGCATGAGTGTATGTCCGAGCACGGAAATATCTATGCCGGGAGCGATATGCTGTGCGAGGACCCTTGCAAGGAGTTCGGACTGATTGAAGCCGCGGAAGCGGAGACGTCTGGGATGAAGCGGTACGGGGATGATGAAATCCGGCAGGGGGAGATCGGTGCGGCGGAGAGCGTCTGCGAGGAAAAGACCGAGGGGCTCGGCTAGATCTGATACGAAACGATATTTATAGCTGTGAATAGCTCGTGCCAGAACGGGGATTTTGTAGTGACTCGCTACAAAGACGCCATCGAGGGAAGAGTGCTCCGAACAGGCGATACAGGTGCAGCCAAACGGGGTGATATGGTGGTAGCAGCGGGGGCAACGGTGCTCTTCGAGTAGAGGGATTCTGGATCGACAATTGGCGCAGAGCCACTCCTCAGGCTGTTCACAGCCCAGACAAAAAATGGGGAATACGATATCGAGAAGATGTTTTGTGCCAGATCGTAAGAGGTTGGCCAGTTTTTGTGAGAACGCCATAGCGTAGCAATAGGTACCTCGGGACTGAGTAGTAGTTTAGGGTAAACAGCCGAGCGTATCATTTTTTACTGTTAGCCTGAGCGCTTTGGTTTCGGGGGTATGGATGAGTTTTTCGGCCACGACTTTTTCGACGAATTCTTGGATGTTCTTTCTGATGAGGCGAGCACCTTGTTCTGGAGAGAAGCTTTTTTTTGCGATGAAATTGGTGACAGCGGCAGGATAGCGGAGCGTGACTCCTCGACCCTTTAGTCGTGTGGTGAATCGAGCCATTTCGAGCTTGGTGATGTCGAGGATGGAGGCTTTGGTGAGAGCATTGAATACGAGGGTGTGGTCGAGACGGGCGAGGAGTTCTGGTCGCATTTCTTTCTTGAGCTCGAGAAGGACTTCTCGTTTGATGGCATTGAATTGTTCATGAATACCCTGCTCATCGATATGCTTGTCAAAACCGATTTTAGCAGTCTGAGTAAAGGCAGTAGTACCGATATTGGATGTGAGGATAATCAGGGCGTTTTTGAAGCTCACTTTGCGGCCCTCTGCGTCAGTTAGAGTGCCTTCATCGAGGATCTGGAGGAGGATATTGAATACGTCAGGGTGAGCCTTTTCGATTTCGTCGAAGAGGACGACGGAGTAGGGCTTGCGCCGTATCGTTTCGGTGAGTTTGCCACCATCGCCATAGCCGATGTAGCCAGCAGGAGATCCGAGTATCTGCGCGACACTATGGCGCTCCATGAATTCGCTCATATCGAGGCGAATGAGAGCGCTTTTGTCGCCAAAGAATTCCTCTGCGAGGATTTTGCTGATGAGTGTTTTTCCGACGCCGGTTGGTCCGAGGAAGAGGAATGATCCGAGCGGACGATCGGGGTCGCTTATGTTCGAAAGCGATCGAGCGA
Source organism: uncultured Bdellovibrionales bacterium (assembly GCA_964451495.1). Lineage (GTDB taxonomy): Bacteria > Patescibacteriota > Minisyncoccia > Moranbacterales > UBA1568 > UBA1568. Next base: position 56,382 of record CAYVHS010000002.1, on the reverse strand, counting down.
GTGTTTGTTCGAGGGACTCTATGATTTCCTTTTGTCCGATAAGTCGTTCTTCGAGGACGGTTCGCAGATGAATGAGTTTTTCGCGTGGCTTTTCTTCGGAAAGTTTCGCGAAGGGGATGTTGGTCATCTGCGAAATGGTTTGGAGCAGGTGTTCGTCGGTTACCAGAGTGCGCTTACGAGTCGATTCTTCATGATGTTTCTTTTTGAGGTTGGCAATTTGTTCTGTGATGATTTTCTCTTCTGCACGTTGCTTGGCAGCTTCATCGTACCGTTCATTTTTTATGAGCGATTCTTTGGTAAGTGTCACGGTCTGTTTCATTTTTTCGAGACGGAAAAGTTCTTGGATAGATGAGGAATGATCTTGGCCGTGCTTGGCGAGTGCGGAGGCCTCGTCAATGATATCGAGAGCTTTGTCGGGGAGGAATCGGTCGGAGATATAGCGGACAGAAAGATCGACGGCCCTATCGATGATAGCCGGCGTGAGACTGATATGATGGAATGTTTCGTAGCCTGATTTGATATCGAGGAGGATATGTTTTGCTTCGTCCGGGGTTGGTTCGGCGACCATGATGGATTGGAAGCGGCGTTCGAGCGCGGGGTCTTTTTCGATATGGCGTTTGTATTCGGTCAGAGTCGTAGCGCCGATGACGCGTATTTCACCCCGAGAAAGAGCTGGTTTCAGGATATTGGCTGCATCGAGCCCGCCGCTCGTGTTGCCCGCACCGACAATCGTATGGATTTCGTCGATGAAAAGGACGATATTTTTATCTCGCGAAGCTTCCTGAATGATTTCTTTGAGGCGCGCTTCGAATTCGCCACGGAAATTGGTACCCGCGACGATAAGTGTGAGATCGAGAGAGAGGATACGCTTGCCGATAAGTGCATGAGGGACTTCACCTCTCCGTATTTTTTGTTCGAGTGCAGAGACGAGTGCGGTCTTGCCGACGCCAGGGTCTCCGATGAGGAGAGGATTGTTCTTATTTTTTCGAGTGAGGACCTGGATCATGCGAGCGAGCTCTTTTTCGCGACCGACAAAAACTTCCTGTTGCTCCTCTGATTTCTCTCCCATGTCGATAGTGAACTGACTGAGGAATGATGCTGCTTGAGAACCCAGGGCCTTGTGCTTGGTAGAAGAGGTGCCTTCGGGGAGGTCGAGCATTTTCCCGAGTTGAGGGAAATGATCAAAATTGAGGTGTGCTTCAAGGGTCGAGTAAATCTTTTTCTCCTCTATTTCGAGAGAAAGAAGGATATCTTCTATGGCTGCGTGCTCTGATTCCATGAGGGCGTAGACGAGGTGTTCGGTGCCGACGTAGGGATAGTTGAATTCACTCGCCAAAAGATATGCGCGACGAAGAATGTTTTTGAGCGATGGCGAGAGTGGTAAGGTACGGGTGGATGGCAATATTTTTCCTTTGCTTTTCTTTTTGAGACACAGTTTGGCGAGACGTTCTTTCTCAAAGCCGATGTTTTCGAGGAGGATGCTCCCGAGACTGCCGTTTTCGAGGAAAATAGCCAAGAGGAGGTGTTCCGGCTCTATCGTTTCATGACGAGTATAGCGCGTGATATCTCGAGCTTCTTTGAAGCTATGTCTTGCATGGAGGGAGAGTTTTTGGTTGAAAGCTGTTTCGAGCATACCCGGTCAGTGAAACTTTGACAGCTTTTTTGTATGAGCTGTATGAGATTTCAAATTAATACTAATTTTCTTTCTTTTATAACTACAATATTCATCGTTTTCTTCTATGAAGTCGAAGTTTTACTATCGGTCATGGAGCCAGAGCTCTAGTTGAAAGAGTACTCTACATTCTATTTTTTTTAGAGAGGAATGTCAACTCTGTCTGATATTGGGTAAGTCTGGTTAGTAAGGCGGCAGATAAAGCCGATAGGTGTCTTCGGCTTGAGTATGATATGACACTTCTTTTTGTACCAAAATATGAGACAGGGTCAACCTGGCTAGAAGGAGCGTTTTGGGAAGAGATGCTCTTTTGCAAATGAAAAGAATATGGTATAGTGGATACGTTAGGATGAATATGGTGTAAGACAAATACAAAGACATGTTTGGCTTCGGTAAACCTTACTTTTTAGGCATTGATTTTGGGACGTCTCTCATCAAGGCTGTCGAGCTGACGATGGAAGATGGCAAACCGGTTCTGGTTAATTATGGCCAGGTTGATTTGTCGGCTCTCGAAAAAAGAGGAGCGTCTCCTTCTGATCGGTCGTACGATGAAGAAGTTGTTTTGTATTTGCGGGCGCTTTTGGAACGTTTTCATCCGAAGAGCCGTGGGGCGTATATAGCCATGCCCGCGTTCATCGGTCTCATCTCGCTTATTGAATTTCCAGAAATGGCTGAGAGTGAGCTGCAAGAAGCGATTCGGTTTGAAGCACACAAATACGTCCCGTCTTCTCTTGATGAAGTAGCGCTCAGTTGGGATGTAATCGGTACGCGCCCTCCGAGGAATGATGGCAAGCCGAAAATGGAGGTACTTTTGGTCGCAGCTCTCAACAAAGAAGTGGAGCGATATGAAGGCTATATGAGGTCCACGCATATCGGATTGGATTTTCTTGAGTTGGAAACGTTTTCTCTTGTACGTTCGATCATAGGCAACCGACCAGGCCTCTCGATGCTTATTGATATCGGCTCACGAGCAACCAACCTCATCTTGGTCGAAGATGGAATCGTCCGCGTGAGTCGCAACCTCGACGTGGGAGGCCGTGATATTACGCATACGATTATGGATGGTTTCAGTATCACGCAGGAGAGAGCTGAAACACTGAAAAAAAGTGGGAAAGATTTTCTGAATAATCCAGAGTCGGCACTCGTGTTTCCCGCGCTCCAAATGATAGCGAGCGAAGGTGAACGAATGCTTGTGTCGTATGCTACGAAGTATCCGGAGATACAATGCCAAGAGGTAGTCCTCTCTGGTGGGACGGCACAACTAGCTGGTTTGGTGCGGTATTATTCACAATTATTCAATCTGCCCATCAGTATCGGCAATCCATGGGAGCGTGTGATGTATGATCCGAGTCTGGCTCCGGTTATTGAAAAATTAGGCGCTTCATTTTCTGTAGCTCTGGGTTTGGCATTTAGTGGAGTGGATGCACTGGAGAAGAAAAAAGAGAAAAAATTACTCTGAAAATATATCAAGCCCAGTAGGGCATAATTATTAAGATAAAAATAAAATGGCTGGGATTAATCTTTCACAATCGATGCAGGAGGGCAGACAGGGGAGCAAGAAAGGATCCTTGTTTGATAAAGGGCTTGTTGGAAGTTTTGTTATTTTTTTGGTTGTTACTGGTTTTTGGGGCTGGCTAGAGTGGCAGACCCGGGATATCAACAATCAAATCGCTACGATGGATGCGGCCATTGCCGATAGCGCCACGAGGCTCGCTGGGAAAAACTTCGACAGAGTGGCTGATTTTGCTGATCGGACCATCCTTATTTCTCAGGATGCAGTTATGGTTGATTCTCAGGCTCTTTTGACGGAATTAGAGGGCAGTATGGTACCCGAGATTATCTTGACTAAGTATGACTATAACAGAGAAGATGGGAAAATTATTGTGGCAGGAACCACGGATAATTTCAAATTTCTTGCCCAGCAGATATTGGCGCTCAAGAAAAAAAGTACTTTTTCCGATATTCGGGTGGCCACTATCGATCGATCGAAAGAAGGGAAAATTGCGTTTGAATTGGAAACGCCTCTTCCTAGTATTGCGAAATAAATTTACCATTATTTGAATTACTATTTTATGCGATTAAAAGTACTCATTGTTCCCTTCTTTATTGTCATGGTTCTTGTTCTTTCTATCGGCTATATACAGCCGGGGCTCGAGGTTCTCGAAACACAAAAGGTAGAGTTGGCAAAAAAATCAAATCAAGTGGCTAATATTGAGTCCGTAGTGAATAACGTCGATGCACTCAGTCAGTCACTAGATAGCAAAAAAGAGTTGACACAATTTATGGAGCGCTATCTCCCGAAACAGATGGATCAGGGCCGAGTGATCGATGCTTTCAATTTTCTGACGACACAGACAGGGCTTTCAATTACTGATATGGCAATGGAAGAGCCTCTGAAAGTGACTGCTGTGGTAGAACCAGTTATCAATCCCGCGACCGGAGAGGTTCTTTCTGAGCCCGTCTTCAAAGACCCTGTAGCGGAGAGCTATATCGCTTCTGTAGAAGTACGAGGATCATATGAAAATATAAAAGCTTTTTTCGATCGTATTTCTCATATGGATCGATTCCATATAGTAAATGATTTCGCTATCGAAACATCCAAAGAAACTGAGGCAACAACAGATGCAAAACCATCTGCTCCTAAGACAACGGGAAACCTCATGGGGACATTTAAAGCGAGATTTGATTATTTTCCTGGGAGAGCAGTCAAGACAGCTATGGCTACACCTATTTTCAGTAAATCTGAATTTGATTTTTCGGTTCCCAAGAAAGCGTTGGATAGAATCACGAGTCCCATCGCTGATCTTGAGTATACCACCGCAGGAAAACCTAATCCTTTCCAGTAATAGACTCGTCTGGTATGCCAGCAGAAACCACTTCGAATCAAACACAAGACCAACCAGTGATAGCAACCGACGAAGTGTCGGTTGTTTCTGCTCAGGCACAGGCTCTCAAGATACCCTTTCTTGAGGCTGCGCCCCAGAACATAGACAAAAACGTATTGGCTATCATACCCGAAGAAACGGCCAGGAGGTATAAAATGGCCGCTTTTCGGGAAGAAGAGAATATTCTGCATGTGGTCATGCTCAACCCTGAGGATTTTGAGGCACTCAATGTGCTCCGGTTTCTTGCCGAAAAAGAGCGGCTAAGCATAGAGATTTATCTCACAACAGAGAGGATTTTTCAGGACGTTGTAAAACTGTATTCGGGAACAGATACCGCCCTGAAAGAAGCTATTCTTTCATTAAAGAAAGACGCCGAAGAAATTACTACTGTCAAGGCAGCTGACAAGAAAGATAAGAATGCAGAAGTGTTTCAGGATGCGCCGATCGCCAAGCTCGTGGAGGTGGTCGTGAAACATGCTATGGAAAATCGCGCAAGTGATATCCATATCGAACCCATTGATGGGAGCTACCGAGTGCGTTTTCGCGTGGACGGATTGCTTCGTTCGCAGCTTGTGTTTCCTTCAGAAGTAGGACGAGCTGTGATTTCGCGTATCAAGATTTTGGCCAATATGAAAATTGATGAGAAACGTAAACCGCAAGACGGTCGCTTCCGTTTCGATGGTGAAAAGATTTCGATCGATTTGCGTGTTTCGAGTCTGCCGGTTATGGATGGGGAAAAAATCGTTATGCGTGTTCTCGACAAGAGTTCCAACGTGAGCGATCTCGAGAAGCTCGGATTATGGGGCAAGAATCGTTCTGTGCTGGAAACAAAGATTCGTGAGCCATTTGGGATTGTTCTCATCACAGGGCCTACTGGGTCAGGGAAGTCGACAACATTGTACGCATTTCTGCAAATTTTGAACCAGGAAGAGCGTAATATTATTACTCTCGAAGACCCTGTGGAATATTTCGTCGAAGGCATAAACCAGAGTCAGATCAGGCCAGAAATCGGGTATACGTTTGCTGCTGGACTGCGCTCTATTCTCCGTCAGGACCCCAACGTTATCATGGTGGGAGAAATTCGTGATGGTGAGACAGCAGAATTGGCTATCCATGCAGCTCTTACGGGCCATCTTGTATTTTCGACACTCCATACAAACGATGCAGCAGGATCGGTTCCTCGGCTTATCGACATGGGTATAGAACCTTTTTTGCTTGCTTCGGCATTACAAGCAGTTGCTGCCCAGCGTCTGGTCAGACGTATTTGTGAGCACTGCAAAGAAGAGTTTGTTTTGACTGAATTTCAACGTAAACGCGTGACGGATATTTTCCATACTATTGCTCCGGAAGAAGTGACAGCGTATAAGCTTGATTCCAAGCAAAAATGTGTTTTTTATTACGGAAAGGGCTGCGAACAATGCGGTCAGTCTGGGTATAAGGGACGTATCGCTATCTATGAAGTTATCGGTATTGGCAATGAGATGCAGAATATCATCACTGAAAAACACGGAAACGATGTCGAAATACACAATGAAGCCCTGAGGCAGGGGATGTTGACGATGAAACAAGATGGTCTGCTCAAGGCTTTGCAGGGAATAACAACGCTTGCTGAGATTGAACGTGTAACGGAAGGGAAGATGCTTATCGATGAGGAATAACTATTTTGTGCGATGATAATTTGTTATAGTGAGTAATATCAAACCTACCTTAATCTATGGAAACACTACATGTCGAACAGCATTTGAAGAATCTTCTTCTCTTGGTTGGTCAGCAAGGGGCTTCGGATCTTCATTTGGTAGTGGGGAGATATCCCACGCTTCGTATCGATGGGAAATTGCATCCGATTACTCAGGAAAAGATTCTCACGCCAGCTGATACCAAGGCTCTTTCTGACGTGATGTTGACGGAGGATAAGAAGCAAGAGCTGCTTTCTCTGGGACAGACAGACTTTTCATATAACTTCGAGGATCGGGTGCGTTTTCGTACGAACGTTTTTTTCCAGAAGGGTTATGTGAGTGTGACGATGCGTTTTGTCATGGATCGTTTGCGCAGCCTGGAGGAATTGAATATTCCTTCGAGTTTGTATGAATTTACAAATTATTCACAGGGATTAGTGTTGGTCACTGGGCCCGTCGGTCACGGGAAATCGACGACACTCGCGGCGATTATCGACTATATCAATCATAACCAAGAGAAACATATTGTGACGATCGAAGACCCGATTGAATTTGTGTACAACCAGGACCGTTGCATCATCAATCAGCGTGAAGTCGGTCGGGATGCCAAGACATTCCCCGATGCTTTGCGTGCAGTATTCCGTGAAGATGCCAATGTAGTACTCCTCGGCGAGCTTCGTGATTTGGAAACGATTAGTACGGCCATGACGGCAGCGGAGACAGGTCATCTCATTTTTGCGACACTCCATACCAATGATAGCGCCCAGACTATCGATCGTGTCATCGATGTTTTCCCGGCACACCAGCAGAATCAGATCAGATCACAGCTCGCGAGCGTACTCTTGGGGGTTATTTCCCAGCGACTCCTCCCACAGTCAGGTGGTGGTCGTATTCCGGTCGTAGAGATTATGTTCAAGAACCATGCGGTCGAAAACCTCATTCGAGAGAATAAAGTGCATCAGTTGGATTCGGTCATAGAAACAAGCCTGAAAGATGGTATGATATCTCTTGACCGATCGCTTGCGGACCTCGTCAGGCGGGGACTCATATCGATCAATGATGCACTCACCTATTCCAAGAATCGTGATTATGTCCAAATGCTTATAGGAAACAAAGAGAAGTTATCATAATTTTTTTCTCGTTTTCGTCATAAAAATAATAACCCGTTCAAGTTATAAAGAGTATGAAGTTTAATTTCAAAGCTAAAAATGACGCCGGACAAATCCGTGAGGGAGCTGTCGAAGCGTTGAGTCAAGAAGCCGCCGCGCAGATTTTGGAGAAAAATGGTCTTACGCCTATCTCTATCAAAGAAGAAGAACGCTCGGCAGATTTCATGAAAAGTATTGAGAAGATCTGGGAAGGCGTGAGTCAAAAAGAACTCGTGACGTTTTTTCAGCAATTAGCAACACTGATTGAGGCGCGCGTTCCGATCGTCTCATCGCTCACCACGATCAGCGAGCAATTCGGCAATAAGTATTTGCGATTGATTGTAAAAGAGATGAGTGATGATATCGAGGATGGGATGCCACTTTCTGAGGCCATGGAGCAGCACGTCGATGTTTTTTCTCCACTGACCGTCAATATGATCCGCGCAGGAGAAGTGTCTGGTAGTCTCCAAAAATCGATTACTTTCGTGGCCGATCATATCGAGAAAGACTATCAATTGACAGCAAAAATCAGAGGAGCGCTGTATTACCCGATGTTTGTTATGTCTGTCGCGGGTATAGTCGGATTTCTTGTGGTGACGTTCATTCTTCCGAAGATCACGGTTTTGATTAAGGATATCAAAGTAGCCGTGCCATGGTATACGACCGTCTTGGTGAATATTGGTGATTTCATGAACCAGAACTGGATGTCGGTCTTACTGGTTATTTTTGCTGGTATTGGTGCATTTGTGTATTATATCCGGTCGGAATCAGGCAGGCGCGAATGGGAGATAATCGTGCTCAAAATACCAGTTATCGGTACATTGGCGCAGGATATTTACATCACACGGTTTGCAGAAAACTTGAGCGTGCTCTTGAATGGTGGTATCCCAGTAGTGCGAGCACTCATCATCGTAAGTGAAGTAGTTGGCAACCAGGTATTTGAAAAAATCATCATGAAAGCGGCTGAAGAGGTGAAGGCTGGAGGAGCTATGAGTGCTGTGTTTGTCCATACCGAGGAGCAGATTCCGCCCATTGTTTCTCAGATGATCCGTATCGGTGAAGAAACAGGAACGCTCTCGAAAGTATTAAATAGCGTGGCTAAATTTTATAGTCAAGAGGTAGACAATATGACGAGAACACTGACGACTCTCTTGGAGCCGGCTCTTATAGTTTTCCTCGGTATTGGTGTCGGAGTATTGACAGTGGGAGTGCTTTTGCCTATTTACAATATTGCGGGTCAGATGTAGAATAGAGATGAGGTTTGGAGACTTTAATCTCTAAATTTTTAAAAATAAAGGGCGATACATAAGACCCTTTAATCCTATCCTTTGTTCGGATGTGAAAGCAGACTTTTACTTCACGATTTTTGGAGTAGGAATAAAAATAAAAACAAGAAGGAGGTGTAAATTATGAAAAAAACGCTGAAGGGCTTTACGCTCATCGAATTGCTGATTGTTATTGCCATCATTGGTATTTTGGCGTCTATTGTGTTAGTGAGTCTTTCTGGTGCTAGGGCTAAATCCCAGAAAGCAGCATTCAAATCTGAAGTATCCGGTGCTGTCGCCGCAATGGCTTCTCAATGTGATGGTTCATTAAGTACAGCTCTCGGGGCCTTGCCTGCTAATACAAATGCGACTAATTGGGCGGCAGCCACTGTGGCATCCGAAGATTGTGGAGCAACTGGCTCGGGAATGTTTTCAATTACGGGCATCACACCGACAGCAGATCTTTCTGCTAGCGGGTGTGTTTCGGCAGATCTTAACGTGAATACTACGAGTAGTACTGGGGCAGACTTCACAAATTGTCCATAAAATTTTCAAAGAGATTATTGATTAAAAAGGAAGTAAAAATATATGAAACAGTCATTAAAGGGCTTTACACTCATCGAACTGCTGATTGTTATTGCCATCATTGGTATTTTGGCGTCTATTGTGTTAGTGAGTCTTTCTGGTGCTAGAGCTAAGGCAGAAATTGCATCATTTAAATCAGAAGCATCTGCTGCGACATCAGCGTTTTTGATTGCTTGTGATACGAGCGCTGCCGCACTCACTACTGCTATTGCTACTGCTTCAGCATCTAGTGCTAAAACAACGTTTACTGCGGGTAGTGCTGATTGTGGACCAACAGGCGCGGGCACATTTTCGGTGACTATTTCTTCGGACGTAACATCGGTTCCAGTAGCATGTGACTCGACAACGGTTACACAGAATGGTGCGACATTCCCAGCTGGTTGTTAGGTTCATAAAACATTTTTGTATAGCTAGTTGCTTTTTTGAAAAAAGTAGGCGAATGCCTACTTTTTTCTTTTGGGATATATACTTCGATTATACGCAGAGTAGATGTATTCTTTGATAAAATCCAACGTAATAATGATAATGTAGAAGGTGGTAGTGTCCCCTTTATTTTTTATGTATACATGTGTATACTGTAAGTATGTTTTCTATTCTCTTTTTTTTCATATTTGGTCTTATTATCGGTAGCTTCCTCAATGTGGTTGTTTGCCGATTGAGGGACGCTGAAACGATTTTTGGGCGTTCGTTTTGTCGTAGCTGTCAACATCAGATTCGCTGGTATGATAATATCCCGCTTCTTAGTTTCATCCTACTCCGGGGCGAGTGTCGCGATTGTAGCGAAAAAATTTCTTGGCAATACCCCATACTTGAGGTCTTGACGGGTGTATTATTCGCCTTGGTGGGGTATTATTTTTTTTCTCCCATCAATCCATCTACCTGGGCCGAGACACTGTGGCTCTTGGGTATCGTCAGTTGTTTCGTAGTCATCGCTGCGTATGATCTCAAGTATATGGAAATCCCTATTATCCTTCTCGTAGTGAGCGCTTGCATGACGCTCCTTTTTCTGTTTTCTGATTTTGAGTTCGGACAAATTTTTTGGTTAAGTCGATTAGGGTTGGCTTTGCTGGGCGGCGCGGCTGTTTCTCTCTTCTTTTTTGCACTCGTGTTTATTTCTCGTGAGACATGGATGGGTTGGGGTGATGTGTGGCTCGGTCTCGTGTGTGGCATGGCGGTCGGGCTTCCAGTCGCTTTGTTTATGCTCACACTTTCGTTTGCATCGGGTGCCTCTATTGGTATTGCGAGCATGTATCTCGGGGGCAAGAATTTGAAAAGCCAGATTCCGTTTGCACCGTTTCTCGTTTTGGGGACGCTCCTCGCTCTTTTCCTCCCAGAGATCTTCCCAGGATATACAAGATTTTTTGTCTTGTACTCATTGTTATAGAACGAGTTTTTGCGGATGTGGAAAATTTCGACTGCTTTATGATTTTCTGTTACAATGAATGTATGAAAAAACAAATACAAAATACACTACGGGCGTTTACTCTGATTGAAATAGCGGTGGTAGTAGCTATTATTGGCATTCTTTCCAGTCTTCTTTTCAGTGGTTTCAGTAGTGGGAGGTCGGCCAAAGCCGTCGAGACAAACGCACGTGAGTTTGTGGGAATCGTACGCGAAGCTCAGAATTATGCTTTGACGGGGAAACAGTTGATCGCAGGGACGGACCCCTGCGGTTATGTCGTTGATTGGAGTGGTGCGAGCTATACCATGACGTACAAGTACAAGAACGCTGGCGGAGCATGTAGTCAAAGTTCTATTGTTACTACGTATTCACTGAAGGGCGGAGCCAGTTTTTCTGCCACGGGGTCTCTAGAGTTTGGTTTGCCGCATGGTGTGATAGTGGGGCTTGCGAGTGGTAGTAGAGCGGTGGTATTCACGAAATCTGGCGTTACGCATGTCGCATGTGTGTATTTCAACGGTCGTATGCTTGATCAAGCTGGCTCTACTTGTCCATTGTAATGTTTTTTATGTCTCAATGTTCTTCAAAGAAGGGTTTTCTCAGGGGTTTCTCTATAGGAGAAACGGTTCTTTCTGCTTTCGTGTTGACGGCGGGATTGCTCGCGGTTTCGGGTCTTGTTACAACGAGCATGGGGAGTTCGTTCGCGAGTCGTGATTCTATCATCGCGACGGAGTTGGCACAGGAGGGTATCGAACTCGTGCGCAATGTGCGCGATAATGATTTTGCAATAGGCGGTACAGGATTTACTTCATTTTCGAATGCGAATAAACACTGCCGTATCGATTATAATGATCCGATAACCAGTCTGAATTGCCAGGCGTCTCAGGGCGCAGCTTCACGTTATACACTCCAGTATAGTGGTGGATTCTATCAGTATAACAATACTGCGGATGAAAAGTTTTCGAGGTATATTTTTGTAAATTATAATAATGCAAGTGTTTCGGCGATTGTGAAGAGTTTTGTATATTGGGGAACCTATACCCCGCCTTCTAGTGGAAGTTCGGCTGATTGTCATTCCGACAATGATTGTGTGTTTACCGAATTAAATCTGATGAGTTGGAAATAATATGCGCCGTATGCTTCTCACAAAAAAACGGGGGTACACTTTGATCGAAGTAGTCATATCTCTGGCTGTGTTTCTCATTATTGTAATGGCGACATCGAGCATCTTTTCGAGTATGTTTTCTGGGTATAGAAATACGAGAGCGATTCAGCATGATATCGAGACAGCTCAGTATGCTCTTGGTGTTATGGCCAAGGAGCTTCGTACGAGTTCTATCGCAGCCCCTACCACGGCCTCTACCACAACATCGGTATTGTTTTATGACTATTCTCAGAATATCTGTTTTGCGTATCGTATCAATGCTGGTAAGCTTGAGTCCGCTAAAGCTGCACCGGCGAGTCCGAGCACTCTAACGGCTGCTCAGAAAATAAGTTTTTGCCAAACGGCTAGTTTATCAGCGTACCAGACTATCAGTACTGGGACGATAACAGGAAGCTTTGTAGTGACTCCATCTGTGGCATCGCCTGCGTTTGTCGGGCGAGTAACCGCTTCTTTGGGGATTGCCGAAGGACCGAACCATACTGCAAGGATTCAGACGACTATGTCACTGCGGGATTATAAGTTTACAGGAATATAAGGAAATTTTTGATGCAGACAGAATCTTTTGCGGAAGATTCTGTTTTTGTTTTGTGAAAATATGCGATATACTATCTGTATATGAAAATAATTTATCCCTACGAAAAGCCAAAATAATGATGACAAGAGAAGAAGCAGAAAAAAGAATTATGAAGCTGTCACAAGAGATTGATACACATCGGCATGCGTACCATGTTTTGGATGCGCCTACGATCTCTGATGAGGTCTATGATTCTCTATTGCGCGAACTTAAGGATTGGGAGACGGAATTTCCTGTTTTACAATTGTTATCGAGCCCTACTCTTCGGGTTGGGGGTGAGCCGCTCAAGAGTTTTCAAAAAGTAAAGCACGTGACAAAACAATGGTCGTTTGATGATATCTTTGATTTTGGAGAACTCAAAGCGTGGGATCAAAAGTTGAGACGATTGCTCAAGAAGCAATGTGATGAGGGCAAAATCAACGCCGAAAACTATACACCAGAAGCTGATATCGAATACGTCTGCGAGCTCAAAATAGACGGACTCAAGATTATTTTGACCTATGAAAAAGGCGTGCTCGTTCAGGGGGCCACTCGTGGGGACGGGAGTATCGGTGAGAATGTGACAGAAAATTTGCGAACTATTCAGAGTGTGCCGCTTATATTGCGCGAGCCAATGGACATGATCGTAGTGGGTGAGGCATGGCTCTCGGAGCAAGAGCTTGTTCGTATCAATGTTGAACGGAAGAAACAAGGAGAGGCTTTGTTTGCTAATCCTCGCAATGCAGCTGCTGGCGCCATCAGGCAACTCGATTCCAAGGTAACGGCGAGCCGTAAGCTTGACTCGTTCATTTATGATATTGATCAGATAGCAGTGAACAATGAGTCGTCGGCTATACACAGTCAAACCGAAGAACTTGAGGCATTGAGGATGTTTGGGTTCAAAGTGAACGAGCATTATCGTCTCTGTAAGACCGTCGCAGATATTGAGGCGTATTACGTCGAATGGTCGGAAAAGCGCCACGGTCTCTCGTATGGGCTCGACGGTATCGTGATCAAGGTCAATCAGAGAAGTCTCCAAGAGGCACTCGGATATACAGGCAAATCTCCACGGTTTGGTATCGCGTATAAATTTCCTGCTGAACAAGCAACGACGGTCGTGGAAGATATCCAGGTGCAGATCGGTCGTACGGGTGTGTTGACTCCTGTTGCTCACCTCCGCCCAGTGCGGGTCGCTGGATCTGTAGTGAGTCGCGCTACGCTTCATAATTTTGATGAGATTAAGCGTCTTGGTGTTCGTATCGGGGATACGGTGATTCTGCAGAAAGCCGGAGATGTTATCCCTGAGATTTTGGGAGTTATGGAAAACCTCCGTATGGGGGAAGAAAGGGCTGTCGAAGAACCTGAAGTATGCCCACTTTGTGGGGAGAAAGCGAAGCGTTTGGTGATGAGCACGGATGAACTGAGCGCCGCTTTGTATTGCACTAATACCCGCTGTTTTGCTGTAGAACGTGAGAAATTGATCCATGCCGTTTCCAAGAAGGGGCTTGATATTCCAGGGATGGGAGAAAAGATTGTCGAGCAGCTGATGAATGAAGGACTCGTCAAAGATATGGCGGACATCTTTGCTCTTACACCAGGAGATCTCGCTCCTCTTGATCGATTTGCCGATAAATCAGCAGACAAACTCGCCGCCTCTATCGAAAGAGCGAAAAAGATACCCCTTCAGAAATTTTTGTTTGCCCTGGGAATCCGTCATGTTGGTGAAGAGACGGCAGACTGTATTGCACAAGGCATCTTTGGACGCTTCACGTCCAAATCGAGTCAGGCACCAATCAAAACTCTTTCCGATATCACTACATGGTTTCCGATGGTTACGAGGGAAGAATGGATGGGTATTGATGGTATCGGAGAGAAGAGTGCGGAAAGCCTGGTAGAGTGGTTCGGTGATGTGAAGCATCAGGAGCTTCTGCGGACGCTCGAGGGAGAGGGTATGGAGATTATCCTGCCGGAAAAGAAAGAGAAGATTGACCAGGCTTTGAGTGGAATGACGTTTGTTTTGACCGGAGAGCTCACCTCCTTTACAAGAGACGAGGCCAAGACTATGATTAAGGGAAAAGGAGGTTCTGTCACATCCTCTGTGAGTCGCAAGACTGATTATGTCGTGGCAGGAGAAAACCCGGGAAGTAAATATGATACAGCGAAAGAACTCGGAGTAAAAATAGTGGACGAGGAAGGGTTGAAGAGATTGCTCGAGGGATAAAATTTTCAATTATCAATTTATAATTTCTAAACAATTTTCAATAATTTAATTTTGAAATTTAAAAATTAGTTCATTGTTTGAAAATTGAAACTTAGAAATTTAAAATTATTTCATATTATGTTAACTCAGGATGAAGTAAAGCATATAGCTCATTTGGCCCGCATCGGACTGAAAGAGGAAGAGGTGGAAAAGTATCAAAAAGATCTTTCCGCTGTTTTGGATTTTTTCCGTGAGTTAGAGGAGGCGGATACGGATAAGGTAGAAATGATTGGCCATATTACCGGACGGACAGGAGAGGCACGTGAAGATCGGACAGAGGATTTTGGTAGTCTTGGGAAGGAAGCATTGAAAAAAAATTTCCCAGACGCGAAGGATGGATTTTTGAAAGTGAAGTCGGTGTTTTAGGATAAGAACGGAAGTGATAATTGTGTTTTGATAGACGTATGATTCGAGCATTACACGAAAAACTTGTCGCTGGCGAAGAAACCGCTACTGGGTTGGCAGAAAAATATCTCCAGGCTATTGAAGAGAGGGATCCACACATCGGGGCCTATTTGACGGTGCTCCGTGATGAAGTGATGAAAGAAGCGGCGTTTGTGGATGATCGTCTGAAACGCGGAGAAGAGATCGATATGCTCGCGGGTATCCCAGGAGCTATCAAAGATAATATTTGTATCGAAGGTGTCCGTACGACCGCCGGATCGAAGATTCTCGACAATTATATCGCTCCCTACGATGCGACGGTAATAACGAAACTCCGGAATGTGAACGCTCTCATGCTCGGCAAGACCAATATGGATGAATTTGCCATGGGTTCATCGACAGAATCAAGTGCTTATCAAAAAACAAAAAATCCAGTAGATACCGAGCGTGTTCCCGGTGGTTCTTCCGGCGGATCGGCAGCTGCTGTGGCAGCGGATGAGGCCGTCTGGGCTCTGGGAAGCGATACGGGTGGATCAATCCGTCAACCGGCTTCTTTTTGTGGTGTTGTCGGTCTCAAGCCGACGTATGGTCGTGTATCTCGGTATGGATTGCTGGCTATGGCATCGAGTCTGGATCAGATCGGAGTATTTGGCAAAAGCGTCGAAGATGTTGCCATCGTTTTCTCTCGTATTGCCGGATCGGATGTGTATGATGCTACAACAGCACCAGTTGATAATCAGAAACCATTTGAAGCGTATCTGACCGGTGATGTCGCTGGGGTTACGATAGGCATACCGAAAGAATATTTCGGAGAGAGTCTCGACCCTCGGGTGCGCCAAGTTGCTGATGACGCCATCGATCGTTTCACAAGGCTCGGGATGACCGTGAAAGAGATCTCGCTCCCGCATAGTGCGTATGCTTTGCCGGTGTATTATATCCTTATGCCCTCAGAGGTGAGTTCTAATCTCGCTCGTTTCGATGGTATCAAGTACGGCCTTTCTATAAATGATCAGAAAGATTCACAAGGCGAGACGAGCGCTCTTTTGGAGACGTATCTTGATACGAGGCGACATGGATTTGGGCCGGAGGTCAAGCGACGTATTATGCTCGGCACCTATACGCTCTCGGCAGGATACTACGATGCGTATTACAATAAAGCGCAGAAGGTCCGGGCGCTTATCAAGCAGGACTTCGAAGAGGCATTCAAAGATGTGGATATGATATTTTCACCGACTACTCCCGAGCCAGCATTTCGTATGGGCGAGAAAACCGATGATCCGCTCAAGATGTATCTGTCGGATATTTACACGGTAACAGCCAACCTCGCCGGTGTTCCTGGGATTTCTTTCCCGATAGGTACGATAGAAGAAAATGGCAAAGCGCTGCCGATCGGTGGACAATTGATGGGAAAATGGTTTGATGAAGAAACGCTTCTTTGTGTGGCAGACGCCTTTGAGAAACAAATATAGTAAACAATACTCAGTATGGATGTCGATATCATAGGAGTGTTATCTGGTATAATCACGACTACCTCTCAATTTTTGGAGGCTTCTTTCTTT
Organism: uncultured Bdellovibrionales bacterium; assembly: GCA_964451495.1. Classification (GTDB taxonomy): domain Bacteria; phylum Patescibacteriota; class Minisyncoccia; order Moranbacterales; family UBA1568; genus UBA1568. The sequence continues at coordinate 39,831 of CAYVHS010000002.1, read as the reverse complement.
ATCGCGGCCCTCAAGTTTTTCCTGTTCGTGTACGTTTCCGTGTTGTTTGCTGATATCGTGCTCCTCTTTCTACTCCGGGGATTTTCTTCGGATGTGAAATCGGCCCTTTTTGGAACCAATCGGCCCCTTATGGCTCGTTCATCGGCGATTAAACGCTGGGAAAATATTTTAAGTCGATTGGCAAGTGATAATCCATCGCAATTCAAAGTAGCTCTTCTCGAAGCGGACGCGATGGCTGATGAGATATTAGCTGGGATGGGTTTCAAGGGGGCGACTATGGGGGAGAAAATGGAAGGCATCCATGCGGGACAGCTCGAAACCAGAGACATGCTCATCGAAGCGCATGCGATACGCAATCGTATTATCCATGAAGCGGACTTCAGTATTTCGCGGGAAGATGCTAACGAAGAACTCGATCAATATAAGAAATTTTTTGATGAAGTAGAGCTTTTTTAGGCTTTGTTTCGCTCTCGCCAGAATTTCAGGGTTCACACTGTGAAATACGATACTTTGTATCACCTACCTTTCCAGTGGAATTTCACCGGGTAAATTGACAGTCACGACCTTTTCTGGTACTATCAGTCTACAAAGCCCTCCCGGGCTTTTTTAAAGAGGTGAAAAATATGCAAACAATTCTCACGTTTCTGATCGAGGCCAAAGCGGAACTTTCGCGTGTGAACTGGCCATCGCAGAAGCAGATTATCCAATACACGCTTTTGGTGATTGCCATTAGTCTTGGAATGGCAGTTTTTCTCGGAGGACTGGACTTTTTCTTCAGTTTTCTGGTCGAACGCTATTTGATCAAATAATTTTCAACTAATCAATCTCAATCTATGGCAAAGCAGACCCAACATCACGGACGTGCCTGGTATGTCCTTCATACTTATTCTGGTTATGAGGATAACGTCGCTCGCAATTTGAAACAGCGTATCGATTCTATGGACATGCAGGAATTCATTTTTGATGTCCTGGTGCCGAAAGAGAAAAAGATCAAGATCAGAGCCGGTAAGCGTATCGTGGTAGAAGAGCGTATTTATCCAGGGTATGTCCTCGTCGATATGATGGTGACCGATGCCTCGTGGTATGTGGTGCGCAATACGCCGAACGTGACTGGTTTCATCGGTCTCGGCACGACACCGACACCGGTTGACCCCAAAGAGATCGACTCACTCAAGAAGCGTATGGGTGTCGCAGAGCCGAAATACAAAATCGATGTGCATGTGAATGATGCCGTGAAGATCGCTGATGGTCCGTTCAAGGATTTCGAAGGCAAGATCCAAGAAATTGATGAAGAAAAAGGCAAAGTCAAAGTGCTCGTATCTATCTTCGGTCGTGAGACTCCGGTAGAGCTGGACTTTCTCCAGGTAAAGAAGGCATAAATATACGCAAGTAACTAATATAGGCAGGGTACACTAAGCTTCTTACCCAGTCTGTCACAATGAATATATGGCAAAGGCAATAAAGACAGTTATCAAGCTCCAGATCGCCGCAGGCAAGGCGAACCCAGCTCCTCCAGTTGGACCAGCTCTCGGACAGCACGGCCTGAACATCCAGGATTTCTGTGGAAAATTCAACGAGGCATCTAAGGATCGTATGGGTGATATCGTTCCAGCAGAAATCACGGTGTATGAGGACCGTACATTTACGTTTGTACTCAAAACTTCCCCAGCTTCTGATCTTTTGAAGAAAGCCGCTGGTATTGAAAAGGCCGCTGCCAATCCTCTCAAGGACAAAGCAGGGCAGGTGACGATGGCACAGGTGCGCGAAATCGCTGAAAAGAAAATGGTTGATCTCAATGCCAATGATGTGGATGCCGCAGCCAAGATCATCGCCGGTTCCGCTCGTTCTATGGGTATCAAAGTTGTTGATTAATTTTTTATTTGTGGGAGTCCGCCAACTGGCGGATGCTAATACCACGAAAACAAGTATATGAAACACGGTAAGAACTATCGTAGCGTAGCTCTCAAGCTCGAAGCGAAGAAAGAATATACTCCGGAAGAGGCGATTGCCTTTATCAAGGAGAATAAGATGGCCAAGTTTGATGAGTCTGTCGAAGTACACGTTCGCTTGGGCATCAATCCGAAGAAGTCGGACGAAATGATCCGTGCGACGGTCATATTGCCTCATGGCACTGGGCGTGCCCAGAAAGTTGCTGTCGTTACGAGCACCAAAGAAAAAGAGGCCGAGGAAGCACAGGCTGATCTTATCGGCGGCGAAGAATTGATCGCTGATATCAAGAGTGGCAAAGTGGTTCCTGGTCAAGCATTTGATGTACTACTCGCTACGCCAGAAATGATGCCTAAACTTGCTGTCATCGCCAAGATCCTCGGACCCAAGGGTATGATGCCATCACCGAAGACCGAGACTGTCACACCGAAGATTAAAGAAGCCGTCGAAATGCTCAAAAAAGGAAAGAAAGTGAGTTTCAAAAATGATGATTCAGCTAATGTACATCAGGTAATCGGCAAGCTGTCGTTTACGCCCGAAGCGCTTCTCGAAAACTACGCGACCTTTCGCGATACGCTCAATAAAGCGAAGTCAGAAAATATGAAAGGACGACTGGTAAAATCAGTCGCGTTCTGCTCAACGATGGGCCCAAGCCTGGCGATAAAGATATAATGTTGCTGCGGACCCTTTTCGGGTCCGCTTTGCTATAAAATTTCATGTACGCGTATGATACTTTCAGATCGTGATATCATCAAAGAAATCAAAGCAGGGGAGATTACTCTCAAACCGTTTAAGCGTGAATGCGTACAGCCGGCCAGTGTGGATTTACATCTGGATCGTCATTTTCTTGTATTTGATACATCCAAACACTTTGTCATTGATCCAAAATGTCCGTCCAACAATCTTATGAAGCCGGTAGAGATCAAAGGCGAGGAAGCATTTATTCTTCACCCGAACGAGTTTGCACTCGGTCTCATTTTCGAAGAGACGGGCGTGTCGGCCAAGCTCGTCGGTCGCCTCGAGGGCAAGAGCTCGCTTGGTCGCCTTGGCCTTATCATTCATACGACAGCTGGCTATCTCGATCCGGGTAATTCTCTCAAAATGACACTTGAGCTTTATAACGCTGGTAAGTTGCCTATAAAGCTATATTATAAGATGCCAATCGGTCAGATGGCATTTGAGTATCTCTCATCACCTTGCGACAAACCGTATGGCGCCAAGGGGCTTAATAGTAAGTATCTTGGAGACATGAAGCCGGAAGCATCGAAAATGCACCTCAATTTTAACAAAAAAACCTCTCGTTAAGAGGTTTTTTATTTTTCAGAGTATATTTGAGGCTTTTTTTCGAGCATGTTAGAATTGTTTTATAGGTGAGCTGTTTTTAGCATCTTTTATTCATAAAAGAAAATATCATGAGACAGTATCTGGATCTTTTGCAACACATCATGGAAACGGGTAAGGTGAAGACCGATCGGACAGGAACGGGAACCAAGAGCGTTTTTGGTTATCAGATGCGTTTTGATTTGTCGGCAGGCTTTCCGCTCATGACGACCAAGAAAATGTTCACGCGTGGTATCATCGAGGAGCTCATCTGGTTTCTGAATGGTGATTCTAATCTGAAATATCTGGCTGATAGGGATGTGCATATTTGGGATTCATGGCCGTACAAGGCATATCTGGAACAGACTGGACAGACAGTACCGGAGAGCGGGTCCGAAGCTTGGAATACTGGCATGACAGTTTTTCTCGAGAAGATCAAGACGGATGCTGATTTTGCTCATGAGTATGGAGGATTGGGACCGATCTATGGTTATCAGTGGCGGAGCTGGCCTACACCGGATGGAAAGCACATCGATCAGATTACTCAAGTCATTGAGCAGATTAAGAAATCTCCGGATTCGCGCCGTATGATTGTTTCAGCTTGGAATGTGGCGGATATCGAGGAAATGGCCAAGTCGGGACTGCCACCGTGCCACTGCTTGTTCCAGTTCTATGTGGCGGATGGAAAATTGTCGTGTCAGCTGTATCAGCGCAGTTGTGACACCCTCCTCGGTGTACCGTTCAATATCGCGTCATATGCGCTTTTGACAATGATGATAGCGCAGGTGTGTGATCTCGAACCAGGAGAATTCGTCTGGACGGGTGGAGATGTGCATATCTATAGCAATCATTTCGATCAGGTAGCGCTACAGCTCTCGCGCGAGCCGCTGCCTTTGTCGAAGATGATACTCAATCCGAATGTGGAAAATATCTTTGATTTCAAAATTGAGGATTTCACACTCGAAGGCTATCAGTCGCATGAAAGTATCAAGGCACCCATCGCTGTCTAGCCTTGAAGATTGTTAGATTCCCGCTTTTCACGAGGTGGGGATTTTTTTGGAAAAAATCATAAAATGCGGTACTATAAAGAGTATGAAAATACCGAGAATAAGCATCATTTCAGCCATCGCCAGTAAGGATCGCGCTATCGGGAAAAATAACGCGTTGCTTTGGCATATCCCAGAAGATTTTAAACATTTTAAAGATCTGACGAGCGGACATGCAATTATCATGGGGGAGAATACTTTCAAGTCTATCGGGAGACCGCTCCCTAATCGGACAAACATTGTATTATCACTGACACCAGATTTCGTCCCTGAAGGCTGCGTAGTTGTGACATCGATTGATGCGGCACTGGCGAAAGCCAAAGAAGTAGAGCAAGAAGAAATATTCATCATCGGTGGTGCTAGTATCTACAAGCAGTTCATTCCTCTGGCTGATCGATTGTATCTGACGCTGGTAGAGGGTGAGTATGAAGCAGATACGTTTTTCCCGGAATACTCTCTCTTTACTCGGGTTGTGAGTGAAGAAAAGTTGAATAATGGCATGCATCAATTCTCATTCGTAACACTGGAGAAATAACATAATGGCACAGAAAATCATTTTGGGGATAACGGGCGAGATGGCATCGGGCAAGGATACGGTGACGAAGTATCTGGTAGAGCGGTATAGTGCCAAGCAATTTCGTTTTTCTGATCCACTCCGCGATATTTTGGATTGTTTGCATTTGCCTCAGATACGAAAAAACCTCGCCGGCATTTCGCACGCTCTGCGTAACACGTTCGGTGAGGATATTTTAGCCCACGTCATCGAAAATGATGCTCAAAATGATGATCATGCTTTGGTGGTTATAGATGGGATTCGTCGTGTGTCAGATATTGATCTTGTGAAGAAGTTGCCGGAATTCACGCTCATCTATGTGGAGGCGGATATGGCTCGCCGGTATGAACGTCTCACCGCTCGTCGCCAGAATGCTGATGATCCGACCAAGACATATGATGAATTCAAACAAGATCATCTCTTGGAAACAGAAATTTCTATCCCGCCTTTGCGTGTCGATGCGAAATATATTATCAACAACGATGGTTCGCTTGATGAATTGAAGGCTCAGGTTGATCGGGTAATTGAGGAGCTGAAAGCAGCATAAGGCTTATGATAGGTAAACTCATCACGCTCTACGGTATCAATGGTATTGGTAAGACGACACAAGTCGAGCTCTTGGTGACATGGCTGAAGTCACAAGGGAAACAAGCGAGTCGTCTCAAATACCCCGTATACGATCTCGAACCAACGGGCCCCTTCATCTATAAGTATTTGCGGGATACAGAGTTTCGGGAAAAGAACGAGCTTTCGACCGAGGCGCTCCAAATGAAGTATGCCGAAAATCGGAAGGAGTATGAAGAGGAACTCAAAAAGCGACTTGAGGCCGGAGAATGGATCGTCGCAGAGGATTATACCGGTACTGGGATAGCATGGGGCCTGACATGGGGCGCCGATCTCGAATACCTTGAGAAAATCAATCAGGATTTGTATCAGCCAGATCTTTGCATTTTGATGCATGGAGAACGTTTCGACACGGCGATAGAGAAAGGGCATCGCAATGAGATGGCGGATGAGAGGATCAGGATATGCAAGAATTTTCATCTCCTTCTCGGAGAACGGTATGGCTGGAAACAGGTATGTGCTAATCAGAGTATCGAGGCAGTATCGGGGGAGATAGCTGCTATTATAAGAAAAGCTTTTGATAAAGAATTATAGTTTATGAAGCTTGAAGTAAAAAAATTAGTACCAGAGGCGAAAATGCCAGTGCGCGCTCATATTGATGATGCTGGGCTGGATTTGTATTCTGTCGAAGAGCATGTGCTTCAATCTGGTGATCGACGAGCAATCAAAACAGGTATTGCCATAGCGATACCAACTGGGTATGTGGGGCTGATATGGGATAAATCGGGCGTGGCAGCCAAGGGAGGACTTAAGGCTATGGGAGGCGTGATTGACGCGTCTTATCGCGGAGAAGTCCAAGTGATTCTCGTGAATCTTTCGGCGGAGCCGTATAGTATTGAAAAAGGAGCCAAAATAAGCCAGATATTGATACAAAAAGTTGAGCTGGCGGAAGTTTGCGAAGTAGCCGAGTTAGATGCTACGATACGAGGAGAAGCGGGATTCGGCAGCACGGGACTGGTATAGAATCCGTTTGAGACGTCAAACATATGAAAATCTATTTCGCTGCTTCGATGTATGCGAGTTTCGAAGATGAAGAATGGTGTTTTCAGATTATAAGATTTTTGAATCGTTATGGTGGGGAAGTGTTGACTGAAAATCTTGCTCACAGAGAGTCGCCACAACTAGGGGAAAAAAAGAAAAGTATACTTGTGTATGAGCGGAATACGGAATGGCTGAAAGAGGCCGATGTTATGATAGCCGAGGTGACGACGCCATCGCTCGAGGTAGGTTATGAGATTGGACTAGCAGAGTCTTTGGGCAAACCGGTGTTGTGTTTTTTTCGCAAACGTGATCACAATACTCTTTCCCCTCTCATCGCTGGTAATGACAATCTGGTCGTGAGGCAGTATGCGAGCCAACTCGATATCGAAAAATACATCAAATATTTTTTTAAACATTTGCGAGGGTAATATCCTGGAAAGTAGTGCACTATGAAATACCATGTAACGATTGGCATGGAAGTCCATGCGGAACTGAAGACGGCATCCAAGATGTTTTGCCGTTGCAAAAATGGTCTCGGACTGGAAACAGAGCCAAATATTCATATCTGCCCAGTGTGTACGGGACAGCCAGGGACGCTCCCAGTGCCCAATCGTCAGGCTATCGAGTCCGTCCAGCGAGTGGGACTAGCACTCGACTGCACGCTTCGCCTGAAGTCAAAATTTGATCGCAAGAATTATTTTTATCCCGATATTCCCAAGGGCTATCAGATTTCTCAGTTTGATGAGCCGTTCTGTGAGAAGGGCGAGATGAAGGTGGATGAGGGTGGCGAAACGAAGACATTCCGCATCACGCGTATTCATATGGAAGAAGACACTGGCAAATCGCTCCATCCTGCTGGCGCCAACTATACATTGGTAGATTTCAATAGGGCTGGTGTGCCGCTTATGGAGCTCGTGACGGAACCGGATATCACGACTGGCAAAGAAGCTCGGGCATTCTGTCAGAAATTACAGCAGACACTTCGCTACCTAGATGTGTCGGATGCTGATATGGAGAAGGGTCAGATGCGCTGCGAAGTCAATATTTCTCTTTATGAAGAAGGGAAAGATCGCCTTTCCGGGACCAAGGCAGAAATCAAGAATCTCAACTCTTTCAAGACGGTCGAGCGTGCGGTCGAGTACGAGATCAAACGTCAGACAGCTCTACTCGAAGCTGGCGAGAAGGTAGTACAGGAGACGAGAGGTTGGGATGAGGTTAAGCAGGCGACGGTATCACAACGCAAGAAAGAATCCGCTCATGATTATCGTTATTTCCCAGAACCGGATATCCCGCCGTTCGAATTTGACCAGGCTTATGTCGAGAATCTACGGCAAACATTACCAGAAATGCCTGATGTTAAAATGAAGCGTTTTGTGGAAGAGTATGCTTTACCAGAGGCCGATGCCGTTATCTTGACCAGCGAAAGGGAATTTGCTGCGTATTTTGAAACGGTCGTGAGTGAATTGATCGAAAAGATACAGTCGAAAGAAATTACTGCTCCGCTCGAGCGGGCTGTGAAATTGGCGAATAATTATATGCTCACAGAACTGCGCAAGCACCTGACTGAGAATAATCAGTCCATTGCTGATATGCCGATTACGCCAGAAAATTATGCTGAATTTATCGGTCTGGTCGCGGATGGGAAAATCAATTCAAGTGCTGCGCAGACGGTCTTGGCAGAGATGTATCGGGGTGGCGATAATGATCCGTCGCACATCGTCGAACGACTCAATCTCTTGCAGGTGAGTGATTCGAGTGAATTAGAGAAGGTTGTCGATACGGTGCTTGCTGCAAACGCGCAATCTGTCGTAGATTTCCAGGCTGGTAAGCAGAATGCCTTGCAATTCCTCATGGGACAGGTGATGAAGGAGATGAAAGGAAAAGCGAACCCGCCGCTTGTATTAGAATTATTGAGGAAGAAATTGAATAGTTGAGATACCAGATCCGCCTTGGGCGGAAAAGAGGCCAAGGGAAAAGCTAACCCACCTCCGCCAGCTGGCGGAGGTGATGGAACTTCTGAAGAAAAAGCTCGCCTAAGCATCCCGAACATCAAAGAATCCTCGGCTCTTGCCAGGATTCTTTTTTTGTGCTATAATAGTATTTGTATTGAGAGAAGTCTTTTTAATGTGGTTCTTTCGAGGAAGGGGAAAGTCGTGGGAAACATCTTACCGATAGTTATTACTATTGCTCTCTTGGGGGGCGGAGTGATTGCTCCAGTGATCTGTATCTGGCGGGCGACACAGAAGAAGTCAAAGAATTTGTAGCAAAGTTTCGGCTATAATTCGCTAGTAGCAATAAATCCGGGTGTATCTTCAGCGAAGATCCCCGGTTTTCGTTTTTTTGTTGAACAATACAAGGACATTTTTTCGTGGAGGTCTTTATTAACGTACGTAATCGGTTACGTACATTTTTATACAAGTAGGAATACTTCTTTCGGGTCGGCAATTCGGTGGATTTGTAAGCCAGATTTTTCCATTCGCCTGATGAAGGTATATTGGCGTTTGGCGTAGTGCCATATTTCTGTCTCGAGCTTGGTTTCCATCTGTGCACGTGAGAGTTTACCCTGGAGGAATAGGGCGATGTAACGATATTCCAACCCAAAACTTTCTAGCTTTTTGAAGCTGACACCCTCACCGTGGAGGTGCTTCACTTCGGCAATCATACCTTTGCGGAAACGTTTTTTGAGGCGGAGATGAATATTTTTACGGAGTGTCTCGATATCTGGGTCGGTGCAGATGATGATGTATTCGCTCGCATTTTTTGTCAGCTGTTTTTTGCTTATCGTTTTGGGCACAGTGCCGAGTGTCGCGCAGATTTCGAGGGAGCGAATGAGACGCACTTTATTTTTTTGGTCGATATCTTTGGCGCGCTTGGGATCTTTCTTTTTGAGGAGAGAGAAGAGCTTGTCTGCTGAGAGTTGGTCGAGCTTTTTTCGGAGTGCGAGATCGGGTTTGACTGGGGGAAGTATGTCGCCCGTGATGAGCGCTTGTATCCAGAAATGCGTACCCCCGCAGATGATCGGCACTCGGCCGCGTTTTTGGATGTCAGCCATCGTTTTTTTAGCGTCGCGAATAAAGTGGGAAATGTTGTAGCTTCGTCTGGGTGACGCTACATCGATCAGGTGATGGGGGGCGAGTTTTTGCTCAGCTTTGGTCACTTTGCCGGTGCCGATGTCCATGCCGCGGTAGACCTGGCGGCTATCTGTCGAAATAATCTCACCGTTATATTTTCGAGAAAGGAGAATTGCCAAATCCGACTTGCCAGAGGCCGTCGGTCCGATGATGACGATAGTTTTCATGGTAGTGTTTTTCATCGCGCTAGTATGGCATAAAGTTGAAAAAACACAAAACACAGTACACAAAAACCAAAAAAAAACACAGAAAAATCTTTAAAACACAAACTATGTATGGAGGTGTGTTTTGTTTGGTTGCTAGCGAGCAGATTTGTGTTTTGAAGATTGTGTTTTACTCGACAGAGGCAATTCCTTCGATAGAACGTATCTGGGCGAGATGGGTTTCTAGGGGCTCGATAGAGAAGGTGGTTTCAATGGTAGCGCCTTGGATTTTGACAGCTACTTTTTTATTGCCTACAGGGATCGTCTTGAGGAGATGCGAGAGAACCTCGATGATCTTGGCTGGGGCGTCATTTCTGACGGCAATAACGATGCGATTATCCGGAGTAGCCGGAGTCGCATCTTTTTCTATTTTTGCTCGAGTTGCTTCGACGCGGGCGAATTGGTGCACGTCGGTCTGTGAGATGCGCTTGACGCCCTCAGCGATGGCACGGACCTGTCCATCTTTGTGTGAGATGCGTACATCGACGATGACGACTTCGTCCTCGATCCAAGAATCAGCCGTGCGTTCGGCGGCTTTGCCAAAGACGAGGATTTCTGTTCGGCCTGTCATGTCTTCGAGGCCGATGAAAAACATGGTACTGCCATTTTTGGTGAGGACTTTGCGGACAGCTGTGATGACGCCACCAATATCGATCCGGCTGCCATCGGGTTTTTTCTCGATATCACGGAGTGGAGTAATCGTCTTGTTGAAATATTCTTGGTATTCGCTGGTCGGGTGGTCGCTGACATAGAGGCCGAGGAGCTCTTTCTCCCATCCGAGACGCATTTTTTTTGTAGCGGGGATAGCAGGGGAAAGCTGAATCTCGCTGATCGGCATAGCCATGTCGCCAAAGAGGCTGTCGGCATGCGTATCAGCGATAGTCTTCAGATTCTTGCCATGACGCAAGATGTCATCGATACTTTCGAGCAGCTGATTGCGTTCGCCGAAGTCTTCCAGTGCCCCTACTTTGGCCAGGGCTTCGAGAGAGCGTTTGTTGAGGTCTTTTGTCTGGACGTATTCGATGAAGCTTTCGAGGGTCTTGAACTTCCCGTGGGTTTTACGAACTTTTACGATCTCTTCGGCACAGACGGACCCGACATTTTTGATAGCATTGAGACCGAAGCGGACACGTTCTATACCATCGTCTCCTACGATAACGGCAAAATCCTCGAAGCTTTCATTGATAGATGGGGGGAGGACGTCGAGTCCGATTTCGCGAGCTTCGCGCACTTCAATAGCGACACGATCAGTATCATTTTGATCGCTCGTGAGGAGGGCGGCCATGAATTCTGCTGGGTAATGCGCTTTGAGGTAGGCAGTCTGATACCCGATGAGTGCATAGCACGCGGCATGGGAACGATTGAATCCGTAACCCGCGAATGGCTCGATGAAGGCGAAAACTTTTTCTCCGATGGATTTTCCGACACCCGTCTTGATACAGCCGTCGATAAATTTTTCGCGCTGTTCGGCAACAAGTTCGACGATTTTTTTGCCGACAGCTTTGCGGAGTACGTCTGCTTCGCCGAGAGAAAATCCAGCTAGGTCTCGGGCGATTTGCATGAGTTGTTCCTGGTAGACGGCGACACCGTAGGTGTTCTTGAGAATCGGTTCGAGTTTCGGATGGAGGTATTTGACTTGGATAGTACCGTGTTTGCCATTGATGAAGTCGGGTATGTAGTCCATCGGTCCGGGGCGATAGAGGGCGACCATCGCGATGATGTCCTCGAAGACGGATGGCTTGAGCTGTTTCAGATAGCGTTTCATGCCAGAGCTTTCGAGCTGGAACACGCCGGTTGTATGTGCGTCTTGGAGAAGCTTGAAAGTCGCTTCGTCATCTTGGGGCAGGCGGCTCATGATATCGGATACAGAAGCAGTTTCGGCATCGAGACCGAGTTTTTCTGCGAGCGGTTTGAGTTTGCCCAGGGCTCGTACGATGCGGAGGGTGTTCTGGATGATCGTGAGGTTCTTGAGACCGAGGAAGTCCATCTTGAGGAGGCCAATCTTTTCTACAGCGTTGGCTTTGGTCGAGGAGGCATATTGAGTAACGACTCCTTCGCGTGATCCAGAGATGCGCTGGAGCGGGGTGTATTCGGTGACCGGATCTTTGGTGATGACGACACCACAGGCATGCATCGACGTGTGGCGAGCGAGCCCCTCGATATTTTGCGCTGCATCGATGAGACGCTTGGCATCGGGGTTGCTTTCGTAGTGTTGTTTGAATTCGTGTACCTCTTCGAGTGCTTTTTTGATCGAGGTAAACATAGGAATCATCTTGGCCGTCTGGTCGCAGAGCGCAAGCGGTATACCGAGCGCGCGACCAACGTCACGGATAGAGCCACGAGCTGCCATGGTCCCAAATGTGATGATCTGAGCGACATGATCGTTGCCGTATCTCTGCTTCACATAGTCGAGCACCGCTTCGCGGCGATCGTCGGCGAAGTCCATATCGACGTCCGGCATCGAGATACGTTCAGGATTGAGGAAACGTTCGAAGAGGAGATCATACTTGATTGGATCGAGATCAGTGATAGCAGTCAGATACGCGACGAACGATCCAGCAGCTGAACCACGGCCAGGGCCGACGACAACACCGTTATTTTTGGCCCAGTTGGTGAAATCTTGCACGATCAAGAAGTAGGAGGCGAAACCAGTTTTCTCGATGATGGAGAGTTCATAATCGAGACGGGTGCGCTGCTCCTCAGTGATTGTCTGTCCGGGGAAGCGTTTGGCGAGACCAGCCTCGCAGAGTTCTCGAAGCATTTCTTCAGCGGTTTGCCCTGCTGGCAAGGGGAATGAGGGGAGTTGATTTTCTCCAAGTTTGATGGTGACGTTGCAGGCGTCGGCGATTTTCTGTGTATTTTCGATAGCATCTGGAGCATTTTTGAATATTTCTGCCATATCTTCGGCAGAGCGGAGGGAGAGATCGAGTGCCATCATGCTGAACCGTTCCGTATCAGTCACCTTTTTGTTGTCACGGATGCAGAGGAGAACGTCCTGGATGGCAGCGTCTTCTTTTTTTACATAATGGACATCGACGGCGGCGACTACTGGTATGCCTGTTTCACGACTAATCTGGACGAGTCCTTGGTTGGCGGCCACTTGGTTTTCGTAGTTCATGTGCGGACCGAGCTCGAGATAGAAATTGTCTTTCCCAAAGATGTCTTGGTATTCGAGAGCAGCTGCCTTGGCCCGCTCATAATTACCGTAGATGATTTCGGATGGCACCTCGCCCTGCATAGACCCAGAGAGCGCGATGATTCCCTCGCCGTATTGCCTCAGAAGTTTTTTGTCGGCACGAGCTTTGTAATAAAAACCATCGAGCTGGGCTATGGAAATAATCTTCATGAGATTCTTGTAGCCGATGTTGTTTTTGGCCAAGAGTACGAGCTGATGACGTCGTCGGTCTTCGGCGGTATTGTTTTTGCTATGGAGGTCTTTGCAGACGAAAATTTCGGCGCCGATAATCGGTTTGATACCGTAGTCCTTGGCATGCATGTAAAATTCGACTGAGCCATACATAGCCGAGGTATCCGTGAGCGCGAGCGCTGTCATACCGAGCTCTTGCGCGCGTTTCAGCAGATCATCGACCTTGGGGAGGGCAGTGAGGAGAGAATAGTGGGAATGGACATGGAGATGTGTAAATTGCATAGCAATTTAATTTTTTTAATTCTCAATTTTTAATTTTCAAACAATTCTCAATTTCTTAATTCTTCAATTAAAGACTTTAAACATTGAAAATTGTTTGAAAATTAAGAATTGTAAATTTAAAATTTTTAAAAATAAAAACCAGACTGAGAAAATCTGGAGTAACATGATAATATAAAGACATTTTTCATAGAGTGTATGTTCCCTCATAGCCCAGGATTAACCTTCGGGTTTTGCAGGGAAGATTACTGTATCTCTATTCTACATCTTTCTTTGAAAAAACGAAAACCCTGGGTGGCGGTGGCCGGGGGTGTTTGTCTAAATCGTATTATTATTTTTTAGTCTGCACACTATAATATCCGGTCGGATATTATAGTGTGCATGAAAAAATAGGAGAAATGATAAAAAAGCACTACCGACAGTGCGCAGAGAATCCCTCAACATAGTCATTTTTTTGACACAATCGTAAAAAAGCACAATAATAGTAATTCGTAGGAAAAACTGCGAAACGCCTCATTTCCTGGTGTTCAAGGGAAAAGTTCATTGAAAGGAGACGGTGATGATTCGGTTTAGCAAAGCAGCGCGGGAAAAGTTAGCATTGGTTGACCCGGTGCCCGCCGAAACGAGGCTTCTTAAACCTGTTGCCCAAGCAATTGTTCAGGCTAGGACTAGACCTTTTAATACGGAAGCGTTCTATCAGACTCGCAAAGGGCTCTATATTGACAAGGCCTTTGCAGACAATCTCGACTTGAGGGGTAGATCGATGGTGTATTTTGCTCCGGAGCGTCGCTACGTGGCCTGGCTCATCAAAGAGAACGCCAGCGCTCAGGCACTGAAGCAAGAGCTGCCTAAAACTATACGCTTGTCTAGTCTTGAAGGCATCGCAGCGCTTATCACAGCACAACCCTTCTGGAGGCTTGGTTTGCTACTCACGAACAGTCGCGCGACCCTCTGCTATGTTTTAGGAAAAAACAGAAGAATCTATACTGTGGTTATCTCTCGCGATAATCCTGACTACCACGGATTCCGCAAGGGGTGGTGCCTCTCCTCTCAAACACTCGAGGAGGCTGGCTACTATTTTGCTGGTCATCAAGTTCTCTCCCCGGCAGAGTGACCTCGTGAAGTTTTCAATCTTTAGTCTATTCGACATCAGACCCCTGGAACTATACCGTAGTTTTCAGGGTCTTTTTTTCTTTTCTCTCCGTATGTCGGGTTTGGTAATAAAAAAAATCCCGCTGTGGCGCAGTGCGCGAGCGGGGAAGATGGGTGAAGAGGTGGTATGATTCACATCCAGCCGCGGAGACGATGATGGATGCGAGCACACAGCTCATAAATGAACCAAGCTTTTGGCGTCCGTGTCCGTGGCTGGACAGATTGCTTGTCAAACCATTCCTGACCTGTATTCCAGTCATGGTCGATAGCAATGGATTTCCCGTATATTTTCCGAGCAACGAAGAAGCAGCGTTGGACATGTTCGGGGTGCGCGATGATAAGCGGACTGTGTACTTTATATTGATTGGCAATTTTTTTTGTGATTTCCAGTGCATCTCGGGTGGTAGGATTTCTCTCATTTATAGGCCAGATAGGGAAGAGGAATTTTTGATACTTTTGATACCAATCAGGTCGCTCTCGGTACATGGCAAAGAGTATTTCCCATGATCCGATGATGGGCCGCGCGATGATAAAGTTTTTTCCTGAACCGACTATATCGATGCATGTATAGTCATTCTCAACCAGTCTTATGCACCGTTGTGCGAGCAGTGTATTTGGATGGCCGGGGTCGAAATTTCTTGAATCGAGATATCGGAACATGGCGATGTTAGTGCTGTATGCCCTGTGCAATGCGTACACTGTACCAATATCTTTGTTGGGAAAAGTATTCCGGCCGAAGGCTAGAGCACAAATGTAATCAGTCAGATAGGGATAACTGCGATCAGCTCTCCAAAATGAAGTTGGCAGGAAGAGCGCGTTGAGGATTGCTGTGCGGATACACATGCTAGGTCTCCTTTGAGTGGGTAGGTTGATGGAAGTTGTTAAAGAATACACGTTATTATGTCAAATGAGGCTAAAAAGTCAATTTTGCTATCCTCGTGTATACTGAAAATATGCTCGGTAGTAGAACTTTGAAGATTCATTTGCAGAGTGTCTTTCTACAAACTGGGTGACGTTTTTAATCACTTGTTCAAAGTTTCACTACCGGGTATGCAAACCACGACATTTGAAAAAGAAAAGGAGCGGATGCTTTTGGGGCATCGCTTTATTATCGGTATCGACGAAGTAGGCCGGGGGCCGCTCGCGGGGCCGGTAGTGGCGGCAGCGGTCTGGTACAAGGACCCGAAGTTCACTATTCCCGCAACGCTAGAAAAGGAGTTTGCTCTGATTCGTGATTCGAAGAAGCTCTCAGAAAAACAGCGAGAGAAAATATTCGATATTATCTCGGAATATTTCGAGACTGGTATTGGAATTGTTTCTCCCGAAACGATTGATCGGATAAATATTCTCGAGGCGACATTTCTCGCGATGAAATCTGCTCTCTCGCAGTTACTCAAGAAATTGCCGAGAGAAGCAGCCACGCAATGTTATTTACTCATTGATGGCAACCAGGAGATTCCCAATTGCTCGCATCTGGAGGAGCCTATTATCGGCGGGGATGGCAGTGTGAAGTCTATCGCCGCCGCTTCAATTATTGCCAAAGTGATACGTGACCGGATGATGGTGGAGTATGAAAAGGAATATCCCGGATATGGATTTGTCGAGCATAAAGGCTATGGGACAAAAGTGCATATGGATGCCCTGCGCCACAAGGGACCGTGTCCTATTCATCGAAAGTCATTCCGTCCGGTCCAGCTCGCACTTCCTGAAAACGTAAATAAGCGTTTCGCGAATATTCTGAAGCCGAAAAAAGGATAAGCAGCACAATTTTCAAAATACAAAAACCAGACAAAACACAACTTTATAAATATGAAATCCAAACAGTATAAAATAGGATTTCTGCTTTGGAAATTGGATTTTGGGCTTCGTTTGGATTTTGGGCTTTGAGCTATGTGTTTTTTTGTTTCCTCTTGCCAAGGGGACAAAATGATGTTATCGTGTACTCGATATTAATTTCCGTGATTTTTTACTGTTATGGCATTGCCTAAGCAAAGACATACCCGTCAGCGCCGTGATCGCGCCCGCAAAGAGCTCGAATTAACACTTGTAAACACCCAAGCTTGCCCGAAATGCAAAGCGCGTGTACTGGCTCACCATGCTTGTCCTGAATGTGGTACCTACAAAGGGAAAGAAATGAAAAATACTGCCCCCAAGCTCAAAACTGAGAAAAAGGTAGCTAAATAAATCCTCTATTCACGCTATTTCTACCACAGGGAGAACTCGTGAACAGACGTTCTTTGGGCTCAAAACAAAATGGCAAACAGGCATCTTCAAAGATCAGTAGCAATGCAGTCACTCTTCGAGTGGGATTTTCGTGGCCAGAAAGATGATGAATCTCGCGATGTTCTGAAACGAAATATCACCGAATTCGCTCCTGGACTGGAAGACTCGATATTTGCCGAACATCTGATGGAGGGGACTTTGCGTGAACGAAAAACAATCGACACATTGATTGAAAAATGTGCTCCTGAGTGGCCGCTAGAACAAGTGACCGTCGTGGATCGTAATGTTTTGCGATTGGGCATTTATGAACTCATGTTTGGGGATTATGATGAAGTGCCACCAAAAGTAGCTATCAATGAGGCTATTGAATTAGCCAAGACGTTCGGTAGTGACGCGAGTCCACGATTTGTAAACGGTGTACTGGGAACGATTTACCGCGAAATGGGGGAGCCTATGAAAGACGATGTATCAGAGAATCATACGCGTAATCTCGAGAAGCAGGAACAGAAAGAAAAAGCAGAAAAAGAGAAAAAAATCACGAAAGTTTCCCCCAAGAAGACAACATAAAAGAGCGCGGAAGAGCGCTTTTTTGTATAAAAATGATTCTATGGAAGGCACGGTGGATGTAGCACAATTGAAGGAAAAGCTCGGGATTGAGATCAGGAATGCTGATTTGTTTCAGGAAGCACTGACGCATCGGTCCTATCTTAATGAGCACAAGGAGTACGGGCATCCACACAATGAACGCCTCGAGTTTTTGGGAGATGCAGTGCTTGAACTCGCTGTAACAAAACATCTTTTCAATACCTTTGAAAATCCAGAGGGCGACCTGACGAGTTTTCGCGCCGCGTTGGTGAACGGCGATATGCTCGGCGTTATTGGGCAGAGCTTGGGTATCCAGGATTTTTTGCTCATGAGTCGAGGAGAGGCCAAGGATACAGGGCGTGCTCGTGGATACCTCGTAGCCAATGCTGTCGAGGCAATCATCGGGGCGCTTTATCTCGATCAAGGATATGATGCAGCGGAAGCTTTTATACAAAAAAATGTCATGAGTCATCTGCAAGAAGTGCTCGAGCAGGGACTCCATACAGACCCCAAGAGCCTTTTCCAAGAGTTTTCACAGGATAAAGTGGGTATCACACCGAGCTATCGTGTGCTTAGGGAATGGGGACCAGATCATGACCGTCATTTTATTGCAGGAGTGTATCTCGGTGATGAATTGGTCGCAGAGGGGGAGGGAGCATCTAAACAAGAGGCTCAGCGTGAAGCCGCGAAGAAGGGGTTGCTCAAAAAAGGGTGGTAGAGTCATGTGACGCAGGTTCTTTTTGAAAATTCTTATACCTTGCAAGGAGAGTGAAATGGATGCTGAAAGAGGTTTTGCGGATATCGCTGTCAAGATTGTCATTGGAGCGTTGCTTGTTGCGACGTTTTTGGTCCCATTTGTATGTGATCTCTGGGAGGAGTGGCAAAATAAGTCGAAAAGGGTGGGGAAGTGAATAGGTGCCAGAATACTGGACAGGGGTGCGCTCATGCTTTGGCGCACCTTTTTCTTTTGACAAGATCTTGATCGTTATCCTATACTGCTGGTGTTTTCTTTAACAATCTGGAGGAATAGGAAATGAATAAGATAGGTCGAATATGGGGTATTCTTTGTGTCATCGCTCTGGGGCTGGTAGTGGCACGCATTATTGGGAGTAAGTATCCATCTCCCGACAGTCTTTTGAGTACTCGGTGGTCTGTGTTGATTGTCATAGGACTCACTGGTAGTGTAGTCGGATTACTCTGCGAATGGCTTTGGAAGAAGGGGCACGTAAAACAAAGCACTAAGTCGTCTGGGTCTGCACTTAAGGAGTCAATGCTTGTTCATATTCGGACGAGCTTAAGGCTGTATGGGGAAAGGGCGGTACTCATAGGCGATACACAGAATGTATTTGGTGATAAGCAGGATGCTGTATTAATCCAATGGATTATCCAGTACAACTATATCGAACACAACGCTATCGCCGAGGCCGTGCATGAGGCCATATGTCGGAACGGAAAGGAGATATTTGAGTGGCATCGTCGTTCTCCACACAATGACGTTGATTGTTCTCGTTCCCCTCAAGCTTTGGGTTATGCGATAGCATACGGTGCTTTCACTGATGAGGAGATACGACTCATCTCCTTTGATCACAGTGAGACCGTCGAAACATATCGCAAGATGAGTGAAGGACTGTATGAGACAGTGATGAGTCAGCTTGGCGGTGTTTATTCGAGTCCCTTTGCTGTCCCGCATCATGCTAGCGGCGCCGTGAAGAATTAGGGTTACCCGAAGAGGTGATCACTCTGGGCGCCGAGCATTTCTTGTTGTTTTTTACGGGAGGTTGTGTGAATACATAGCCTCTTTTTCTTTTGGCTCAGAATGGGGTATACTTGAAACAAATGTCCCAGTTCACATTCCAAATTCTAAAATTAAGAGTTATTTTTTGGTTTTTGATACTTGGGTTATAATATGAAATTTTTCATTTGGATTTTGAAATTTTAGAAGATGTATCTCAAAAAACTCGAAATCAGCGGATTCAAATCCTTCGCCAACAAGATGGCGCTGGATTTTTTGCCTGAATGCGACATAGTTTCTGGTGGGAAATGCGGTATCACAGCCATCGTCGGACCAAACGGTTCTGGTAAGTCCAACGTGGCAGATGCCATACGCTGGGCTATTGGCGAACAATCACTCAAGAATTTGCGTGGCAAGAAATCAGAAGACGTGATTTTTGCTGGCACGGATAAGAAAGCTCGTCTCGGTGTCGCATCAGTGACTATGTATTTCGATAATTCTGACAAGCGTATTCCGATCGAGTTTGCCGAAGTCTCTATTACACGAAAGATTTATCGGAGCGGGGAGAGCGAATTTCTCATCAACGGATCACAGGTTCGACTCATGGATATCGTTGATCTTTTGGCCAAAGCTGGTATCGGCAAAGACAGCTACTGCGTCATCACGCAGGGGATGAGTGACGCGACGCTGAATGCATCGCCGGTGGAACGGCGATCTATTTTCGAAGATGCTGCCGGCGTGAAGCAGTATCAGATCGAGAAAGAACGTGCGCTGCGCAAACTCGATAGTACTCGAGAAAATCTCGCTCGTGTCGATGTGCTGACCATCGAGATTGAACCACATCTAAAGAACCTTCGTCGTCAGGCGGAAAAGGCGTCGCAAGGCAAAGATATTGCAGCGAAGCTCCGGGATAAACAAGTGCTCCTCTACAGTTTTTTGTGGGATAATTTTCAGGGTGAGCGTGGGACATTGGCCAAGGAACGTGATGTGGTACAGAAGCGGGTGTTTGACTTGGAGGTAGAGACTAATACGTTAGAGCGTGAAGTGGCTGAAGTAGCCAAGTCGATGGATGATCAGAGCCGAGAAGAAGAAATCGCGCGTACACTCGGTACGCTTCGTGATGAGGCGAATATCCATCTGCGCGATCGGAGTATTATTGATGGTAAGATCGAGATTGAAAAAGAGAAGCAGAAAGAGCAAGAGGTAATCCGAGTTATTCCAGTTGACCTAAATTATGTCCGCAAAGCTCTCGAAGAAATCCGCGGTCATCAGCAAGAACTCATCGAACGTATCGTGCACGTAGAAAAATTGGAAGATCTTCAGGATATTCGTGAGTTTGCCCAGGTCATCAAACAGAAGCTCTATGATCTTGATGAGAAGGCGGGACGGGGTAGTGTGCAAGAAAAGAGGATTATAGCTCTTCCTGACGACGAGAAGCGGGCGAGTGATGAGCGTTTGGCAGTGCTGAGTCGGGATAAAGAGAGTCTCAATAAGACACTGGAAATTTTACAAAAATCACTGACCGAACAAGAACAATCACTCTCTGCTCTACGTGAAGCGAGTCGCCAGAGTAGGGAAACATTTTTTGCTAAAGAAAAAGAGTGGCGAGAAAAAGAACGACTTTTGACCCAATTGAAAGACCAATTAAACGAGGTGAAAGTCCGCTTGGCACGGGTCGAAGTGCGCGAGGAAGATCTCGTGTCCCTCGTACGCGAGGAACTTGCGCTGAGCGTACATGATCTGAAGTATGATGGCACATCCGTTGAGCGTGAACGACTCGAACGAGAGATTGCCCGGCTTAAGGTAGAAGTTGAGCATATCGGAACGATTGACCCGCTTATTGTAGAAGAATTCCAAGAAACAGAAAAACGTTTTACTTTTCTGACCCACGAATCAGCTGATCTCAAGGCTGCCATCGAATCGCTTCAGACCGTCATACAAGAGATGGATCAGAAAATCAATCATGCGTTTCAGGATGCCTTCAAGGAAATCTGTAGAAAATTCGAAGAATACTTCAAGATCATTTTTGGTGGAGGCAAAGCGGAGCTGCAAATTGTGAAAATTCGAAAGCGTACTCGGCAGCTGGAAGACAGTGCGGAAGGAGAAATCTCAGCAGGTGAATCAGAAGAGGAAAAGGAAAATGAACCAACCGAGATCGGTATTGAGATTTTTGCTTGCCCGCCGGGAAAAAAGATCACCAACCTTTCCATGTTGTCGGGCGGAGAACGATCTCTTACATCATTGGCACTTTTGTTTGCTATTATTTCGCATAACCCGCCACCCTTTGCGGTGCTTGATGAAGTAGAGGCAGCACTTGATGAGGCAAACTCTCGTAGATTTTCAAAGATGCTTCGTGAACTTTCCAATCATACGCAGTTCGTCGCTATCACACATAATCGTGAGACGATGTCGCAGGCTGGACTCCTCTATGGCGTCACGATGGGCGATGATGGTGTTTCTCAGCTGCTTTCTGTCCGTCTCGACCAGGTAGGTCAAGGAGGAGAGGTGATCAAAGAAAAATAACAGGGGATGCATGTCTGCGAGTTCCCTGGGGGCAGATAGGCCAGAGGGAGGGTAAAGGGCGTATTTTCAAAGCGCTCTTGACAAAGAGTACCGTTATTTGTATGATGCGAATTCGTACTTTAATGTTTCGAAAGGGGGTAAATCATGGTGGACAGCCAAGGAATTGGTGACGGTTTTTGTAGTCCAAAAATAATTCCGGAGAATATTTTGGTGGCGCTTCTGGGGCTGTATCGAGCCTACAACAGGCGAGCTCGACTAGTGTCCGGCGTTTTCGATAACCCGAGTATCGGCAAGGCATTTTTCCCAAATCAGGCAACGTGGATTCGTTCCTATGACGAGCCATCCTTGTGGGTCGGGGTTCTGGTGGACATCGCCACGGATAATGTTTTGCCGTACGTAGTCAAACAGCGAGCAGAAAGACTCGCGACGTTACCGTTTGTAGACCACGTGTTCTTTTTTCGGGGTAGGGAACATTTGTTGGAAATTGCCAGTTGTGGTCGGGACATTTTTTCGATACCTATAGGGAATATCTTTGATTATTCCTACATGCTTATCGGGAGTTATGGTGGAAAAGAATTTGATCCGGAAAGCCTGGTTGCTCTGACAGAATTGGGATAATGGCAGTGCTGGTGCCGCGCAATGTAACTAGATTGCGCGGCCCTTATTTTTTTCTTGGTTTTTCTTGTTGACAGGGTTAAAAAAAGGGGTTATAGTGGAGTCCGTACCCTCCAAGAGGTGGTAGGGTGTATCTAAATGCTGTTTATTTCTGATATGTTGACTATTCGTTTCAATCGCACAGGGAAGAAAAATCGCGCGCATTTTCGCGTCGTTTTGCAGGAACATACCAAGGCTCCGGGCAAGCGTCACGTGGAAGTATTGGGCAGCGTCGATCCGATCAAGAAAACTACTATTTTGAATAAAGATCGTATTCTCTATTGGATTGGCCAAGGAGCACAGCCTTCTGATGTCGTATTTAATACGCTGGTGCGCGAAGGTATTGTTACGGGTAAGAAAATTGCCAAGAAAATGCCTCGTCCAGTCGTAAAAGAAGTCCCTGTTGAGGAAGTAAAGACTGAAGAAGCCCCAGTAGTTGTCGCTGCTGCTCCAGCTGATGTGGCCCCTGTTACTCCAGAAGTGAAGGTCGAAGAGAAGAAAGAAGAAGTCGCCCCCGCTTTGTAGGATTGACAAAGAGCGATTTTTCCAGTACAATAGACATACAATAGAATACTCCGTAGACATGAGGCACACGCCTATGTATGGCCTAAGGGCGTATCATAGGATATCTAAGCTCCTCACGAGGAACAGATTTCTCGACGATGGTCAGAAAAGATAGCGTCAAGAGGTTTGTTTTCAGGGATTTCCCTCGTCATCGTTGTTTGTGAGCGACGTGATATATCTGCGGTTCATACCGCAGATTTTTTTATTTTTACTATCAAATTCAAGTACATTAATCAAAACGCTTATGCAGCAGACGAAACAACAGAAAGAGTCGCTCGTCGCAGAAGTCACTGAAAAGGCGAAGAATTCCAAGGCATTGGTCTTCGCGAATTTCAAGGGAGTGACCGTGAAAGATTTGACCGCCATTCGTAGAGAATTAGCGAAAAGCGGATCGAGCTGGCAGGTGCTCAAGAAGACGCTTCTCAACATCGCTCTCAAGGATGCTGGTATCGAGATGAACGCGAGAAAACTTGATGGTCAGATTGGTGTCGCCTTTTCGAGTGATGAAGTGGCTGCGGCTAAAGTCCTGACAAGTTTCAATAAAGCCAATAGGGATGTGCCGCTTTCGATTGAGGGTGGTGCATTGGGGGCTAAAGAATTGTCTATTGAGGACATCAAGGCCCTTGCCAAGCTTCCGAGCCAGCAGGAACTCCGTGGTATCCTTGTGGGCACCCTCCAGGCTCCGATTGCAAGTTTTGTCCGGGTCCTCGGTGGTAATCTCCGCGGGTTAGTGCAAGTAATTAAGGCAATCGAAGAAAAGAAAGCATAATTCATTTGTCGTTTATTAAGTAATTTATTTTAACGTCACACATATGACAGAAGAAACGAAAGAAGTAGTAGTGGTGCCAGCGAAATTTGAAAAGCTCGTAGCTGAAATCGAGAAGATGAGCGTGCTCGACCTCTCTGAACTCGTCAAAGTGCTCGAGGATAAGTTTGGTGTTTCAGCTGCTGCTCCGATGATGATGGGAGCTGCTCCTGCAGCCGAGGCTGCTGTTGTGGAAGAGAAGACTGAATTTGATGTCGAGTTGACCGCTACTGGTGCCCAGAAGATCAATGTCATCAAGGCTGTTCGTGAAATCACCGGTCTTGGACTCAAGGAAGCCAAAGACCTCGTGGATGCTGCTCCGAAAGCGATTAAAGAAAAGGTTTCTAAGGCTGATGCCGAGAACTTCAAGAAGAAGCTCGAAGAGGCTGGTGCCACAGTCGTTCTCAAGTAAGCAAGAGACTACGTTCCAAGAAAAAATGTCCGGCCTATACAGGCCGGCTTTTTCTTTCTTAATTACAACTTTTCCGCTATACTTGTAAAGATTACATTATAAAGATGAATATATGAGCTTTTTTGGTATTGATTTGATGACGCTGATTCAGACGGTCGGGTATACAGGGATTTTTTCTATCGTATTCGCAGAAACAGGTTTATTTTTGGGATTTTTTTTGCCAGGAGATAGTCTTTTGTTTGTCGCGGGTGTGTTGGCTGGTCAGAAGTTTTTTTCTTTGCCGATTCTGATTATTGGTTTGTTTATTTCGGCAGTACTGGGTAATGTGGTTGGTTATGAATTTGGTCGTCGAATCGGGCCAAAACTTTTTAACAAAGATGACTCGTTTATTTTTAAGAAGGCGCACGCTACCAGGGCACAATCTTTTTACGAAAAGCATGGGCCAAAAACAATTGTGCTTGCCCGCTTTATGCCAATAGTCCGTACATTCGCGCCGATTGTAGCTGGCGTCGGGAATATGCGGTACCGAGTATTCTTTTTTTATAATTTGATAGGAGGGCTACTTTGGACGGTCACGCTGGTGATGCTGGGGTATTTGCTCGGCAGTGTTATAGATGTGGACAAGTATCTTTTGCCTATCGTGCTTTTGATTATTTTCCTTTCATTTTTGCCAGGAATCCTTTCGTATATTAAGGAAAAAAGACGTAGTGTCTGATGGAGTACTCGGGTTTTGACAAGGCGCGTGAAAAGTACTAGGATAGGAAATGTTTCCGCCATATTCTATACGAGAGTCTCGGCGGTCTTTTTTTCGTTTTGCTTTACATATGTATCCATTGCTCCGAAAAATTGTCACCACTCCGAGGTTGGTTATCCCCGAAGAAGAGATTCTTGGACTAGATTCGGAGGTATTAGGGGAAAAGCTACAGGCATCTATACGAAAGCTTTTCCGTGGATCGCTCGCTATCCGTCAGGTAGCAGCCGGTTCTAGTAATGCTGAAGAGCAAGAACTGACCGCTCTTACCAATGCATACTATGATGTTGAACGTTTTGGTGTTCATTTTGTTGCGTCTCCCCGGCATGCAGATATGCTCTTTGTGACTGGCCCCGTATCGCGCAATATGGCTCAGGGGTTACGCCATACCTATGAAGCCACCCCGACCCCCAAGATTGTGGTCGCAGTGGGGGACGGTGCGATTCATGGCGGAGTGTATCGTGATTCATACGCGATTTACAATAGAGTTGAAGACGTCATCCCTGTTGATTTCAAGATTCCTGGGGATCCACCGTCACCGAAAGTAGTGCTTGCAGCATTGTTTCAGATGCTTCGGGATATCGAATCACAAACTATAGCGGAAAAATAATCACCTATGGACTTTCTCCTTTCCCCAGCTAGTATACTTTTGCTCGTCACTCTTTTTTTAGTGGGCGGTGTTGGTGCTTTGTTTCTTGATCGTCTTTTTGGTGGACGGATGGCTGGTTTTTGGTCACATGGTTTGGCGCTTCTGGGGTCGCTGCTCGCTCTCGCTCTATCAGTGGGAGTACTTTTTTCTGGGCAAGGAATTGCCTTTATTCTGCCGTCGACCTTTTCAGGATTCGTATATGAGTTTCGTCTGGATGCACTTTCGGCTTTTTTTCTTGGTATCATTTCGCTTGTTGCTTCTGTCGCGTCTCTGTACGGCTTTTCGTACCAGAAACATTTTTATGGAAAATACCGGTTGGGAGTATTCGGATTTTTTTATAATGCGTTTATAGGGAGTCTCATATTGGTGACGCTTGCCAATCAGGCTCTTTTCTTTCTCCTTGTTTGGGAAATCATGTCACTGGCATCGTATTTCCTGGTTGTTTTTGAGTATCGTAAGGCTGAAAATATCAAAGCCGGATTCCTCTATCTCTTGATGACTCATTTTGGGACCGCCTTTATTATGTTAGCTTTCTTCTTGGCGTACCAAGCAACGGGCTCGTTTAGTTTTGATGAGTGGCGAGCAGGAGCTGGTGCCATCGCGCCTCTGATGCAGGGGATTATTTTCTTCGCCGTACTGGTTGGTTTTGGTACTAAGGCCGGTATGATTCCTTTGCATATCTGGTTACCAGAGGCTCACCCAGCAGCGCCTTCTCATGTATCGGCTCTTATGTCAGGAGTCATGATCAAGACGGCTATATTTATGTTTATCCGTTTCTTTTTCGATTTTTTCCCTGTCGCTCAGATTGAGTGGGGACTAGCCTTTTTAGTTCTAGGAGGACTTTCGTCGATTCTCGGCGTATTGTACGCGCTTTCCGAACATGATCTGAAGCGCTTGCTCGCTTATCATAGTGTCGAGAATATTGGCATTATTTTGCTCGGGTTTGGTGCTGCACTGACATTTTTTAGTCTTGGGTTCCAGAATTTTGCTCTTTTTGCTCTGGCGGCGGCGCTTTATCACACATTGAATCATGCTATCTTCAAGTCACTCCTCTTTTTGGCTGCTGGTTCAGTAGTTTCGGCGACGGGGACGCGTAATATGGAAGAATACGGAGGGCTTATCAAGGTACTCCCTTTCACTTCATTCTTTTTTCTTATCGGATCACTGGCTATTTCTGCCTTCCCTCCCTTCAATGGCTTTGCGAGTGAATGGCTTACATTTCAGGCGCTTTTTGTTGGTATCGGTTCCGTCAGTGTCATAGTGAAATCGGTATTTATTTTTGCTATTGCTAGTCTCGTGTTTACTGGTGGGTTAGCGGCTGCATGTTTTGTGAAAGCGTTTGGGGTGACGTTTCTTGCTCGTCCGAGAACTGAAGAGACAGAACGTAGACATGAGTCTCCATGGCCCATGCTCATAGCTATGGGGACGTTGGCTTTACTTACTCTCCTTTTGGGTATTTTTTCTACGTACATTATTGCTGCACTGGTTGGCGTGGTCGCAAGCATTGGCCTGATACAACCGCTCACGCTTGCGTTTCCCTTTATGGAATTTATTGATGCGCGGAGCGAATTTGCCAATGTGTTGTCGCTTGATGTCGCCGCCATCGCTTTGTCCGCGATATTCATTTTTGCTACGGGACTCGTGATATTTTTTACTCGTTCCCGCAAGGTATCTATTGCTTCGACATGGGATTGTGGTACCCCACTTGGGCCACGTATGGAGATTACCGCAACGAGCTTTTCTCGGTCGCTTATGACTATATTCCGCGGGGTTCTCCGTTCGACCCGTCAGACAGAAGTAGAATACCGTGATGAAAATACGCGTTATTTCATCAAGTCGCAAGAGGTGAAGACGATATTTCATGATCCGTATCAGAAGATGTTATATCGGCCCATGAGTATAGCTCTAACATTTGTTGCTTCGCGAGCGAGGCGTATCCAGGGAGGAAATATCAATGTATATCTTCTGTATGTTTTTGTTACTCTGATAGTTCTTCTTGTTTGGGCGACCCATTAATGACTTTCATATGATGAGTATACTTATTTTTATTCTGCAACTCGCTCTCGTCCCGATTTTTTCACCGTTGTGTATCGGTGTTATACGGAAAGCAAAAGCTCGTATGCAGAATCGTGTCGGCGCAAGTATTTTTCAGCCGTATGCTGACCTCCGAAAACTTTTTGGAAAAGACGAAGTGATTTCTGCTGATGCTTCATGGATATTTCGTTTTTCACCCTATCTTATATTTGCTGTGACGCTGGTTGTCGGTGCGAGTATTCCGGTTATCACAACCGTTGCACCGTCACTTTCTATAGGTGATAGAAGCGTGCTTTCATTCGTTCCGACAGGGGATTTTATTGTTATAATATATCTTTTCGCTCTCTCTACATTTTTCCTGGCTCTCGCGGGAATAGATAGTGGAAGTGGTTTTGGAGGGTTCGGTTCGAGTCGCGAAATGACTATGGCAGCCCTGGCCGAAGGAGGACTTTTCTTTGCTCTTTTGGTCGCATCGATGGCAGCAGAAAACGGCAATGTCATGATGATAGCCGAGCGTCTGTCGATACTTCCTTTTCAATCATACATGCCCCTCTTTATTGCGTTTTTTGGATTTTTCATTGCTCTTTTGGCAGAAAATGGACGTTTCCCTGTAGATAACCCGTCGACTCATCTCGAGTTGACGATGATTCATGAGGCAATGATTCTCGAATATTCTGGTAAGCGCCTTGCTCTTATGGAGTGGGCAGCTGCGAACAAGCTACTTATTTTTATCGCGCTTGGGGCGAATATTTTCTTTCCATGGGGTTTGGCTGCTCGTCTTGATACTGCTACTTTTGGGGTATTGTTTTTTTCTGCGACTCTTTTTATCTTGAAAGCACTCACGCTCTTATGGAGCATCTCGTTTATTGAATCGACTATGGCGAAGTTTCGCATTTTCCGTGTGCCCGATCTCTTGTTTACATCATTTGTGCTTGGAGTGATTGCTCTCGGTGTCATTATTACATTTTAAAGATTTTATGCCCGGTAGTAGAGCTTCAAAAATCATGTAAGAAAAAACTTATGAAGTATCTCAAGAGAAATAGAATATATAGTCGTATGAGGCAGTCTGATATAATTCACATTTGAAGTTTCACTACCCGGTATGTTTGAGCACTTCGTAGAAATTTTCTTTTTTCTTGACCTTATTGCTTTTCTCGCCGCGATTTTTATGCATCTCGCTAAGCGAAACAAAGCCCTTATTCGATTTTATGCCTTGCAATCGGCCGCTGTAGGGCTACTGCTTTGTGGTGCGGGTATTGCAGAGAATGAGCAGAGTCTTGTGTTGGTCGGTCTCCTGACGTTTTTTATCAAAGCAGTAGCAGTTCCGATTTTCTTTTCTCGGCTGCTACGCCGTTTCGGTACTCAAGGATCTGCTAGTAGCTATCTTTCGATGCCATTCACATTCATAGTTCTTATGGGACTGGTATTTTTTTCTTACTCGCGAGTTTTTTTGCCTCTTACGGGTCTTTGGCCACAGGCACTTGGTTCAATTTCTTTGAATCTCGCCATTATCTTTACCTCGATTTTTCTCATGATTAATCGCAAGGGAGCCTTTACTCAGATGATTGGTGTGCTTTCGCTTGAGAATGGCATTGTTCTCCTGGCGTCTTTCGTTGGTATCGAACAACCCCTCGCTCTTGAGATGGGTATTATTTTTGATATTGTTGTTTGGATTGCTATCGGGAGTGCTTTTATTGGGATGATTCATCGCCAATTTGGATCACTTGATACGGGCGAGTTAAGACATCTTACTGAAGAAAACTAACCTTATGATATTTATTTTCCTCATTTCTGCACCACTTCTCGCTGCTTGTTTCATTGCGTTTATGCGGGCCAAACAGACTCGGTTTATCGAAGGAGCGTCTCTTCTCTCTTCTCTCATTGCCCTTTCGCTCGTTATGGTGCTTATACCAAGCGTGCTAGCGGATGGATACTTCAAAGCTTCGACATTTTTTTCGGTCGATGCCTTCGGGGTGTTTATGCTCCTCCTTATTACGCTTTCGGGATTTTTTGTCAGTCTCTATGCGATTGGATACCTGCGCGCCGAGGTGAAGAAAGATATTATCGGCCCGAGTCGTGTCCGGCAATTTTTCTTGTTGCTTGAGTTTTTCCTTTTTGCTATGTCACTCGCTGTGTCGACTATTAACCCGATAGTCATGTGGATATCTATCGAAGCGACGACACTTTCTACGGCATTTCTTATTAGTTTTTATAACAAGCCATCGGCGACGGAAGCAGCTTGGAAATATTTGATTATCAATTCGCTAGGACTACTCCTCTCTCTCCTTGGTACGCTGTTGTTCCTCGCTTTGCCTGAAGCTCGGACGGGGTCACTTACATGGAGTATGTTGCACGAGACAGCCTCGGGAATGAATCCAATCGCAGTAAAAATCGCATTCATTTTCATCTTGGTAGGATATGGGACAAAAGTTGGTTTCGTTCCGATGCATACATGGCTGCCCGATGCCCATAGCAAGGCACCGTCTCCTATTTCGGCGCTTCTGTCAGGAGTCTTGCTCAACGTGGCGCTTGTGGCCGTACTCCGCTTCAAGGGAGTTGTGGATATTGCGGTCGGTCCCGCATTTGCTTCAGCGCTCCTTATATATTTCGGACTTGCTTCAGTTATTCTTGCTGCGCTGATTATTTTTGTACAGCGGAGCTATAAACGCTTGCTCGCGTATTCGAGTATCGAACATATGGGCGTCATCGCACTTGGTATTGGTTTTGGTGGTTTTGGGACGGTCGCGGCTATTATGCACATGTTGTACCATTCATTGATGAAGACACTCCTCTTTTTTTCAGCAGGAAATATTTTTCTCCGCTATAGCTCGACAAAAATGAAAAATATTTCTGGCGTTCTGTCAGCGTTGCCATTGACCGGACCACTTTTTTTCGGGGCAGTCTTTGCCATTGTTGGAATGCCACCCTTTGGTACGTTCGCGACCAAAATGCTCATATTTTCTTCTGGTATGGGGGCGTACGCTTGGGTTGTGGGAATGGCCCTCTTTGCGTTGGCAGTTGTTTTCTTTGGTTTTTTCCGACACGTTTCTGCTATGCTTTTCGGTGCTATCCCCGAAGGTGTCGAGAGTGGTGAATCTAACCTTTTGACACAGATACCACTCCTCCTTCTGGCTGCCCTTATTATTGTCCTCAGTTTTTATTTTCCAGAATCTCTACGATCGCTGATTGATGCAGCTGCAGTCGTGATATCACCCAATCTCTAGCAAATATATAATATCTATGTCCGAAGCAACACCAAGTATTCTTTCGCGTTTTGGCCTCGAGAAATTTCAAGCCTTCCAGGAGGGGAATGTTATTCTTTTTGAGGTACCAGATGAGACACTCCTTCATGTCGTGAAAATACTCAAGCACGACCATCAATTGCCTCTCAAGACCATGGCTGCGACAGACGAGCGTGCAGCACGCGGAGTATTCCGTATCCACTACGTTTTTGGTGTCCCCAAGGAAAATATATTTCTTGTTCCGTTTATTGTTGTTGACCAGTATATCAAGGCGTTCCCATCGCTCACATCATTTGATCATGAATTTGCGGTCTATGAGCAGGAAGTGAAGACGTTTTTCGGTTTACTTCCGATGGGGCATCCTAAGGCGGATCGTATCATTCTTCATGAAGAGAATTTTTCAGAGAATATCCATCCGCTTTTGAAGGAGTTCGCATGGAACACCAAAGTAGAGACGCCCATCGGAAAAAAGATGCCAGAAATGCAGAAATTTGAAGGAGAGGGGGTTTATGAAATTCCTGTCGGTCCAGTACATGCAGGTATTATCGAACCGGGACACTTCCGTTTTAGTGTACTGGGCGAAGAAATTCTTCGTCTCGAGCCGCGACTTGGATATGTTCACAAGGGGACGGAAAAACTTTTTGAGACATTGTCCTTTGAAAAGAAATTGGAACTTTCTGAGCGTATTTCTGGTGATAGCTCGTATCATCACGCGTTAGCATTTGTACAGGCGCTCGAAGCGATGACCCAGACAGAAGTGCCAAGGCGAGCGCTTTTGCTCCGTGTCGTGTATGCAGAGCTGGAGCGACTTGCGAATCATCTGAATGATATAGCGTTCATCATGCTCGATACCGGATTTAGTTTCGGCGGGAGTCATGGTACTCGTTTGCGTGAGCGTATCATGCAGTGGAATGAAAAACTGACAGGGAGCCGGTTTCTGCGTGGAGTCATCGTACCCGGAGGAGTTTCGCGGGATATTGATAATGAAACTGCTCATCTTTTTCAAGATGATTTGGAGATTTTAGAAAAAGATTTCATGGAAGTCGAAGAGATAGCCAAAGAAACTGATTCAGTGCTCAATCGCTTAAGAGGAACAGGAACGCTCGATGCCAAGGTTGGCCACGATCATGGTGCTGTAGGAGTTCCTGCTCGCGCGACCGGCCAAGAAATCGATGCTCGCTCGGATTTCCCGTACGCGGCCTATCAGGAGATGCAGTGGAGCATCTCTACCGAACACACAGGAGATGTATATGCGCGTTTCCGGGTGCGTATTCGTGAGATTCATCAATCGTTCCGTCTACTCAGTCAGGCATTGACGCTCTTGCCTCACTGTAAGGATGATATCTCTGTTGTGCTTCCTATGTTGCCATCTGATGCTCACGCGGTGGGTATTACTGAGGGTTTTCGTGGCGATATTGTCTATTTCATCGTTACGGATAATACGGGGGCTATTGCTCGGGTCAAAGTACGTGACCCATCTTTTCTTAATTGGCAAGTTGTTCCGTATACAGTGACACACGACGTCGTTCCGGATTTTCCTCTTATCAACAAAAGCTTCAATCTTTCTTACACGGGAAACGATTTGTAATGCCGTACACATCTTTGTGGACACGAAAAAAAATCAATACGATGTCATTGTTATCGGCGGCGGTCCGGCAGGGATGATGGCAGCAGGGCGGGCGGCCGAGTGCGGCGCGTCAGTTCTTTTGCTTGAAAAGAATCTTTCGCTCGGAAAAAAATTACTGATTACTGGCGGTGGTCGCTGCAATATGACCAATGCGAGCGTTGATTTTTTTGGTAGATTTAAAGAGGATAAGAAGTTTCTTTTTTCACCTTTTTCTCGTTTTGGAGTTGAGGAGACGCTCCGGTTTTTTCGTGAGCGTGGAATAGCGACCAAGACTGAAGCGGAAGGTCGGGTTTTCCCATCTGATAATAAAGCGGAGACCGTATGGGCGGCACTTGGTCGGTATATGGAGGAGGGGAAAGTCCGTATTCGTTTTGGTATAGTTGCAAAGGGATTCGAGAGGAAGGAAGGAGGTATCATTGGAATACGTGTCAGTGGCAATGAAGTACTGACTGCTCGTTCGTATATCTTGGCGACGGGTGGTACGTCGCATCCGGAAACGGGTTCGACCGGGGATGGATTTCAATTTTTGAAACAGATGAATCATACAGTGCGCCAATCGGAGCCATCGCTTGTACCCATCAAAATACGTGATACCTGGGTGCGAGATCTTTCGGGACTCAGTTTTGATGACGCGAAACTTTCTGTCTTCCAGAATGGGAAAAAGCATTTCACGCGCAAAGGAAAAATTCTCTTTACGCATTTTGGATTGAGCGGTCCGGCAGTACTCAATATGAGTCGGGATGTGAAAGAATTAGCCAAGTATGGAGAGGTGGAGATAGCGTTTGACTTTGCGCCAGGAGTGGATGCGGGTGCGCTGGATAAAAAAATACAGCAGACTTTTCTGGAACATCAGAAAAAAAGATTAAAAAATGCGTTGGGGGATTTTTTGCGGCCATCAGTCGCTTTGGTTATTCTAAAGCTCTCGAGTATTGATCCAGAGAAATCAGTGAATACGGTGAGTCGTGAGGAGCGTCTTGCTATCGGACGGCTCATGCATCGTCTACCGATGGTGGTGAGTGGTTTTCTCGGTGTGGACAAGGCTATCGTGACAAGCGGCGGCGTGAAACTTTCGGAGGTTGATTGTAAAACGATGCAATCACGGCTTTACTCGAATCTGTATATTATCGGGGACATGCTCGATATCGATCGTCCATCGGGCGGATATAGTTTACAGTTGTGTTGGACCACCGGATACGTAGCAGGAGAAGAAGCGGCCAAGAAAGAATAGGTAGATAAAAAAACACCCTGAGTCTATCGAAGGGTGTTTTTTGTGTGCTTTAAAGACTTTTGAGAAACTCGAGCATCGTATCGACGTCGCTTACTTCGAATGGATCATCTGGACAGTTGTCCATAAAACCTTTTTCAGCGAAGAGTTTTTTGATAATGCCATTTTCGACATACATACTGTAGCGCCAAGATCGGTCGCCGAAGCCCAAGTTTTCTTTCTTGACGAGCATACCCATTTTTCGGGTGAATTCAGCATTACCATCTGGGAGCATGAATACATGTTTTGCTCCGAGTTTATCCCCCCATTGTTTCATGACGAATGCGTCATTGACTGAGAGACAGATAACCTGGTCGATACCGAGAGCTTTTATTTCAGCATACTTGGCTTCGTAGCCAGGCAGATGTGTGGATGAACAGGTGGGAGTAAAAGCTCCTGGTAACGAGAAGAGCACTACCTTTTTTCCTGCGAAGATTTCATTGGTCGAAAGATCTTGCCATCGGAAAGGATTATCTCCTGGGATGGATTCATCGCGTACGCGAGTTTTAAAGATGACCTCGGGAACCTTCTGGTCGATGAGCATGTGTGACATATGACTAATAAAAATAATTGTTTCTCTTCCATTTTATACCCCTATAGGGTATATGTCAACGTATACTGATTGGGTACGTCTTAGGCTTTCGGATGATGTCGATTGAGGACAAAGAGATTGAGCCAAGAAGCGAGCGCGCAGCAGGCGCCAGCGATGAAGGGGAGGCTGATACCTGCCAAGCCGGATCCAAAGCCAGCTAAGAGCGGTATAATACCTTGTGAGAGGGCCATGAGCGATCCATTGATGCCGAGCGCGGCCCCTTGTTTTTTCGAAGAGACGCTTTTGCTGATGAGTGCCCCCATATTAGCCATAGTGAGGCCCTGAGGGATAGCAAGGAATGGGATCAGGATATAGATGAGCGGCATGTTCGGAGCAAAGGGGTAGACAAGAATCGCGATAGCTACGCTGAGTATCGAGAAACGGAGGATGGCACGTTCGTTGTATCGGCCAGCTAGGATCCGGAGGATGAAGAGTTGGGTGATAACTGACCAGATACCGACAGCGCCGAAAAAGGTGCCAATAGCGGCTTCGGAGAGACTGAAACGTGAGACGAGAAGTATGCCAATGAATGAGGTGAAAAATGTGAATCCGGAAGTGTAGAGGAAGCTCGAAACATAGACTGGCCGGGCATCGACATCGCGGAGAGCGGTGCGGATATTCTGGATGCCTTTGAAGATATGGAAATGATGTTCTGCTTGTCGATCATGGTGGGTTTCGCGGAGGAAGAAGATGACGAGGAGGGCATTGATGATACCGAGTATGCCAGCAAACCAAAATGGCGCCGCAGCATTATCTGCCGCCTTGGCTATGAAGCCGCCAAGTGTCGGGCCGAGGATGAAACCGATGCCGAACGCTGCTCCGATAAGTCCGAAGTTTTTGGCGCGGTCTTTGGGTTCGGTCACATCAGCGATAGATGCTTGGGCGATGCTGAAGTTAGCACTGGCAATACCAGCGAAGGCACGGCTAAAGAAAAGAAGAGCAAGAGAGGATATTTCAATACCGAAACCGAAAAGGAGTTGAGAGAGAGCAAGTCCGATGACGCCTGTGAGGAGGAGTTTTTTCCGACCGAACACATCAGAAAGTTCACCGAGTATCGGGGCAGCGATAAATTGCATGAGACCGAAAAGTGCTGTGAGTGCACCTGCCACGAGGTATTGTTCTGTGGTAGAATAGCCCGTGAGGAGAAAAGAAGAGGACGAAGGGTCAGTAAAGATAATCGGGATGATGGGGATAATCATACCAATACCGATCATATCGAGGAGGAGGGTCGCAAACAGGACGGGGAAAACTTTTTTCTGCATACGGATTTTTTCTTAAAAAGGTTTTGCTAGTATGACAGAAATATCGCTATCAAGCCAGAGGGAAGGCTAAGAAGTATTCAGAGAGTTTGGTGTATTATAAATCTAAACCATGTCAGATAAAAAAATACGTATGAAAAAATATACAGGGGGATGTCATTGTAAAGCCATTCGCTTTGAGGTGGAAGCGGATGTTTCGAAGGTCTTGTCGTGTAATTGCTCTCTTTGTTTCGCCAAGGGACTCTTACTTTCTTTTGTCCCAGACTCCCAGTTCAAACTTCTTTCGGGCGAGGATAATCTGACAGAATATCGTTTCAACAAAGAAGTGATAGCACACTTGTTTTGCAAGACGTGCGGAGTTCAGTCCTTTTCGAGAGGTATGGCACCGGATGGTACGGCAACGATTGCCCTCAATGTCCGCTGTCTCGATGGTATCGATATGGAAAAGTTGGATATTGAGCACTATGATGGCAAAGGATTATAAAAAATGACGGGAGCTTTCTCGATTTAGCGTGTTATCTTGAACCCAACCCAGATACCGAGAAATCCGCCAACTCCAGTCCAAATAATAGCGGAAGGCGAAAAAGCGCCGTCTCCCCAGAGCATCGGTACGAATCCTCCGACAGCCGACCCGATGAACATGCATACCCAGATGATTTTTCTTTCCATAGGTTTTTTTAATCCTTAATTTTTTTTGTAAAGATAGAACTGAAAAACCACAATCCAGGATATGAACATTCCTAGTGACATGGGAATAATGAGCACGGGGTCCTTTTGAATGAAACCGTAGAGGCTCCAAAAGGAATAGGAGATTGCGAGTAGTAAGAAGTAAAAGAAGGATAATCCTTCTACGCTTTTCCTCAAGTACGTTTTCTTGGCTTGAGCCGTGAGCCCGAGTCCTGTGACCATGAGTGAAAGAATCACCGTGATGATTTTGATGATTGACATAAGGTGTTGCTGAGACTCTTGGCCGAAGCCGGAATCTATTTAACGAGTTGAAGAGCTGCTGACGCATAACGATACACGTCCTTGCGCAGACGGCTGTCGTCCCTATGCATTTGATCAAGTTCTTCTTGAGTGACCCAAACACACTCGACATTTTTGCTCGCTTCTTCTTGTGGGTTGATTTCACGACTGTCCGACTTGGCAACAAAAATAAAAGAAGAGTGATCATGGTGCTCGTTGATCGAGTGTCTATTCACAAAGATGGGTGGTACCAGATCTTTATTCATGTCAAAATCTTGCTTGGTCCACGTACTCGGTCCGATCAATGCTACCTTCAGACCAACCTCTTCCCAGACTTCTCGAAGCGCCGCTTGGTTGATATCTTCTCCTGGATCAACATGGCCGCCTGGAGCCAACCAGAAATTATACTTTTCATGTAAACGTAACAGTACGGCGCCGTTATTCACGATAAACGTATCAGTACAAAGATCGATATAATAATTTAAGTGAGCCATGGCAGAAGTATATTAAACCTTGGATGAGATAAGCTTTGGTGATTTATGTAAACAAAAATCGTTTATTGAGGCTTATGAGATGAAGTTTAAACTTATTTGGCTCGAATTGAGGAAAAATCATGGACAGACCCCTCTTTCATGTCTACAAATTTTATCCCGATGGGCTCAAGGAGCATCGTTGGAATTCTACGGGTTGGTCCAAGCTGATGTTCTTGTCTGAGCATGCCATCATGCACTGGAAATACTATTTTTGGTTTGATGAGTTTCGCATATTCGATAGCTTCTTCGAGTTTCATCCATGGACCAGAAACAGGAAGGGCTAAAATATGAATATCCCGATGCGGATTATGAAAAGAGTCTCCCGGATAGAAGAAGGTTTTATTTATATAGAAACCGGTATTTTGTACCTTGGGCAGATCATGATGGATACAGGCATGCTCACTTCCACAACTCTCGATGCTAATATCTTTCACAATAAGTTCCTCGCCATCGGCAATAAGAGAATAAGCAATATTTGCTTCATCAAGAATTTTACCTACGCTTAAACGGGAAATGATTTTTGCGTTTGGATTCTTCGCTAAAATTTCTTTCAAAGCATCAATGTGCAAATGATCTTGATGTTCGTGTGTGATGAGGATAATATCAATGTTTTCAACATCCGGAGTAGTGTTGTAATTCCCCGGATCGGT
This sequence comes from uncultured Bdellovibrionales bacterium, assembly GCA_964451495.1. GTDB lineage: Bacteria > Patescibacteriota > Minisyncoccia > Moranbacterales > UBA1568 > UBA1568. The sequence continues at coordinate 2,163 of CAYVHS010000002.1, read as the reverse complement.
CAAAATACGAAGTGCGCCTTCTTCAATAAGTAAACAGCAGTGACCAAATTTTGTAATTTTCATAGCTTTTTCGCGTTTTTGAAACTTCACAATCAGAAAAGGGGTCAGGTACCTTTTCTTTTTATTAGTCGAAAACATGGGGTACTTATTGAAACTATTCTTGGTGAACTTTAATGTATTCTTCAAGGAACCTCCTATCGAATTCCTGGTGTTCACCAGAGAGATGTTCTTTATATTCGAGCAGAACTTTTGGGTGCATGAGCGTTATGCTTATGTCATCCACTTGTACAGTCTGATTTGGATGTTTCTCATAGATTTCTTTGTTTCTGATCCACTCTTTTTTGTCATTGCTCCGCATTAATAACGTATCGACGTCGGTCAAATCGATATCTTGGCCATGGTAATTGAGCGAAAGAGTTGTACAGTCCCACTTCTCGTCTAAGTAATGCGTTGGTTCGGTGGTAATAAATTCTTCAACGAGTGACAGAATACTTGGAAAATATTTTCCTGATATAGAGATATCAATATCATTTATTGGTCGACCCGAACCGTACAGGTGAGTAGCCGTACCACCACCGATTCGATAAGGAGCGTTGATTGTATTTAAAAGCGTAACGATCCATTTTAGACCATCGAGTGTTTTTTGTTGCATAGAATTGTTTGCTGGGGAGGAAGGGATCGAACCTTCGTATGGGGGCTTCAAAGGCCCCTGCCTTACCGCTTGGCTACTCCCCAAAGATCAGTTAACAGAAAACAAAGAGCAAAAAATGAGACGCTCCTGTATTTTTGTTGACTGCTAGCTGTTTTCTGTCCCGACGATTTTTCCCCCGAGCATTTCCATGGCTTGACTGACGAGTGGATTGGAGAGGAATGCTGGTTCTTCTTTTTCCTCTATTTTTTCTACGGGGGCGCTTTCGAGCACGATTCGTAGCTTAGTAGGTGACTTGAGAATCGTATCAAAGGCTTCTTTGAGTGTCAATCGGTTGGCGGCTTCGTCGAGGCGTTCTTTATGGAAGGGATATTTGACCGCGATGACGATAGTTGAACCTTCGGTGCTGGTCGGGCGAGCGGTCGAAAGCGCGAGGGAGAGCGAGGCATTCAGATGTTTGGCGGTATCGAGAATAGCACGCCAACTATCACGGACATGGTTGATGTCGATAGCTTCGCCTGTCGTAGTGGGCTCAGTTATTTCACTTATAGTTGCTACTATGTGCTTTTCGCTTGCCCCGTGAAATTCCGTCTTTGACGGACCAGCCATGCTGGATTTCACAGGGTGAACTGTTTTAATTTCAGTTTTTTTTGGCGTTTCGGTCGCTGTTATTGTTTTGGGTGGAGGAATTTGAGGAGATGCATCAGCGATTTTTCTTCCTTCGACCGGTGGTGTAGCTTCTGGAGTAGGCGAGTGAGCGGGTCTATTGTTTTCTGATTTTTGTTCTTTATTTTCTGAGAGGATTTTGACGATGGCAATCTGGAGAGGGAGTTCAGCGATGACAGCAGTTTTACTGGCTGCTTGGGCTATCTGGAATGCTTCGAGCATGTGGACTACTTGGACCGGCGTGAAGCGTCCTGCAAGTAGTGAGAGTGTCGCCGACTGTTCCTCTGTCTGTCCATCGAGTTCCTGAGGACCGTTTATGGGGTCAGCCGAGACGAGGAGGAGATCGCGGAGATAGTGGAGGAGAGCACCGGAAAACACAGAGAGATCAGCCCCGTCTCGCGAGAGTGTCCCGACGTATGAGAGAGCAGGGAAGAGTTCATTCTGAGCAATAATCGAAATAAGCTCTGCGAGCGAGGCCTTGGTGGTGGTGCCGAGCACTTCCATTACTTTTGCCTCGGTAATGGGCGATTCTTCGAGTGAAGCGATCTGCGTCAGGAGTGATTCGGCATCGCGCATGCCGCCATCGGCCGCGAGAGCGATCATTTCCAGAGCACCTTTCTCGATTTTCAGTTTTTCTGATTTGGCAATCCGTTCGAGTTTCAGGACGATGCTTTTTACAGGGAACCGTGAGAGATCGAAACGTTGGCAGCGCGAGACAATGGTTTCGGGTACTTTATGAAGTGCGGTGGTCGCGAGAATGAAAATGACATGGGCCGGCGGCTCTTCGAGGGTTTTGAGGAGGGCGCTCCAAGCACCGCCTGAGAGCATATGCACTTCGTCGATGATAT
>CAYVHS010000001.1:30202-134420 GCA_964451495.1 uncultured Bdellovibrionales bacterium | reverse complement strand
TCAATTACTGAAAGAATTAGTGAAATTGATAGTCAGTTTCAAGCATTTAAAGAGACTAAATAAGTTCCCACAGCGTCCCATGTTCTCAGCAATAAATTATGGAAATTATAAAATCTACTGATGCAATTAAATATAAGAATGCAGATTCGTGTGTTGCCTTTGAATACGAAACAGGAGAGGGGGCTATCAAATATGGCGCGCGTAGAAATAAATGGTAGATACCCAATGAAAGGAAGCGCCGTAAATAAAGCAGTAGAAGAGCTTATTTATATTGAGAACGGAAAAGGAGAGGTGCATGTAAATGGCAATTCTATACTTCTAGAAGCAGGGGATGTGGTTTCAATTCATAAGAATGAGGCTGTTTGGTGGGAAGGAAAAATGAGACTTATTATTGCTTGTGCCCCAGCATGGACTAAAGATCAGTACGAGCTGACCTCATAAGAGTTCCAATTTCATCCCTTCGGTTCAGTCATACTAAAAACGGGGCTTTTTGGATCCAATTTTTGGTATGGACAAAAGAGTAAAATTGTGCTATACTGTTATGTCGATTCAAAACCGACAAACAGTGAGATGTGATATCTCGTCGATGTCGCATCGCTTACCAATCTGAATAGGAGATTAGAAATGAAGAGAACTTTGAGTTTGCTTGTGGTCGCTTTGAGCGCAATGTTCCTCGCGGGTTGCTGGGAAACGGCCGATGGCGAAAAGATCGGCACTATCACCAGGCTCAATCGCCAGGGCGTTCTCAACGGCTGCAAGAGCTGGGAGGGTGAAATCATCCGCGGTGGCCTGAACACCGGTTCCGGCGTCATGGGACAGGCCTTCCACTTCACCGTCGAAAACGATGCACTCGCCAAAGAGGTGGAGCGCATGATGAATACTCAGCAGGAGGTCAAGATTACCTATAAGCAGGAATTGGTCACTTTCTGCCGGTCTGACAGTAATGACGTGTTCCTGGTCAAGATCGAACCGCTCAACCTGGTCTCAACACCACCAGCCCAGGTCAAGATCGAACCGCCACGGCCGGCCACGGGCTCCAACACCGATCAACAAACCCTCGAGCTGATCAGGAAGCAGCAGGAACAACTCGACAGACAGCAGGCGCTGATGAAGCAACTGCTCGACGAACGCAGCAAGAAGTAAGGCGCCAAATATGGCAACGACGACCCGCCTCAGAGGTTGTCTTTTTTTGTTTAAATACTAGATTTTCTGATATGTTATACTAATTTTAAGATTAGAAAAGATCTAGTATCGTCCCATAGCTTCACAAATTTATGAAACCATTGATTATCGGAGCTGGTTTTCTTGGAGAACAGATATACTACGATTTGAAAAAGTTTGTAGATAAAGTTGTCGTCACGCATAGAACAAATAGGAAGTTCTCGTTTTCCTATAAATTTGATTTCTTTACGGATAATGTGAAGGATATTTTTAGCAACGAAGAAATTGATACTCTCTTTATTCCAGCAAAAATAGAATTCACAGAAAACGAAGATCTCTTAAAATGTAAAATGGTAGAATGGGTAGAATGGGCAAAAGATAAACGCGTTATCTATATTTCGAGTGACGGAATTTTTGATGGAGAAAAAGGTGGCTATTCAGAGACGGATCAGGTTAACCCCGTTACTCTTTATGGCAGGAACCTTGATACTTGTGAAAATATTATCCGAACCAAAGTAAAAAATCATTGCATTATACGACCTAGTTACCTCTATGGTTTCGTAAATAATAATTTAGACAGTAGATTTAAGAAAATACAAGAGGATGTCGTAGAAGGCGAGAAGGTTACTCGATTCACAGACATGTATAAATCTCCTCTGAGTTACAGTCAGGCCTCTGAAAGTATAGTTAAGCTCTCTCAGTCAGACTTTGTAGGGACCTTGCATATCTCTGGACCCAGAATGAGTATATACGATTTTACAAAAGAGGGGATGGAAGCGTTAGGAATTCCAACAAATATGTTGGAAGGAGTAAAAATGCCCACAGAAAGACCGAGGGATTTTCTTTTTGATTCATCTCTCGATTCGTCCCTCGCTCAGAAAATTACCGGTGTAATTCCTTTAGGTGTCATAGCCAGTTTTGAAGCTTTTTATAAAGCATCCTTAGTCAGATAGATTCCCATAGTGCCCCATGTTCTCAGCTAAGACTTTTAAACGGCCAGAAAGGCGCTTTTATGTTATACTTTAAGAAATTAATCTATCAAATCCATGAGCCTTGAGAACCTAACGCCAGCGCCAGAAAAAGAACCGCATATCCTTTCTTTGGAAGAAATTAAATTAAAAATTGAAAAATTAAGTGGCCAAGAAAATCCAGAAGTAATCAGGACGCTGGAAGATGAAAAGGGCGTTTATCTACATGAAGTTGTTACCGTAGACGATAAAGGAGATACCGCGCTTTTTTCTTACAGGCGCTCGGGCAATTACCAGGAAACAAAGACGGCGAACACCAATGTTGATGTAATGTATTTTGTTGGTCCAGTTGAGGATGGCATGTGTGTAGGTGGGGATACCTTGTCCAATTATGATGAAAATTCAGGTAAGTGGACTGAATCTCAATAAGTCCCCACTTGATCTGGCGCGGCTCACCTGATCAAGACCGGATCCGAGGTCCTCGGTTTAATATGAGGATTTACTCTTGACTGCTTTAATAATTTGTGTTACGATTCTCAGTCACTAGATGTTTTAACGTGGCAATAGTTACCTCTTTTGAGGATTGACAATTTGTATTTCGCAACCAAATCTACCCAAGGAGCAATCATGATCGGTCTCTCTTTATCTCGCTGCGTAGGTGAAGTCCTACGTGGAAATATCTTCATCGAGGACGTCGATAAAATCATTACCGGGACATGCGCGCCCACTCTCGATGCTTTCCGCCGATTGGTAGTGGGGCCATATAAGAAAAAATGCTGGCAGGAAGATCCTGTTCAGGCCGAAAGCATTGCCATGCGGCTCTATCACGACGGGAAAATCTACCAGCCTCGCCTGAAGAACAACGCTCATTTCCCCAAGCTCACTCATGGAATATGGGTTCGATCAGAAAGCCAGATTCGCTGGAATGATGGCTAAACCCAAAACTTTGTAACAGCACAACAGCCCTACCGCGCCTTGAGACAGGTGCAGTAGGGTTTTTTTATTGTGCATTTTCCTTGTAATAAGAATTTCTGAAAACCTTCACATTTTCTCATGATTTTGAGATAATGAAATTGTTTATTTTGGTAGAATATCTTACTTCCATCTCGGGTTTCTAGTGACGTAATATGATTTATAACTACAAAGATCTCTCTAGTCTCCGCGAGGCATTACACGGCAAAAGGGTCGTGTTTGTTTCTGGATGTTTCGATATTATACATCCGGGGCACATCGAATTTCTAGAAAAGGCGGCGACATTGGGGGACGTACTCGTTGTGGGAGTCCTCGCCGATGCATATATACAAACAAAGAAAAAGAGGCAAGCGGTCTATTCTCAAAAAAAGCGCGCGCAAATTATTTCAGCCCTCAAGCCAGTTACCCATGTAGTACTCACTCCGTTTGAAGAAGGGCTATACCCCTCACTCGCTGTCATACGGATTCTCCGTCCCACTCTTTTTTTCCGACAAGAAAAAAGGCATGCATACTTGCCGCTACAAGAAGAGCTGAACAAGCTAGGAATCACGCTCAAGGCGCTTCCTATGAAAAAAGTTCATTCCACTACACAAACTATCCAGAAAATACAGCGTCGCGTATCTTGAAGATCAAGAGAGCTATTTGAATGGTGGGTTCTAGACAAAACATCATGATTGATGTAGAGTGCGAAGTCATTTATATTATGACAAGCGTAGTCCTTTTTCAACTATAATATGGAGAGATATCATGGTAGCAAAGAAAACTATACTATTTCACGGAGACCCCGTGATTAAGTTGTGCGAAGAACCTGATGATCACTCATGTGTTGGCATCAGTGTTTATTGGCCCGTGACATACAATGGCAAAAAGTACGAAAAATTACCCATCCTGACGCTGTTGATACATCATACAGGTACAGTACAGGTCTATGACACATACCTACCGTGGTTACCAGACCTCAAGGCTATTCCGGCATTTCGCACATCAATTGTGCAATACCTGAATGATTTTGTCATAAACCAAAATAGTGAAACATTACTTACGGTTGGAATCCGATTATATTGGATGCGCATCCGTACTTCTGATATCGAGGTGTTGGTCGAACAGGCAAAACGCAGTGTGGCAGCGTTTGACCCTGTAGATAAAATGCCCGATATATACGCCACCGCAACAGCACGAGCCATCTTGGCTGCCATGGATGAGACTCCGGGATGTGATGTCCAAATGCAACATGAGAAGTAATAGGACTCGACGTCCTGCAAAGCGCGCACGTGAATAACTGCGCGCTTGTTTTTTTTTCAAATAGGAAGGATTTTGCTATACTAAAAGAGTAAATAGCCCCATGATATATGAATACTATGGCCAAGTATGATGCTACAACCAAAGATCATACATGCATTTTCTGTGAAATCGTAGCGGGAAGGATGAAGGCCTCTGGAATATTCTGGGAAAACAAAGAATTCATGGCGTGGCTGGCTATTGATCCTAACACCGAGGGCTTCTCGTGCGTCATCCCGAAAAAGCATTACGGTAGCGATGTACTGAAAATGCCTGATGCTGTCTTGAAGCGTTTCGTCATCGCCGCCAAAGAAGTTGCTGGTATCCTCGAGTGTCATTTCAAAGATGTTGGCAGGGTAGGACTTATCATGGAGGGGACAGGTATTGATCATGCACATATCAAGCTTTCTCCGATGCATGGCACAGAAAATCTGAAAAAGGGTATCTGGAAACAGGTATCCAGCGGCAAGAATTTCTGGTTCGAGAAATACGAGGGGTGGCTTTCTTCGGGGAGTGGTCCGATGGCAGATCCGAAAAAGCTCAAAAAACTCGCTGCAAGTATCATCAAAGGGCAGCAAAATACTCGTAGCAAATGATTGTCCGGAGGTCCTAGTATGAAACCCTGGAGATTAAGGATGTACTTGTAGAAAACGGGATTGTGTATATTGACAAGAAAGCATTCTGGTGGTATACTATAAGGCTGTTTTCTTAAGTGGATTTAGACCCACACCAACAAAGGCAGCGCTACTTCTTTTACAACTGTATAGAAAGGAAACAAACATGACTACTTCTGCCTCTCCTCATGCGGTCCTGGCGGCCGGCGAGGAGTCAGGCCCGCTTCACGCAACGCTTTTTGGTAATAACGATCCGGTGGCATCGCTCCGCATGGCACAAATCATGGTAAATGGCGGTTGGATCTCTGTTCAACTGAGTGAGTATGGAGCCAAGACTCTTTCGCATCTTGGACACTTTCGTGCTCATGATCGGTTGTGTTATTACATCGATCACTGCGAGGAGCGTCAGGACGGTTCTGCGCCCATGCTTTCGGGCTATTTTCTGCCCGAATTTGAACATCAGCCCAAAAGGCTGCGCCTAGAAAAAGGGCTATTCAATCAGGTGTCGTTCTATGATCAAGAAGGGGATGCGGACGAGCGTGTACTTTCCTACGATTTCCTCACACCACAGGAAAAAAGTATGGTGCAGGATTGCACACATGCGTTGTTTCGCGCCACAAGCGCTGAGATTTGTGAAGCAGACCGTCGACTCAAAAACTTTTTTTGTAGGGTGGACGAAGAAGCTGAGCATTTCAGACTCCTCTGCTTGTCGCTCCTAGACAAAGAAAAAACCGATGCACATGACATGAAATGCCATTTGCTCAAATACGTGGCGGAAATACCCGCTGAGCAACTGGAGGATATGCTCATGTCGTTACTTATGGAGGCTGAAGCGGAAGCCATGAGAAAGCGACTGACCAACCAACTGATGGACTGCCAACAGAGGATGAGCCATATCATTCGGCTAACAACCCTCCTCGGGGCCTAGGTGGAAACCCTGGTCATCACCACATCGGAAGCATCATTTCCGGTGTGGCTTTTTTTACTAAAATTTTAGAGCATTACGTATAGCATATGTATGATATACTGTAACCAAGTATGAGTGGAATATATAATTATTGATGTCGTTTTATTCTGTATGTATACATTTGAAATGCATAAGCCATCCGAAAAGTCGGGTACTTCCAAAAAAGACGAAAAACCTGTCTTGAAAAATATACCCAAACCCATTCCGAAAGGGGAAGATGATGGATATACTTTTATACATGGCGTGAATACTTTTGATGATACGATCGCGCCACCAGAAAAAAATTAACCCCATGTACTCTTTCGCGTAAGAAAAAAGCCATCGGAGGACCAGTGGCTTTTTTTTATTTTTCAAATTGTGCTTGATGCTCTTCTCTTTTATGCTACGCGTGATTTTTGTCGCGCGATGAAGTCGTGGTATTTTTTGTCTTCTTCACCGATGTGGTTGATGAGCCATTGACCCAGAAAATTTTCAAGGCCGATGACAGACTCCATAGCGGGACGCTCCGGATCAATGGTTTTCCTGAGCTTCGTGTAGTGTTCAGAAAAATTTTGATGCAGGGCGCGGTGCTGCTCCAATTGAGGATATTCATGGAGGCGCATGTATTCTTCTTCAAAGGAAAAATGTTCCTCAATATATTGACTGAGAAAATCAAGTACTTCTCTAATTTTTTCAGGATGAGGATCTTCGCCAATCATTACGCGAAGAATCTGATTAGTTTGATCGAAAAGCTGCTTATGCTGCTCATCGATAGTCTCGTCTCCGACCGAGAGCTCTGCTGTCCACTCAAATGAGAGTGCCATAATATTTTCTATTAATAACTTAATTCATCGTCGACTTCTATTTTATTTTTTTTGACAGAGAGTGAGGTGCTTTCTTTGTCGAGGGTCTTGGATTCCTCGACTTCTTTCTGAATGGGAGAAGGGAGGATGGCGAGGATGTTGCGGAGTGCGATGCCATCTACTTTGAGGATGCCTTCCCATTTATCGAGCGGCTCGAGGATAGCTCGGAGCCTCTCTTCATCGTATTTATAGGTCTTGCGGAGTGATTTGCCCACGATGCCCTGCTCATCGAACACTCGATCGACTCCCTCTTGCTCCATATATTCGAGGATCATCGATTGGAGCTTCCCTATGCGCATCTTATCAACACTCATACGGGATTTGAGGTCGAGATACTCGCCAATTGATTTTTTTACTTCTTCCGTTTCGAGTTTTCGCGTCTCGACAAATTTGTGTTTCCAGAGAGGGCAGATTTTTTGATAGCCACACCAGTCACAAAGAGGGGAGAGGATCGGGTCAAATTTCTCCGCTTCGATAGAGGCGATGACGTCGAGGAAAGTCTTTTCGATCATATCGAGCTGCTCTCTCGTGCGCGTCGAGGAAAGTTTGACACCATGTTTGAGAAAATAGAGACTGACAGTGATTTTGTCGAGATTGACTATTTCTTTGGGATAACGGGCGAGGAAGGCTCTGAGATAGATAGAAAGTTGGATGTCGTTGTCGACTTTGTCTTGCGAGGGCATCTTGCGCGTTGTCTTGTAGTCGATGATTTCATAACCATCCGGAGTCTTGTCGATGCGATCGATAATACCGGAAACGGTATGCTTGCCCGTCTCTTCGCTCCCGATTTCTATAGAAAAACGACTCTCCAGATCCACGATAGTGTAATCAGCAATCCGGTTTTTCGCGTAATAGTTTTGTATGATGGTGACACCTTGACTAAATGCGGCGCGCTCTTCCATCTCGTCTTCGTACACCTCGCTGTTCCAGCCCTTGGCGAAATAATCGAGGGCTTGCTCGATGGTCGGGGGGAGGAGACTGGGTGTATGAGCATACTTGAGAACGGCATGGACGAGCGTACCGAAAACTGCCTCTTTGGATTTTGGCTCTTTGATCTTATCTATTTCTCGATACTTATATTTGAGCGGGCACGTCTGATAGGTGTCTAAGCTCGAATACGATATGCGCATAAGAAAGCGAATCCAAAAAAAATCAAGTTATGTAATTCACAGTAGATCTCGCAACAAGCATTATCTATTGTAACAAGAAATGTTTGGTTGCACACTCTTGACAAATATCTAAATTAGTGGTATCATATACGGAAGTACCTAAACAATTTTTTACCAAAGGAGGTCCTCAAATGGACAACAAGAAAGTGTTTTGCATCGTGTCTGGTATCCTTATAGCTTGCTCTATCATCTTCATGGCTAAGTTCATCCATATCCCGTATGTCTGGGATGTTGTCGTGCTCAGTATTATCGCAATGCTCCAACTCGTAATCTATAAGTTATGGACGCTGACAGAGATGTACCGCAATGCGGCGTTCACTGATCCACTCAGTGGGCTCTATAACCGTCGAGGTGGAGAAAATGCATTTCTCCTTCAACTAAACACGCTGAAACGCGAGAGGAGGAGTAGTAATCATAACAAAGAAATTGACGTCTGCGTTATCATGATAGATATCGATCGCTTCAAGACGATCAATGATCGTTTCGGTCATGACCAAGGAGACATCATCATCAAAGCAATCTGCCAGGTTATCCGGCAGGTATTTCCTCGAAGTACGGATATCTGTATTCGACCTGGTGGCGATGAACTCTCCGTCATACTCCTCGATACTTCTCTCGAAACGGCCAAATCCAAAGCGGCGGAGATTTGTTACGACTGGTCTATCAGTCACGTCAACGATGCGTTGCACGGCAAAACAGGAGAACGAGTCACACTCAGCCTCGGCATCGCGGCCAACACGTTCTCACACGACCAAAATGGTTGGCCAGGTGAAATCAAGACCATCACAGGACGGGCTGATGGAGCCTTGTATCGATCGAAAGAACTCGGTCGAAATCGCACGACGACATTTGCTGACGTTTCTCGAAATGACGGCCGAGCAAAAATCGAGACGGCAATAAATAAAACCGCTCTGATTGGCGAATGAGTTGTTGTTGATTCTCAGAACTTTACATGGGTGCTCTCGAATGAGGGTGCCCTGTTTTTTTATAAAAATTTGGAAAATCCGGGGGAGCTCTGAATATGTGAACGTGTATTTTTTCCTAAAAACAAAAATGTATTTAACATGGTACGAATAATCCTCTCGGAGTTTTTGACTACCACTTAGTAGGGAGTGAGTGATAGGAAATATAAAAAGAAAGAATAATAGACTATAATGCTCGATCTATTTTAACAGATATTTCTTGTGGGGGCTTTTTGTAGATAATGTCGTCTTATATAACTTATAAGACATTAAGTAAAAAAGAAAAGGCTTAGAATAAAGAAATATTTGGATGAGATATTCTTTGCCCTCTCTTTCATATATCAACCTAAAACGAATGCGTATACTGCGTTCTCAGGCGTTTGAATACCTATCAGGGTACATCTATGTATCCTTCCCCTCACTCATGTGCTCTGTATTTTTTGAGAGAGGGCATACATATTCTCTTTGGATATAATATTCATAAGTCTGTTCGTAAAACTCACAAAAACAAAACTCCCCTGATTTTTCTTTTTTTGACCTAGGGGAGTCTTATGTAGATTTTTTTGTAATTAGTGAGTATCAAGAAATGTTTGAATTTTTTTCCAAAAGAATTGGTGCGTGAGAAACCCCAGAGAGAAATGTCCGCCTTTCGGTTTCAAATAGTATGTGGCGTTTATTTTTTCTGCGAAGGGGACGAGTGGATCACACGGAACGACCATATCGTCTTTGGCATGTAAGATGAATACTTTCTTCCCCTGGATTGTTTTCGCATGAGCGATAGGGTTATAGAAATCACTCGAGATAAGTTTCTGCCAATCGGTTGGGGACTTGAGTCGAAACGCATCACCGAATGCCTCTCTTGTGAAACGAACGAGAAAATCAAATGGCTCTGCCTCCCCTTCGACCGCCCAATCAATAACCGGTGAAAGAGCGATAACTTTTTTCACAATAGGGAGATGTGAATTCATGAGCACAGCTGGACCACCAAATGATGATCCGAAGAGATGGATGGTCGATACACGTATACGTTTCGTCTCGCCAGTAAAAAGATCAACGATACTTTTTTGAGTTACGAGATCGTGGATGATATCATGAATGTCTTGTGCGGGAGAATACTCGAGAAAATACCCCTGGCTTTCCCACGTGCCACGATAGCGGGGTGAGATAACGACATATCCCTGAGAGGCAAGAAAAAGAAGGACGTCTTTTTTATTTGGCGAAGAGGGTAGTCCGATTGCTAGAATCGCCACCTTCCCCTGCTGCTTTTCCGGCAACATCACCTCCGCTATGATGTCTTTGGTAAATCGCGTGCGAATAGGATAGATATTTCTTTTCATACTACGGAAGGTAATTCATCGGATTAACGGTTGCACCGATAGGAATCCAGAGATTATTTACTTTCGTAGATTTTACCAATTCAAAAGTTTTTGAAGAAAAAACAGTGAAATGGAGGTGTGGTCCAGTCGAATAACCAGTATTACCTGAGAGACCTATCTTATCCCCGGTTTTGAGACTACTTCCTTTACTCACCGACTGTGAACTCATGTGCCCGTACAATGTGATGATGCCGTTGCCGTGATCAATAGCAACCCATTTGCCATAAGCATAACGGCCATTATTGCCGACGCCGACTACTTTGCCGCCAAGCGGTGCATAAATAGGTGTTCCTGCTGATACTCCAAAATCAACGCCATTGTGCTTGCCTGAAGCGTAATTTTTCGAAAAACTTGTCTTACCATACTTTTGAGTGATTACTACTTTTTTTACCGGATAGTCAAATAAACCATGCTTAAACGCTGGCATATCACTCAGATTGAGATCGCCAAGCTTATCGGCTTCCAGATCATTAATTTCCTGTTCAATTTCATCGCGCTGTTTTTGGAGGTCATCCACAAGCGAATCGTATTTCTTTGCTTCTACCTGAGTCTTGGCAAGAAGTTGCGCTTTATTTTCTTTGGTACTTTCCAAGTAATCGTTCCGCTCTGAAAGCTGCGCATGTAGAGTATCGACCTCCTTTTTCTTGGCTTCAATAATAGTTTTTTCTTGCGAGAGGCTATCGCGCAGTGTTTGTACCGAATCAAGCATCTCACGCACTTTATCTCCGACTTCGCTCGTCCAATCGTCCTGTTTAAAATAGAGGAGGTTCTCACTTGAAGTCAGGAAGAGCGGAGCGATGTTCCCGCTCGAATAATTATCATAATGAGTGCGCATGAGTTCAGAAAGAATCCTTTTCTGCTGAGCTATAAGGATTTCCTTTTCACGAATACGCGTAGCAAGCATACCAATGCCTCCTTCTAGGTCCTCGATCTGTTTCTCGTTCTGGTCTATCTCGAGTTCAAGTTTATTCGCCTGTGCTCCCAGTGTCGTAATCTGATCGCTCAGTGTCGAGCCTTGCCGGGTTTTAAGATCGATTATTTGTTTATATGCCTTAATCTTGGCATTGATAGCATCAATTTGGTCTTGTTTTTTCTCGAGATCCTTTTTCTGTTGATCAGTCATCGTTGTGATTGAATCGCTCGCCTGTGTCCAATCAGAAACAAACAAACCGCCGCAAAAGACGGCTGATACAAAAAATCCTATTTTCAAGTATTTGTTTTGTTTGGGCATATCGTGTCTTTTAGTATACCATAAGCAAAACAGCCTCAGAAAGAGCCTGTTTTTAATGAAATATCGTATCAATGCCGTTTTTTATGCGAGCTTGACTATGGCTTGACGGATACGATTGAGGCTTATCTCTTTGCCGAGCACCCAGGCACAATCAAATGGTGAAGGAGAACGCTGTGCCCCTGTGAGCGCGACGCGGAGTGGCCAGAGGAAATCTCCGCGCTTCTCCCCCGCTGCATCCATAAGAATTTTTTCGAGAACATCTCTGGTTTCCCAATCTGTTTCAGAAAGATTTGTAAGTATTCCAAGAGACCTCTCGAGCGTCTCTTTGGTCACTTCGGCCGAATTTTCTTTCCAGTTGAGAAGTGTCGCATCATACGAAAGGGTCTCAGAAAAAAAGAATGGGTTGTTTTCTCCAACGTCAGAAAGTTTGACGAGACGATCCTGTTCGATTGACAGTACTTTCTTCAGGTATTCCGGGGTGTGCATCGTAGCCGGAGCATCCTCAATCAGCGGCTTATGGAAAAAGTTTCCGACATGCGTAGCTTCGTACAGATGTTCGATAGGGAGTTTCTTGATATATTCTGCATTCATCCAATCGAGTTTTTTCAAATCAAACACCGCCCCGGCTTTATGGACCGTCGAGAGGTTAAATACTTGTGACAGCTCTTCGAGCGAGAATATTTCTTGCGTACTGCCCTGCCCCGGATTCCATCCGAGGAGCGCAACAAAATTGACCAGCGCTTCTTTGAGGTAGCCTTTCTTGAGATAATCCTCGACAGCGACATCGCCCTGTCGCTTGGAAAGTTTAGATTTATCAGGATTGAGAAGAAGTGGAATATGCGCAAAATGTGGAGCTTCCCAACCGAACGCTTCATACAAAAGGATATGTTTAGGTGTCGACGGTAGCCATTCTTCTGCTCGTAGTACATGCGTGATCTGCATCAAATGATCGTCGACTACGACCGCGAGATGATACGTCGGGAATCCATCCGACTTGAGGAGTACCTGATCGTCTGTATCGTGCGTATGAAATCTCACCGTACCCCGGACGAGATCATCAAATATGATTTCCCGATTATCTGGCACGCGGAAACGGATTACATACGGGACACCAGCCGCTTTCTTTTCTGCTCGTTCTTCAGGAGAAAGAGTCAGGCAGTGGCGGTCATAACGTGAAGCCTGCTTGCTCGCTACCTGATCCGCGCGTACTTGTTCGAGACGCTCGGCGGAACAGAAACAATAGTATGCTTGGCCACTCTCGATTAATTCGTCTGCGTATTTCTTATAGAGATTGAGGCGTTCAGATTGGATGTATGGACCACACTCGCCCACCTCGACGATTTCGGAATACTGTTCTGAAGGATACCCTGTGCGTTCATTTTTCAAAAATGGCCCTTCATTATACTGCATCCCCAGCGCCCCCAGTGTCTGGATGAGACTCTCCGCTGAACCCGAAACAAAACGCTTCTGATCGGTATCCTCGATGCGCAAAATGAACGTACCCTCATGCTTTTTGGCAAAAAGATAATTATAGAGAGCGGTCCGTAAACCACCGACATGGAGATAACCTGTCGGAGAAGGCGCAAAACGAACACGAACGTCTTTATAAGATTGATCCATACCAGTATAAGTACAAGAATATGGCTTAATAGTAGCTTTTTTATACAGACTCGGCAAGTAACGTATTACCAATATATTTCTCGCTATTGACAAAGTAGTGTTTTGGGTGTATAATAACGATTCAGTACTTTTTTAATGGAGGTGAGAATCATGCGGCATCGATAAAACTTCGGGCATAACCCGAACAGGAGCGGTCTCGCCAACCACTGAGGCTCCTGAGGATAAAATCCTAAAGCCAACAAGCTCTCAGTTGAACCGTTCTAGAGGATCTTTTCTGGACCGGTTTTTTCTTTGTCAAAAATAACCCTCCACGGAAACATTACCACTGCATTCCATATTCTCCGCCACCTCTTCGGCTGGAGAATAAAACGCCAGAACCATTCGAGGCCGGCATTTTGCATCCACTTGGGCGCGCGTCTTTTCTTGTTTGTCAGATAATCAAACGCTCCACCTACTCCCATAGCTAATCGAATCTTCTTTGGATCATTCGCGTAGGCTGCCAGATGAATCTCCTGTAGCGGCGCCCCGAAATTGCACAAGACAATCTGTGCCAACTCGATATCATCAACAAGATTCAGTCGAGGATATCTCTCGAGGAGCGTTCGCCTGATTTCCTGACTACTCGAAAGTCCCTCTTCATGGAGAGCGAGAAAAACATTGAGCGCTCTCCTCTCTGCTTGTTCGAGAATCGACAACATGAGATCTGCCCCAGGGAAGCGCGTTTGCAATTTCTCTCCCTGTTTCCAAAACGCTAGATACAGTCCAGCGCCATCAGCGATACGAAGGTCGGCGTTGAGAAGTGATTCTCTGAAGGACTGGTTCTCTCTTGCATACAAGAGAAATTCCGGGTTGACGGTAGCGATACGATGAAACCCGGGCTCCGCGAGAAATCCATCTATTCGATCGAGTATCTCTTCTCGCGTGAGATTGTCGAGAGGGACCCCAAACAGTCGCATATATTTTTGTTACCAATTATTCAAGATGAAAGGTATCGATCTGTTCGTAACGGCGCTTACCATCGATAGCGAGACTTTCAAAAACGGCAACAGTATCGACTGATTCTATGAGGAAAAGTTTTTCTTTGAGAATCGGCTTCTGTTCAAGTTTCAACCATTTGGATTTCTTGATCTTGGCAAGTATCACATGAGGACGATAGGTTTTCTTTTCTACTACAAAAGCAGAAAATGCTTTTTCCAGGGATTCGCGCAAATGCTTCAGTTCTTCACTCGCTTGACCAGAGAGCCAGATCATTTTGGGGTTTTCTAAGTTATCTTGAAGTTCCATGCCGGTAAAAGAGAGTTCAAAGGCCTGGTGCTCCTGACACGCCTCCCCTACTATGGCGCACATTTCTGGAATATCCTCTTCCTGGACGAAGCCGAGAAACATCAAAGTCACATGGAGATTTTCTTCGGCAGTCTGAAGAACAGCCTCTTTGGGCCAAGAAAGCATCTCTCGCTTCAGTCTTTTGCGGAGCTCTGGCGAGAGCGGGATACCGACGAATAATCGACGTGTCTTGTTCATATGGGAATGATAGCGAACTTAAGCCAAAAAATCAATACGGAGCGATAGTGGATTCATATTTATGTGCTAAAATAGGGCTATGAAAGAATCTACCCTTTACCGCCTCGAAATCGCTCCACTCCTCATCCTACCCCTCGGACGATCACCACTTTTCAGTTACGCCAGCTACGAAGGTATCGCTTTGGGATCTTTGGTGCGGATTCCCTTTGGAACACGAGAAATTGAAGGTATTGTCTATGCTTGTCAACCATTGCCAGGAAAATTGCCCAACTGGATGAAGTGTATTTCCAAAGTAATCATCCCAGAATTTCTGACTCAAGAACAATGCGAACTGGGAAGAATGATCAGTGATGAATACTTCACATCACTCGGAAAAACTCTCAAACATTTCCTCCCCAAACAGGTCAAAGCGCGTACAAAGAAAGCTACGGACCAAAAGCAGAAAATACTTCCGCTTAAAACGCACAAAGACGACCGTCCCCTACTAGATATTTTCGCAGAAACCGCACCTGAACAACATCTCTACCTCGACACCTCTGTTATCGCTAATCCAAAACGGATTTTTGCATTGCTTATTAAAAAGATGTTGGCAAAAAAACAACAGACGCTCTTGTTGGTTCCAGAAATCACGCTCATCCCCGCACTCGAGGCGCAGCTTTGTCAATTTTTTCCGGAAGAATCTATAGCTACACTTCATAGTCAGCTAGCTGATGGTCCATATTTCGAAGCCTGGGAGCGTATTCGGCTCGGTTCTGCATCTATCATCATCGCCACTCGCCAAGGCCTCTTTGCGCCATTTAAACACTTGGGACTCGTCATCATAACCGAAGAACAAGACGAAAGCTACAAGCAATGGGATATGAGTCCGCGCTACGATGGCAGGATCGTCGCTAGTATGCTCACACAGCTCCACAGATCCAAACTCCTCAGCACGTCCAATACCCCGAGTACTGAAAGCCTCTATGCTCTACAAGAAAAAATATTCACCCCGCTTGTGCCCATTATTCCCAAAGGAGCCATCGGCGGAGCACTTACTATCGTCAACCTGAGACTAGAGCGTTTCAAGAAAAATTACTCACCGCTTTCAGAAGAGCTCTTCAAAAGCCTGCGCGAAACACTGGCTGCAAAACGACAGGCGCTCCTGTATATCAACCGTCAAGGCATGAATGCTTTTTCCGTCTGTGAAAACTGCAAAAATATCTTGCGTTGCAAAGAATGCCATCACGCTCTCACGAGCACAAAGGAGGGATATTTTCGTTGCCTCTCATGTCATTATAAGACGAGCCTTTTCCCGAGCTGCCCTACTTGTGGACATCTCTCTTTCCGTAATGTTGGATTTGGCACCGAACGTATAGAAAAAGAAGTTACCAGGGCTTTTCCTGGGGCCAGGATTTTCCGGGCTGATAGTCAGACCATGCGTAAAGGAGGTATGAGCGAAGAACTCTATCAAAAAGCTGTCTCTGGGAAAATAGATATCCTTATCGGAACTCAGATGATTCTCAAAGATCCGCCCTTGCCGAAACTGTCTCTCATTGCTATGATTGACGCGGATAGTTTGCTTTCTTTCCCGAATTTCTTGGCCGATGAACGCTTCTTCCAACATTTGACCCGAGCCGTCAATCAAGTAGCGAGTGCCAAAGATCTTTCGCTCGCTATCGATCAGAAAGTAATCGTGCAAACATTTCATCCGGAAAGCACTTTTTTTCAACGAATTTCTGGTCTGGGCAATCAAGAAATTTTCGAGCAGATTGTAGCCGAACGGGAAGCTCTTTCCTATCCACCATTCTCCCGACTCATATCCATTACGTACCAAGGGAAAACAAGCGAGGATACAGAAAAAACAATCCGGGTCATATTTGAAACATTAGAACAAGTGCTCCCCAAAGCGAAAGGGATTCGCATCAGCCCTCCTCAGCCTCCGAGATCACTCAAGCGGCGGGATAGTTTCGAAAGCTCGCTCGTCATCCGCATACCAAAAACATCTCCTTCTCCTCATGAAATCATACTTACTGTCTTAAAAAAGCATAAACATTGCATTGTCGATGTCGATCCGATATCATTTCACTAACACGTACTCCTATGCTGACACTTGTCACCGGCGCAACCACTGACATTCTTCTCAAAAAAACAGAGTTGATTCCTGATCCTCTCGCTCCAGAAATACAGGCTCTGTTACCAGAGATGCTCGAAGCGATGTATCGAGAACATGGCACAGGACTCGCTGCTCCTCAGATCGGAAAATCCATCAGACTCGCGGTCCTCGAAGTAGACGAAGAAATTTTTTATCTTATCAATCCTGAGATCACCTCGTATTCTCAGGAAAAAATCGTGTATGAAGAAGGCTGTCTGAGTCTCCCAAATCAATTTTTCCCGGTTGTCCGTTCCGAAAGTATCACTCTTAAATATCAGAACGAGAAAGGTCTTCCGAAAAAATTACGCGCTGATGGATTTCTCGCTATTGTCATCCAACATGAAATCGATCATCTTGATGGTATCCTCATCTGCAATCGCTTCAAAAAACAACAAAAGGGAAATAGAGAACAATCAGCCATCCTCGAACGTCTCTTTTAAAGATGTATACAAATAAATAAAATAGAAAATCATTATGGCAGCCTGGCTTGATATAATTCGGTCAAAAAAAGAAGATGCTTCGATAGAGGAAAATGCTCAACCTCACGGATCTTCGGATACGGACATACAAAGAGAGATACACTTTCATGGGGCACCGAAAATTCGCGTGATTTTCATGGGGACACCTCAGTTTGCTGCTACTCTTTTGGAAAGCCTCATTGAGAAGCAGTATCACATCGTTTCTGTCGTGACCAAGCCCGACAAGCCAGCAGGTCGGAAACAAGAGGCTACTATGAGCGCAGTCAAAGAAGTGGCTCTCAGAAATAACCTCCCTATCGAACAGCCACAAAAACTCGACAAAGAAATAATCAAAAAAATTTCCGAATTAAAACCTGATTTGATTATCGTCGCTGCTTACGGGAAAATCCTTCCACCAGAACTGCTTAAAATTCCGGGATTCGGCTGCGTGAATGTGCATGCTTCACTCCTGCCAAAATGGCGTGGCGCGTCACCGATACAGAATGCTCTTCTGGCCGGGGAGACAGAGACGGGCATCACCATCATGCTCATGGACCAAGGCATGGATACTGGAGATATTCTCGCTCAGAAACACGTTTCTATCGATACGACAGATACCAAGGATTTGCTCCTTATCAAGCTTACTGAGGCAAGTAAGGATCTCCTACTTGAAACGATACCGCTTTGGGTAAAACGAAACATCTCTCCTGTTCCTCAAGATGGCGAGCGGGCGACTCTCTGTCAGTTGATTGAGCGCGAAGATGGGCACATCATGTGGACAGATGATGCCGAAAGTATCTACAACCGCTATCGTGCTCTCTCACCATGGCCTGGCATTTTCACCTTTTGGAGACAAGACGACGGGACTATCCGCCTCAAGATGCATCAGATTTCTTATCAAAAACAATCCCCCCAAACAGCGTATGCTATTGGTCAAGTGTTCGAGCTTGGTGAAAAAATAGGGGTCCAGACAGGTATGGGTGTCGTCTTTCTCGAAAAAGTTCAGCTCGAAGGAAAGACACAAATAGATATCGCCGAATTTATGCGTGGCAATAAAGACATTATCGGGACCCTACTACAATAGCGTCTCTAAAAATTTGATAAAAAAATCACGCCTATGACTAGGCATAATCATCGCGATATCAAAACGGTTTTTATTGGCGGTATTTTGATTTTTTTTGTGGGAGTTTATTTCATAGGTAAAGCCTTTTTCGCCTCACCAGAAGTCGAAGGTGATGGGGATATTTACACAAAAAACGAGGAAGGGGCTAAAAATACTCCGACAATAGCCCCCGATGTGCTTCAAAAGAAAATAAACAATGGCGAGACCCTCAAACTGATTGATGTGCGCTCAAACGAAGACTATAAAACAGAACATGTTCTCCATTCGATTTCTATTCCCATTAGTAGCCTGGTCGGATTTTCTCCAGAAAAAGACGAACAGGTAGTTATCATCTTCTCAGAACAGGACAAGCAAACATTTGAGGCGGCCAAAAATATCCTCAATCAAAAATCATATACGTATTTTTTTCTCCAAGGAGGATTCGAGCGATGGAAGACAAGTAGCTATCAGACCGTTTCTTTTGGCAATCCCAACTCATTTGTCGACCAAGCTAAAATAACCTATATTTCTCCGGATGCGCTCAAGACACTCCTTTCTCATCCGCCTGCTAATATTTTTATTCTCGATACGCAATCAGTCCAAAATTTTGAAAAAAATCATATTAAAGGCGCTACTAATATCCCACTGGATCAAATAGAAAAAAGAGCAAAAGAAATTCCTCCAGCCAAACTCGTTATCGTCTACGGAGAAAATGAACTCGTCTCTTTCCAATCGGGCGTTCGTCTTTTTGATCTCAACATTCTCGCCGCCAAAACCCTATCGGGCAATGATCATCTCTCTACGACCTCTCCTTTACCGCTCGAAAAATGATTTCACTTCGCTTCATGAGTTAATGAAAGCTAAAAAACATCCTGAGCTGAGGATGTTTTTTTAGTTTGAGAAATATATGGGCTAGAATTTACTCGATAATCGCCAAGATATCCTTGTAGCTCGCGATGAGGTACTCTTCCCCTTCTATCTTCACTTCTTCGCCGCCATAACGCCTAAAAAGAATCTTCTGACCAGTCTTTACTTTGATCTTATCGCTTTCACCAATAGCCACCACTTCGCCAAGTTGCGAACGCTCCTGACTGACTGTTTCGGGAAGATAGATACCGGCAGCAGTTTTCTCTGCTGGTTTTTCGGGATGCACGAGAACATTTTCTCCGAGCGGTGTCACGTTAATCTTTTTCATAGTGTTCGTAGTGTATGATTTATCCATTACTGGCTCTTCTATTGTAAAAAAATAGAGCGCTCAAGTCAAGCCAATTACTCATATCAACGCCTCTTATCTTTTCAAAATCTCGACTGCTTTATCAAGCTGAGGATCACGCTCATTTTTCACATCATCAGCTGAAAGTGCTATTTCCTCATCTGGTGATATGCCGACATTGTGAATTTGCTTACCAGCTGGTGTCAACCAACGAGCAACAGTAATTTTTACCGATGTCTCCTTATTCACAGGAAGGAGCTCCTGCACCGATCCTTTGCCAAAAGATTTCTTACCTACTAGAGTAACATTGGTGCGATTATCCTTGAGCGCACCTGCTAGAATCTCAGAAGCACTCGCGCTCCCTTCATTGATAAGTACTACCGTAGGCAGTCCAGAAAGCACATCCCCTCCGCGCGCCTTCATCTCTCTGCGTACACCTGTTCCGCTTTCTTCCATGACCACCACTTTTCCGCTCGGAAGCATGAGACTCCCCATATTCACAGCGCTCTCCAAAAATCCTCCTGGATTATTACGCAAATCAACAATCAGACCCTTAGCCTTCTTTTGAGTAGTCTGTTTCACGGCATCACTAAACTCCTTCTCCGTATCTTCCCCAAAACGACTGACGCGAATATAAGCAATATCGGAATCTTTCATCTCAAAACGCACGCTTTTAACTAAAATAATATCGCGTTTTACAGCAATATCTCTCGTTCCCTCATCACCACTTCGAAAAATAGTCAAAACGACCTCTGTGCCTTTCTGTCCGCGAATTTTATTGACTGCTTCCTCGAGAGAAAAACTCGCTATATTTTCTCCGTTCACTTTGAGTACCTTGTCTCCGGCCATAAGCCCAGCTTTTTCAGCTGGCATACCCTCAAGCGGAGCGATAATGGTCAGGATATTATCTTTGATGCCCATTTCTGCTCCGATGCCCTCGAAGGTACCGGATATATCCTCTTTGAACGACTGATTCTCTTTAGGGTCGAAAAAAGTCGTATAGGGGTCCCCTGTAGCAGCAAGCATCCCTTTTATAGCGCCATAAAAAAGCTCATGGGCATCGAGTTTAGATTTATCGACATACTTGTCTTTTAGAAGCCCCCAAACCTTCCAAAAAAGCGAGAAATCGATTGTCTTGTCCTGACTCGTCTTATTGAGAAAAACAGTATCTTCTGGAGATAGCATCTGCGTCGAATCACTTCCCGAGACGACGGCTCCCTTTCCCTGTTCATAACCAGACCAAAAAGCTCCTCCTATGAGAAAAAGTATCAGAAAAAAAATAAACGCCCGGCGGAATATTTTCTGTCCGCGTTCGTATTCTGTAAGAGTTGGCAGAGGAGCATCAGTCATAAAAATTAAATAATATATTTGTTATTTTCACACAGAGATTACTATGTAGACGGAAGCGTTCGATGGCGATATTTCCAAAAATAGCGGAAGGCGCTTTCGATGTGATACCACGTCAGGCGATTAAACAAAAGCGAACCGAGAAATCCTCCTCGAGCACTCCCCTTCGCATGATAGTGATACACAAATACTTCCGGATAATACACGACTCTATACCCATGCTCCCAGAAACGCCGACACCAATCAACATCTTCCATATACATGAAAAATCGGTTATCCATATCACCGATAGCGAGTGCCTTTTCCCGAGAGACTAACATAGCTGATCCGATGATCCAATCGGTATTTTTCGGCTGGTGATGGTCATAATCCTTCATCATGAACCAGTCAAGATGCTTTTTTGCGAATGGGAGTCTGCCAAGCCATGTACGGCGATAGAGAATCGTCTCTAATCGATAGAAGCGAAAACAGCTCTGCTGCGGCGCACCGTTAAAATTCATTTGTTTCGGCCCCAATATCCCGATTTCCGGATGCGACTCGAGATAACCAAGCATCTTGGGCACAGCTCCTTCGGTGAGGACGATATCGTTATTGATAAACAAGACGTATTCGCCCTTAGCTTCATGAAGTGACACGTTCACCAATGTTTTAAATCCGACATTTTCACAGAAAGGAAAAAATTTCACTTGGGGGAACTCTTCGCGCATGAGCATTTCTGTATCTTCTTCTGTCGCGCTATCTGCTACCAGTACTTCATAATCAATATCACTCTTCTCCATTTCACGGAACACAGAAGTCAGACAGAGACGTAGGAGTTCTGAATTCTTATACCCATTGACGGCGATAGTCAGTTTCTTTGATGCCATGGATTCCTCTTCTGTTAGTAGTTGAGAGAATTTGCGAAAAGCTCGTGTATGCGATCATAGTTATCTCCCAGTGGAAGAATGATAGATCCGGCTCCTGGGTATCTGCTTCTCTCGGGGAAATATAATAGCCCATCGTCTGCTGTGCTGAGTACTTTCTGATTGATTTGACCGGCGTCGCCTGCCTTCTGATACAAGTCAAACAGGTGCTTCAATTCCCAGGCCTCCATATTGGTGCTCATATTGTTTCCGAGACTATCCATCATGGCACTCACTTTCGAAAAATCGGTCAACGTTCCGAGACTCAGGGCTTTAGCCCTAATCAACTTGATAATCTCCTGTTGTCTCGCTGCGCGCGCAAAATCACTGGATGTTTCACGAGAACGAGCGTAGCAAAGCGCCTTATCGCCATCGAGCAAATTATCACCAGCGGGCAGCTTGAAATCACCACTACACTCAAGCTCAGAGACGGCTTGTGTAGTCATTTTTTCGAAACAGAGAGGGTAACGTTTCGGGTTAGCATAGTATGTACCATTCTTTCGCTGGATGTGCTTCTCTTCGTATTCACCAGAAAAGACTGTGTACTTCAATCCATCACAACGGTGCTTCAAACCACGAAACTGCGAATTCTCTTCAAACGGCTGGTCAAGATGGACTGTGACACCACCCACGGCATTCACGAGATCCTTGAACCCCTGAAAATTGATGGTGACTGCGTATGGAATATCAAGACCCGTCACTTCACCGACAATAGTCCGCATATCTTCGATGCCACCTTTATGCAGTGCGCGCTTCTCTCCTTCGGCATAGGTAGCATTGATTTTCGCCTGCCAATCTTGTCCGGGAATCTTCACATATAAATCACGTGGGATAGAGATGAGAGATGCCTTGGAGGTATCCTGATCATTCTGTTTCGGATGAATAGAAAGTACCATGATAGTATCAGCGAGTAGACCACCGCCCACTACGCCCTCTCCGCGCATACCCAGCAAGAGGATATTGATACGTCCAGCATCTTCACCAATGAGCTTTTGCTCAACCCCGGGAATAGATTTCATCAGGCTACCAAAAATATTCGCATTGCCTTGAGTAACTTTATTGAGAATCGAACCAGCTTTCCAAAAAACGATTCCACCGCCGATAGCGAGGAGAATCACAAAAAAGAGCGCGACACGCAGCCATCGCTTTTTTGTGTTCACCGGATGATCCCGTAATGATGTCTTTTCTACCATAAATATTCTTGAAAAAAATTAAGGCTCTCACTTCGAAAGCCGGGTATACGCCTGAAGCAAAAGGGAAGCGCTCTCTTTCCAAGAGAAGGCTTGAACGCGGTCTTTTCCGAGGCGAATAAAAGCCATACGCTGCTCTTGGTCAATGAAAAGATTATACAATTTTTCCTCACATGAAGCAAGGGTCATAGGGTCGAAATAGACCGCTGCATACAGGGCAACTTCCCGAAGACTCGGAATATCCGATGCGGCGACAGGCACGTCTTGGCTCATAGCCTCTAAAAGCGGAATGCCAAATCCTTCATAAAGAGAAGGGAAAACAAATATTTTCGCTCCTCGGATGACTCCTGGCAAGTCATTTTGATCAATAAAACCAGGAAAAATGATATCTTCCGCTACACTAAGACGATTGAGGGTGGTATCAAGACGCACATCTGTATGATACCCCTTCCGATTACCCACCAAGACCAGTTTTATTCCAGGGAGACGCTTTTTGAGACTGGCAAATGCTTCGATAAGAAACGGGATGTTTTTTCGAGGCTGCAGAGTGCCGACATACACCAAATACTCCGCTGGAAGATGATATTTCTCGCGTACTCGGGCTGCATCGGCTTGCTTATCCGAAATGGAAGCGAGAAAATCACTCCCCAAAGCGTTGGGTATCACGACAATTTTCTCCGGCGCAATAGTATAATATTGTATGATTTCATCTTTAGTAAAATGCGAGGGTGTAACGATAAGCGCGGCCCGTCTGAGGGCTGATGGTATGAGTAGCCAAAGAAAAAAACGGTCTTTCCATGAGATAAGTTCTGGATATGCTCGGAAAGATACATCGTGGATATGTGTTATAACTTTGGTCCGTGCCGGCACGAAGAATGGCAGAATATACTGCGTATGGTACGTGTCGATTTTTTGACGCAACAAAAAGATTGGGAGCGACAGAAGATTCCAGACAAAGCGGTTTTTTCCAAAAAGAGATACGATTTCTACATTCTCCTGTCCTACGCAGCCGAGCCGGCCGCGGATGATGGCCAGTGTCTCTCTATCCGAAATATCTGTCACCAGGATGTATCGATTTTCTTTATCCAGCTCTATGAGCTCTTTGGTAAGATGAAAAAACACTGTTTCATCGCCAGTACGTTTTTTGCCGATCAATCGGATGTCGATAGCGAAAGTATGCATAGGTGATTCAGTCTTTGTTATTTTTCCCCTGCTCTTCTAGTATGAGTCCACCCAAAGCTAAGTAGAGGAAGAAGAACCCGAGCAGTATACCCGAATTAAACATATTAAAAACAGAGATACCGGCCCATGAGGCTATCAGAAATAAAATAAACCCTCGTTCAAATCCGCTACTCCGAGGAAGCCGCCAAAAAGAAATCACCATCAAGCCCCCCCAAAAAATAACAAAGGCTACAAGGCCCATAAAACCACTACCGAGCCAAATCTCAAAAAACATATTACTGGCATTGAGACCTGCTCCACGCTCATCCGTACCCAGAAACGCAGCGATACTCCCCCAACCGATACCAAGAAGAGGAAATTCTCGAATCTTTTGGCGTACCTTGGCATAAATTTCCTGACGGATAGAAATATTCGGGTCATCACGCTGTACGGTAGTGATGAATTTTCCCGCCGCCCGCTGTGATTCGATGTCTTCGAGCGTGATATACTCACAACCCCATTCTGATATTTGGTCGAGATTCTCAATTTTTCCAAGCGACATCGGTAAAGAAGTATGCTGATCGCACGCGAGAGTAATCGTCTGCAATCCAGAAACCGTACTACTCGCCCGATCAAAAAGATGGAACGGCGTCAAATGAAAAACTGTAACAACACCGAAAGCAATCATCAGAGAAACAACTATGATGGAACCAAAAGAGACTACCTTATGAAACAGTTTTTTTGTTCCCCCTACTCCCTGTGAAAACAGTATGGATAGACAAAACATCGCCAGAGCAAAAAAAGTCCCCAGCCAAGCGCTACGCGCTACCGTGATAATCAGAATAATGAACGTAAAGATCAGAAAAATCAGAAGAAAATACGCCTTTGGGTCAAGAACTCTCTCTGGGATGCTTCTTTCTTTCTGTTCTTGTTCTTCGGAAAAAAACATACGAAAAACAAAAGTGGCGAGGATACTCAGTACTATCACTACAAAAAGCCCGAGCCAATCCGCTTCAGAAAAAGTCGCATTGGGCCGGCCAGTCATCACTTGGAAACTCTCCTTTCCGAAAAGAAAGCGAATATTTTGCCAGAGCGCATACGAGAGCACTACAAAGCTCGAGGTTATAAAAAATGGTATCGACTGCTTCACGTCTTCCCATGATTGCCAGAAAATCCTCCCGACAGCATAGACGAGGCCAAAGGAAAAAACTACGAGAGCCTGTTTCAGAGAGCTCCCCAGAAACGGAGCATTGACTATAGCAATGAGAGCACCTACTGGTATCACGAGAAGGAGCCAATCGAACCATTTCGGTCGCACCAAATCAAAAGGCAACTTATGCGCAAAAAAACGCAGTATGACAGCCAAAAACAAAAGCAGTGCTACCCACTGATACGGACGCACATCGATACCAAATGATACTGGTGCGACGTGGATTATTTCAAATGGCATTAATCCGACAAAAAAGAGAAATGCCCATCCTGGTCGATACAGCGCAAACAAAAAAATGACAAAGGAAAAGAAAATGAAATTGACCGGGTCTAGTGGTAAGACATGAGTGTTTCCCAATATGATCAGGGCGATTCCGAGTAAAACATTACCAGAAACGAGTAATGCTTTATTTTGAGTCCAACCAGAAAAAAGTGGGGTAATCATAGCAATGTATCAAGAATTTTTTTCACGAAGTTCCCCCAGTCAAACCGCGACACCTGCCTTTCGCCAGCCGAAACCAATGTCGCGCGGAGTGCACTATCGGTCATAAGCCGCTTCATGCCGTCTGCGATTGACTGAATGTTTTTGGGGTCACAATATAACGCCGCGTCAGCTGCAACCTCTGGCAGTGAAGCGACATCTGATGTGAGTACCGGCACTCGCATACGAAGCGCCTCGAGCACTGGCAGGCCGAAGCCTTCATAGAGTGATGGGTAGACAAAGAACAACGCTCCACGGTAGAGAGCTGGAACATCTTCGTCCGCCACAAAACCGAGTAGCTTCACATGATCTTCCAGTCCAAGCTCTTCCACGAGTCCTTCGACATCAGTCGCAAGCTTGTTCGACGAATGAAAAATTTTTCCTGAGATAACGAGTTGAGGAAGAGCGGTCTGTCCTTCCGTAATCAAAATCTTGTACGCACGCAAAACACGTTCGGCATTCTTGCGCACTTCAAGCCCCCCGCCATGGTATATATACCCGGGTTGTATATCATATTTCTCAAGCACCGAAGCGAGGACTTCATCGGAAATAAAATCATAAAACCGCGGCGCTACATCAGGATACACTACAGCAATCTCATCTCCTGAAAGAGCGAACTCACGCACGAGGTCTTTTTTTGTGTATTCCGAGACCGCTACAATCTGATCGACTGATTGAATACCTCTTTCTACCCTCTTCCAATAGAGTGATTGTCGCATATTCCTCCGATACTCTGGAAAAAACTTCGGGATGATATCATGCACGATCATGACATGCTTGGAGACTTCGGATGTACGAAATACAGTCGAAGACTG
Source organism: uncultured Bdellovibrionales bacterium (assembly GCA_964451495.1). Classification (GTDB taxonomy): domain Bacteria; phylum Patescibacteriota; class Minisyncoccia; order Moranbacterales; family UBA1568; genus UBA1568. The sequence continues at coordinate 107,730 of CAYVHS010000001.1, read as the reverse complement.
ATACAAGCTGAGAAATATCTCGCAAGCATCTTTACGCATCTCTGTCGTCAACCGTCTCTCCCAAAGCCATTTGCGTGGCAGGTCATCGCGCTTCCACCAAGGTAAAAATACACGGATATGGAAATTCTCGGGCAAGATAAAATCCAGATGAGGAACCTCTTCGCAATACAAAAAGAATTCCGATCCAGCCGGCAAAGAAGATTGATAGTGTACGAGCTGCTTCAAAAAATTGGTTGTTACCTGACCAATGCCAGTGCCAGGTTTACGCAAAAAAGAAGCGTTAATGCCGATGTTCATACCCAGTAGTGAAACTTCGAATAAAAACTATCACTCAATACTATGGGGTTCGATAATAAACTACTCATCTTCGAAGTTCGACTACCGGGCATAGTGACTGCATTATACCAGCAAATGAAAGTATGAAAAAATCGAAAACAACAACTTACTTTCGTTTGGTAATAAAAACCCCCGCAGAACGCTTCGCGAACTACGGGGGGGTGTAGAGACTTACTTAAGTAGAAGTGTTTCCTTTAGCCGTAAAGACGGCCGGGCAAAATTAAAGCAAACATTTTCCCTTCTCTCAAGAAGCTCTGATGGCGACAATCCTTGTCGTCAACCTCCAGTCCTTACAGGAATCTGCAGTCCTATGGTGCTCTGGTCATCGGTTTGGGCGAGAATTGCCGCCAAGGGGGGGACAGCTACTTTCATCGCGTGTTCCTCCTTGGACAGATTATCGTGAAAAATACATTTCCCTCGCTCACGACTGCGAGTGCTACTCCATGGTACTACATCGGGAGCTTGCTTACTCCAAGATATTTAGGGTAACCAAGCTACCGATGCTATAAACACACGGAGCTGTTATCATTCCAAAGAACTTTTGAATCCCGACATATCGAGATGTGAACATTTTATATCATCACCTTTCTCAACTGTCAATGTTGCACATACTTCTCTCCCATTTCTTGCCATTTTATAGCCTTTCTCGTAGAATAGGAACAGTTATCTGTAAGATTCTCTATGATAAAAACCACTCAAAAAACAGTTTCGGTCATCGGTCTCGGCTATGTCGGTCTGCCGCTTGCTGTCCGCACGAGGGAACGCGGCTATGATGTGATTGGATTTGATATCGACGAGACGAAAATACAGGCGCTTAGGCAAGGCAAGCTCATCTTTAAAGATGCCTACCTCGAAAAAAACCAACGTGCCTACCCTATCAAACTCACCAGCACTCCCGCCGATATCGGAGATGCAGACATTCATATCATCTGTGTGCCGACTCCCGTCGATGCCCTTCGCCAGCCAGATCTGACTCCGGTCATTGATGCCTCAGAGACGGTTGCTCTCCACTGCAAAAAAGGCGCCCTCGTCGTGCTCGAATCCACCGTCAATCCTTATGTCTCGGAAGAAATCGTCAAACCGATTTTCGAGAAACATGGATTCGCTATTGGCAAAGATGTTTATATCTCACACTGCCCGGAACGCATCAATCCAGGAGATCCAAAATGGGACGTCACGAATATTCCTCGTGTCGTCGGATCCTTTGACAAGAAAGGTCTCGATATGTCACTCGCTTTTTACCGGAGCATCGTCGATGCGGATATCCGACCAATGAAATCTATTCGTGAAGCGGAAGCGACCAAAATCCTCGAAAACTCTTTCCGCAACGTGAACATCGCTTTCGTCAATGAAATTGCCATGTCTTTCGATAGTCTGGGCATCGATGTCAAAGACGTCATCGACGGTGCCGCAACCAAACCCTTTGCTTTCATGGCACATTATCCTTCCTGTGGTATCGGTGGACACTGTATCCCTGTTGACCCCCACTATCTTGTACAGCGCGCCAAGGAATCCGGCTTTGATCATGTTTTTCTCCGCCACGCTATCGAGACCAATGACAACATGCCACTCTATGCTGTTGATCGTCTCCAAGACGCCCTCAATGAAAAGAAAATCGCCATGAATGGTATCACTGTCGGCGTCCTCGGCCTCGCCTACAAAGCCAATGTAAGCGACCTCCGTGAATCCCCCGCCCTCGAAGTGATCAAGCATTTGAAAGCCCACCTGGCTAAGGTAGAGACATTCGATCCCTATCTCCCAAAGCTTTCTACCGTGAAAAATCTTGAAACCCTCCTCAAAAAATCCGATGCACTCTTTATTGCTACCAATCACAAGGAATTTATCGAGGTCCTCACCCCGGCGCTCCTCAAAAAGCACAAAATCAAAGTGATTCTCGATGGCAAAAACTGTCTTGATCGCGATCTCTTCAAAAAAGAGAAGTCGTTTATCTATAAAGGCATTGGCCGTTAAAACAGTAAGGCTATGACATTGCTCAATTATTTTTTTTGGCTACTCGAAGGTTTGATTGTAGGACTTGCAAGTTTAGTAAGTGACCCATTCATTGCTATAGTTGCTATAGTTGTTTTAGGTATTATTTATGTAGTATTGAAAATCACTCACCGCACCCATGAGACTAAACATACTCACCGATTTATACTACTTCTCATTGTTATATTTCCCATAGTTATTTGGACTCTAAATAATTACTGGACACGAACTCTCTCTGTTATCGACTCCCAAGGAAACACCGTCCTTACTCTGAAATACCCATTAAAATGGAAATTAGACTACACAGACTTCGGAGGCAATGGCTACCAAAAATTTAACCTTACTAAATCTCCATACCCCTTTGCAACGAGTCATGATCAACTACTGACCATTAAATATTTTGACTACAATGTAAAGACTAACAACCACCGCCAGTTCTCAAATTCAAAAAATCCCCAGGAATATGCTCAGGCGTACCCAGATAACCCCTATACGACTATCGATATAAACAAAAGCACTTTTTATGTATTTGGGGGGAAGAAAGGAGGAGATAGTGTTGTTTTTGATTGTTTCAAATTCACGGACGATTTTGACTGTGTAAATAAAAAGTACGTTAAATTTTTTCCCGAGAAAAGAATTGAGATAAGCGTATCTTCTTCTGAAAATCATAGCATCAAAAAAGATGCTGATTTTGCCTTCAATTCTATTAAGATTGGAGACAAATATAAATAAACGAAATTATGTTTTCTCTTATCAGACTTGTCATCTGGCTGGCTGGCGTCGCGACGATTGCCTATTTCGCTCTGCCCTACTTCGGATATGAAATCAATACGCATTACTGGAGTGAACGCAAAGTAGCCTGCCAAGAAAAGCTCGACCAGTGCCGCGCAGATCTGATCAAAAGCGGTATCGATGGTGCCAAAGAAAAATGCGATTTCCAATGTGTCGATCCCAAACTGCTCATCCGAAAACAATGACTTTTGATTTTATTTTAAAATTTGAAATTTAGAATTTAAAATGTACAGATATGCGCCTCATAGTCAATTTGCCCGCCTACAACGAAGAAGAAAAGATTGCGAGCACTATCAAGAGGATTCCGCGTCAGATCGACGGTGTTGATGAAGTACTCGTACAAGTAATTGATGACGGATCAGAGGATCGGACCCTGGAAGAATCTCGTGCTGGCGGAGCCGATTTCGTATATTCAAATGGCATCAATCGTGGCATCGGCAAGACGTTCCGCCATGCCGTCGAACGTGCTCTCGAAAATGGCGCTGATATCATGGTCAATATCGATGCCGATGGCCAGTTCGATCCCGAAGATATCAAAAAAATCATCGCACCGATTCTCGCCAATCAAGCAGATATGGTGAGTGCAGACCGCTTTGATCATTTGAAAGCTAAGAATATTCCCTGGATCAAAGATACACTCAATCGCCTGGCTGCCAAGATTATCGGCTGGTTCATGAACGTCGATATCAAAGACCTCACGTGCGGTTTCCGTGCCTACAACCGTGAGACGCTTTTCCGTCTGAACCTTCCCGGTGACTACACCTACACGCAGGAAGTCATTATCGATGCTATCGGCAAGCACCTGAAAATCATTTGGGTGCCAGTGGCGGTAACCTATTTCGCCGGTCGCAAGTCGCGCGTCGTCAAAAGTATTTTCAACTATGTGAACAACAGCGGCCGTATTATTCTAAAAGCTGTACGTGATGTCCGTCCCATGAAGTTCTTCGGTATCCCTGGTCTCATCCTGATTACACTCTCAATTATTATTTTTGCACTTTTCCTTTTCCAATACCTTTCCCATGATTTCAAAGTCACTCCCTATCTGAATTACCTCATCACTGCGAGTGTCACATTCATCATCGGCATCCAACTCCTCATCTTCGCGTTCATCGCCGACATGATCAAATCCAACCGCCGCCTGACTGAAGACATCATGTACCTCGCCAAGAAAGATCGATATAAGAAATAATACTTCGATTCTTATGCGGATTCTTTTCATCTCACGGGCGTATCCGCCTATAGTCGGTGGTATCGAGAACCAAAACTACGAGCTTTCGCAGTGGCTGCCGAAATACGCGGAAACTACCACAATTGCTAATCGCTACGGGAAAAAATTCTTGCCATTTTTCCTGCCCTACGCCACGCTTCGAGCGCTCTCACTCATACGGACATACGATGTACTCCTCCTCGGTGATGGCGTACTCGGTATTCTCGGCTGGTGTGTGAAGCAGTGCTATCACAATAAGACGGTCGTCTCTGTCGTCCATGGTCTCGATCTGACATTCACGAGTACTGTGTACCAGCATTTCTGGGTAAAGCGATTTCTCCCTGCGCTCGATGCGTTGATTGCTGTTGGCAACGAGACTATCCGAGCTGGTGTCGCTCGGGGAATTCCCGAAGAAAAATGTATCTTCATCCCTAATGGAGTCGACACCGAAAAATTCTACGCTCCCCATACGCGAGAAGAGCTCGAGAAAATACTTGAGATCCCTCTCGCTGGCAAGCATGTCCTCCTCACTTCTGGCCGACTCGCGAAACGCAAAGGCGTCGCGTGGTTTATTCGTAACGTCGTTTCGAAACTTCCAGACAATACCATTTACGTTGTTGCTGGCGATGGTGCTGACCGAGAGAATATTCGCAAGGCCATAGCAGAAATTAATGACCCATCTCGGGTAAAATTACTCGGCTACGTCACTGATGAAGTCCGTGATACGCTTTTTAATACCTGCGACCTCTTCATCCAGCCAAATATCCAAATACAGGGCGACATGGAGGGATTTGGTATCTCCGTCATTGAAGCCGCCTCTTGCGAACTCCCTGTCATCGCTTCTTCTCTCGAAGGACTGAAAGATGCTATCAAGGATGGCGAGAACGGCTATCTCGTCGAAACAGAAAATAGAGAGCAGTATATATCTCTTATTACTACACTTTTAAACGATACGCCACGCTTGCAAGCCTTCAAAAAACAGGTTCGCCGATACGTTGTCGATCACTACGCTTGGGATAACATCGCCAAGCAATACGCTCATACGCTGGAAAAGATAGCCGGTTTGAGGCATAATTAAAGCATGCACCTCTTTTTTGCACCACTTTTGTTTCTTCTCGTCTCTGGCATTCTTTTTTTTGTGCCAGGATTCCTGCTTTTGCGGGCTTTTTTTGGCAAAAAAGGCACCCTTCTACCATTTGAGACATTTCTCTTTTCCTTCGGCATGAGTATGGCTCTCCTTGATTTTCTGATGATTGCACTGGGCAAAGCTGGTATTCTTTACTCTCCCCTCTCGCTTTCTTTGGGGTTGTTCACAAGTATCACGGTCATATCTGGTATCACCTGGAGTATTCAAAAATTTCAAAAGCAAAAGCTATCCGATGCCAAAACCGAAACGGCTTCAGAGAGCGTATCAGAGTTCCCTTTTTCAAAACACCAGAGCTGGCTCTTTGTACTTCTCATCACGCTGACTATCCTCATCAAGACCATCTACATGATGCATGCGGTCCTCCCGACAGCGACCGATCTCGGCCATCACCTGTACTGGTCCAAGCTCATCTCGGAAACCGGCACCCTCCCCATCTATGCCAAGCAAGAAATCATCACTGGGGCTGATGGAGTCTACTCTGTAAGCGCCCCCCAACCGATAGCCGATTTTATCATCGGCGAACACCTCCCTTTTTCGGCTATCAATATTATTTCCCATATCGATTTCTTTTCTGCTTTTCCAGTGGTCTTTTTGCTCTGTATCAATCTACTCAATCTGCTCGCACTCGCTACTCTTGCGCTTCGGCTCGCTTCGGGAATCAAGACCCGCTTCCTTTCTGCCAAAATATTCACTCCGCAAAATATTGCGCTCGCGACACTCCTTTTCTTTGGTCCACTCTATACCCTCGCCTCACCACACGCCAAATTTGTTTCGGGTGGCGTCGTCGGCAATACCTTCGGTAACCTCTTTATACCGCTCATCCTTCTCGCCTATTACCGTGCTTTTGAGGAGAAACGCCCCGGATTCTTGGCTCTCGGCTTCTCTCTCACCTTCACGCTCGCTTATATCCATCATTTAAGTACTCTCATACTCCTCTTTGTCCTCATCGCCTCCGCTCTAGCCTTTCTCATACTTCATTTTGATGATTTTACTCGCACCATCCGTTCCTGGATGACACTCTTTTTTTCGCCTGGTCCACTCTTCGTTACACTTTTCGCGATCATATTTTTCTTCGCTGTCGCCATGCCGACGTATATCGAGACAAGTGCCGTCGGTACAGCTCTCGGCACACCGACCAAGACCACGCGAACAGGACTCTCGTTCCTACAAATCTCCTCATCCAATGGCGAGGCACGTGTGGCCCTCGGTCTCGCCGGCATCATACTTCTCCTCATTGCGACCAGACTCCGTAACCGTTATGCCAATGCTTTTCTCTTCGGCTGGGGCATCATACTTTTTATCATGACACTTCGTCCTGACCTCCTCTTCATCGATATCCCATCGAGTCGTATTGGCGCCTATCTTTCTTTCCCGCTTGGCGTACTCGCCGCTTTTTCCGCTGTGGGTATTATTACTCTTCTCAGGAAAGCATACGCCGAGAGCGCTGTTCCGAGTCTGCTTTTTTCTGCTATTCTTTTTTCGCTCTTTGTTTTCTCTATCGGCAGCGGATCATTCGACAACAGCCAGACTCTACTTCCCAAAAGCAAAGCACTCGGTGCTCTAGAGACATTTCATGCCGCACGCTACCTCGCTTCCCATGCAGGCCCAGAGAACATCGTCCTCAAAGATCACAACTACATCACGGCGGATTCGTGGATCAAACTCTTTTTCATGCGAGATTATTCCTTCCCTTTTTCTCGCGGCTTCTTCAAGCGCTACGAGGACAATCCGAACCGCGAACAATGCACGCTCCTCATGATCTCTGTGCCCAATACAGCACAAGGAGAAAAATGCTACGATGAAACGGGTATCAGCCTCATCATGGTCAATCCGAGTCTCGATACCGCCCAATTCGAAAAATCAGAGAAATTCTCTCGCATCTATGCCAATGATGGTGTCCATATTTATGCCCGTAACCAGTAGCCTATGACACAGAAATCTCTCATTATCATCTTCATCATCCTCTTTGCTGCTAGCACCTGCTTCCTTTTCTGGCGTAACGAAAGCGAGCTCGATCCCAACCAGGGAAAGTCCTGGTGGACACTCTCGTTTGCTACTCCAGGACAGCCGGTTAGTCTCACATTCACCATCGACAACCACAGCGACACGAATCGTTTTGAGTACGAGATTGTCGCAGACAAACAAAGCCTCATAAAAGAAGCACTCATCGTGACGAAAGGCAATAGCATCACAATCACACCCGATATTTCTGCTACACCCGATATCCGCACTACCATTATCGTCACAACTGGAATAGAGAAAAAAGAAATATATAGATAAATAATTTTTCAATTTTCAATTTATAATTTTCAAACAATGTTTTAATTTCTTAATTTTGAAATTCAATCATTGGAAATTGTTTAGAAATTGAGAATTTGAAATTAAAAATTTTATGTCCCATAAAACCGTTCTTCTCGCCACTCGACCACTCGCTCCTCCCTGGGACGAAGCCTCCAAAAACTTCGCCTACTTTCTCGGCAAGGAAGTCTCGGGCCACACACTGACACTCCTCACCACTCGAGAAAAACTTGCTGACCTCCCAACAAGCGTTCGCGAAGAACCAATTTTCTCGTCGGGGCATTTCGCTCTCAAAACAAAATTCGAACTTTTTTCCTATCTGCGCAAAGTTCGCGATACGTTTGATATCACTCACTACCTCTTTACTCCGACCAAGCAGAACACCTCTCTCATTAAATGGTTCGCCAAACCATCTGGTAAAACTATTCAGACGGTAGCAACCCTCCGTGACGACCTCTATTCTCCAAATGAAATCAAAAAACTCCTCTTCGCCGATCATCTCGTCGTTTATACCGATCGCTCCAAGAAAAAACTCGAACGATTGGGGTTGTTCAATGTCACTCGTATTTATCCAGGCATCGATCTCGACCGCTATTCTCCGCAACCGAAAAATAATCAAATCATCGAACAGCTCGGATTTTCCAAAGAGCATTTCATCGTCATCTATCCAGGCGAATATGTCCGCCTCGGAGCGACTGATATGCTCACCGACACTTTCATCGATTTTTTCCAGAAAAATCCTGAGACCAACATCCGTTTTGTTTTCGCCTGCCGCGTAAAAAACGAGGCTGATGCCAAGAAAAAACAAAATGTGGTAAGGCGATTTGCTGATGCCGGAATATCGCAGTATGTTTCATTTTCCGATACCATCACCGATATGCCGAGTCTCTATAATACTTCTGACCTGGTCATCTTTCCAGTCGCTAATCTCAATGGGAAATTCGATGTCCCGCTCATCATCATCGAAGCCTACGCTTGTAGCAAGCCAGTCATACTCTCGACACTTCCGCAGTTCGGTGAATTCTCGAATCCCGATATCTGCGTGATGGTACCGAAAGATTCAGGCGAAGATCTAATTAGAAATATCGTCTCTTTGCACGATGTTCCAGAGGAGTGTGAGCGTCTAGGAAGCAATGCTCGCCGCTTCGTCAAAGATCACTTCGACCTCAAAAATACCGCCAAGCAGTACGAGGATATCTATGCCTCGCTCTAAAATGCGTGCTTCAAAAAATACTTCTGGCATGCTAGCATATTCCTATACGAAAGATACCCGCATAATTCTATACCACGATGAATATACAAAAAATCTCGGCTTTCCGCCACGAAATGAAGACTGATAAGATGAAAATCCCGGTCGTTTTCCATGTACAAGAAGCACTCCTTCCTGAAGCATCAACTCTCACACAACTTGAAAGCGTCGCTTCAAATGACGGCTGCTTCCATCACATCGCGGCCATGGCCGATGTCCATAGTAAACCCGGTCGCAAAAACGCTACTGGCACGACTGTGACATCTGAGAAATACATCCTGCCGCAGCTAAACGATAGCGACCCAGCTTGTGGCATGCGTCTCGTCCGTACCAATTTAAACGAAAACAACATCACGCCCGAAGAACTGAACAGGCTTTTCGAAGCACTTGTTGACACCGTTCCTACCAAAGCCTACGTCGGCACGTTCCTCCCCTTCCGTGTCATCGTCGATATCGCCAGAAAAGGCATCGCCCCACTCATCGACTACCTCGGTATCAAAACAAAATACGAAGCCGAAAATTCTCTTGACCGTGGCAACTTTTTTAGCGAAAAAAAATCACGCCGAGAAATTCTCCACATCATTCCGAGACTCTTCCTCTTTTTTGCACAGTTTCGTTCCGGCATCCTCGGGGCCGCTGGCAATCACTTCCTCGATCTCATGAAAGTGACGGAGACCATCGATGACGTAACCGCACAAAAGCTCGGCGTGAAAAAAGGCGACTACCTTTTCATGATTCACTGTGGCTCTGGTATCCTAGGCCAGTACACGATGTACATGTACACTGCCAAAAAGCGCGAACATCTTTCGACAGCTATCCTCATGAATATCGGTCGTTTCTTCTGGTCGACACCATACAAAAACATCGTCGCGACTATTGCCCGCAAGATCCGCGAATCCGATTTCGGTAAAAAAGAACCACTTATCACATTCGATGGCGAGGGCGAAGACGGCGAACTCTATATGGCCGCTCGCAACGCCTGCTCCCATTTCGCACATGCCAATCGTGCTGTCATCGCTCACAACGTCGCCCAGACTGCCCAAAGCGTCCTCGGACGCGATATCGGCCTAGAACTCCTCTATGACATGCCTCATATCCTTGTGAGCCAGGAAGAGCACTATGGCAAGAATCTCTGGGTGCATCGTAACGGTACCAGTCGCGCCTACGGACCATCCCGCATGAGTGACCATCCGATTTTCAAAGAAACCGGTGAACCCGCATTCATCCCGACTTCAATGAGCACAGAGGCCTACCTCTGCGTCGGTACCGATGGCAACGATTCCACATTCTTCTCCTGCAATCATGGCGCGGGCAAGGCTGCCAAAAAGACAGAAGACGTCATCCCAGAAAACAAAGCCGAGCTCGACAAGAAGCTCGAGCAGAAAGGCGTGAAGCTCTACAACGGCCGCTCATCCAAAGTGATCGAGCAGGACTCATCACACTACAAACGCGCCGACGATGTCATCGCGAGCGTCACGGAAAACAATATCGTGAAGCCCGTCGCCAAAATGCAGCCCATCTCGGTCATCATGTACTAAATCCAACAGCAACGAACAATTAACAGTCATCATCCTGCTCCCTTTACTAAAATTCACTGTCCGGCACGCTGGACTCATGGGTAAAAAATGCGCATTATAACATCCGACCGTATATTATAATGCGCAACGAAACAAGCAAAAAAAAAACCGCTCCGTCATATTGACCGAAGCGGTTTTTTTCTTGACGCTGAATCCACATAATTTTGCAGATTACTTAAAGCCAAGAAAAATATTCATCATTTCTTTCGAAAGCTCCCCCTTGCTTTTTTCTGCCAGCCAAAGCAGATTACTCACCTGTCCTTCATCCAAAGACTGTCCGCCTGACTCTTGCTCAAAAAGAAAATGAATAACAGGGCGATAGCGAGCATGGAGCAGGAAGACAGTCAGGGGATGAGTCGCAGTAGTACCAGGCACACCCAGCAAGATTTTTTTCAAACTATCGACCTGATTCGGATGGGGCACATTACTTCCGGCGAGCCAGCGATCAACTGTGGCATGATTCGCAATACACGCATTGATAATATCCCTCTTTGTTTTTCTAGCAGAAGAAATAGCAACCGCGAGCAGTCGCCCCATTTCTTTTTTCTTGCCAGAATCAATACGGGCCTCCGTCACTGCACGCTCAAATTGAGCAAAATCCGCTTCGTGGTTCATATTTAAATCTCCTCATCAAAAAACCCACTGATTGGTAAAAAAACTATCAAAAACCAGACTACACAGAATACAACGAATCCGTTACTCCGTCAATTTTCTTTTAAAGCGAGGCCGAGGAGGAGAAAGAAAAAGATAAGGCCAAAATGTGACGTCCATAGATAATGATCGAGTAGCAATGCTGGCACAACCGCCACGAAGGCTTCGACAAACACCATATTCCTCTCATTCAAAAATGTTACACGAAATGACGGCCGTCGAATTATGTAACATTTTATTTTTTCGGTTTTGAAAAAAATCGAGAAAAGAAAAGCGATGAAAAGCACTGTACCAACGAGGCCGAGCTCAGCAAAAATGAGAACAAAGACGTTATGAGCTGGCTGGATAGTCCAGACCGGACGATCTGGCTGCAAACGCATGCTCTGAGCTGTGAAATTGCCCGCCCCCGTGCCGAGGAGTATATTTCCCTCACCGATGACCATCTGAGCATCCTCAAACGACTGTACACGCTCTGAAACCGATCCCTCACTCTCTATAACCGTACGATCGAAGCGTGGAAATACTGTCTCGTGTAGCGCTCCGACAAACACTATCCCCGCCACTCCCAACACTCCGAGTGTTTTCAAAAATATTACATAATTCCGCGACCGTTGTTTTGAGGTAACATTTAAGAAGAAAAATTGTGCTATGAGAAAAAGAATTCCCATTCCTGCCCCGAGCCAAGCAGAACGGGAAAAAGTCAGGATGAGAGCCAGGAGAATCAGCATCCCTGCTCCTGCTACCACAACCATGCGCACCGTATCGGAAAACCTCTCCCAGAGAGACGCTCCACTCTGCCGAAGTTCTTCTCTGCTCATGACGACCGTCTTCATAATACTTTCCCCGAAAGAGACCGCATATGCTATGACCATAACGAATGCAGTCGCCAAAAATCCCCCGAGCATATTCGGGTGTTCAAATGATCCGTAAGCGCGCAACCACCGACCGGAATCGTTTTTGAGTACCGATGTCCCTACCTGCCAGGCATCATGTACGCTCATGCCGAGAAGTGAGGAAGCAAAAGTACTCTGCATGATAAACTGCCCTATCCCGAGCAGACTCTGTAGTACCGCGGCTGCGATGAGTACCTGTACGACAGTTTTTACATCCTCGTCATCAAGAGACCGCGCCAAAAAAAATACACCCGCGGCTAAAAGTAGCTTCACAAAAAAATATCCAGCGAGCATCTGATCCGGCGCCCACATTATCGACAGCCCTGCCCACAAAACAAAAAGAATTAATAGCGCTGACGACATTTGAAATTTGAAATTTGAAATTTGAAATTTTTTCAATATAAAACCAGAAGCTACGAAAAAGACAAGAGCCCCGATTAAAAGTAAATCGGAAAAATAAATACCTACTGTTCCATACTGCCACTTCACCCCATCAATAAAAGGCTCCCGCAGAAAACATACCGTCTGTATAGGGAGAAGGAAAAGATACAAAGAATACCAGAAAAGATTCCGAAGTCCCATGTCAATTACTCTATCCATTTCACTCTTTCGCGCCGAAAAAATCCCACATAAGATACACGCTATCCTCCTCTGTTTCAATACGCATAATAAGAGCAGACATAATTTCTTCCAATCCACGCAAGTATTCCTCCTTTTTCGCGCGTATGGTTTCCTCGTCTTTGTGAGCACCAAAGAATTGCGTTACTTTCATTTCTATATCCTTCATCTCACTGATGAACACTTGTGTCTTACTCACCTGTTCCAATGGAGTATTTTTTTGCTTCATACCCTCCAAAATTGCCGGGTAGAAAAGCGTGTTCTCCAACAACAAATGCCCTTCCAGCTTCTTCAAAAAAGACTCTTGCAAAGTAGCCAGCAACATAAGGTCAGTAAATTGAACAGCTCTTTGTTGTATCTGTTCCAATAACCTTCGTAACTCATTGTGTTCTAATACGAGTGTTTCCACCATTTTTCCCATACGAAAAAATTCACAAATTAAATTATAGAGCCCTTCTGTTGTGAATAATACCATTTTTTGGTATCTTTAGTCTATGAAATTCATCACTTTTTCCGGTGTCGATGGATCAGGCAAATCGACCCAGCTGGCACTTCTCCGAGAAAACCTTGAGCGACAAAATCTCAATGTCGCTTATTTTCATTCGATCGAATTTTCCATCGCCAATAAAATTGTGCGCTTTTTCAAAGGACAAAAGACATTCGAGCCCGGCCGAGAAAAAGCTATCACACGAGCATCGTGGTTTTCTCTTGTTCTCCGTCAGAAATTACTCCTCATCGACATATTCCGCTTCCGCTGCCTCATAAAAAAATTGAAGCGAGAAAATTGCGACTACCTCCTTTCTGACCGCTACTTCTACGATTCCATCGTGAACATCGACTACCTTACTACCGACCACAAGCCGGCCTTGGCTTTCTGGGATCTCCGAGCCAAACTCATAGAGAATCTTCTGCCGCACCCGGATGTCGCACTCTATTTCGATATCGCACCAGAGGTCATTATGTCCCGCGAACGCGCACCTGAACAAGGCATCGAGTATCTCCATGCCAAGCAAAAGCTCTTCAAGCAAAACACATCTCTCTGGAACATGGTTATTATCGATGCCAATAGAGATAAAGAAATCATCTTCCAACAAATCCAAGAAAAAATATGAAAAAATTCTCCAGCGCGCTCATCTGGCTGACTCTATCTGAAATTGTTTTCAATCTGGCTGGCTACGTCATCCAAGCCTCCGTCGGCCGTATCCTCGGCCCGGCAGACTACGGCCGCTACAGCCTCACGGTCACGCTCACGACAATGATCATCATTCTCATCGGCAACGGTATCCCGACGGCCATGTCGAAATATCTCTCAGAAATATTCGAAAGTGCTCCAGAGAAAATCCTCGGCATCAAGCACAAAGCTATCAAGCTTCAGGTTATTCTCATGTCCGCCGTAACCGCTCTGTTTTTCTTCGCAGCGCCACTGATTTCTTGGGCGCTCCATGATTCCTCTCTTACTCCTCTTTTCCGGCTATCTTCGCTCATGATTCCTGCCTTTGCCGCTGCATCGTTTTATTTCTACTACTACACGGGACTTCACTTTTTCCGTCTCCAAGCCGTTTTGAAAACCACACGAGCGCTCGGTCGTATCGTCTTCATCATCAGCTTCGCCTATTTCTTTAGTGTAACAGGAGCAGTATCAGGGTACATCGCTGCACCACTTTTCATCTTCATCGTCGCACTTCTCTGCGATATTTACATCACGCACCGCTATTTCCCACATGTAAAACAAACTAAATCAGAAATTATTGAATTCTCTGGAAAAACGATTCTCACCTATGCTGGGCCCCTCACTCTTTTCCTGCTTTTCTACGAATTCATCCTCACACTTGATCTCTACTTTGTAAAAAGCCTCCTCCAAAGCGATTACCAAACTGGCATCTACAATGCTGCTATCACCGCCGGACGCATCCCCTATTACCTCTTCTACGCGCTCACTATCATCCTACTCCCAGCCATCTCCAAATTCACCGCCGAACGCAATGATCAAGAGACGCAGAGTCTCGTCGATAAATCACTCCGTCTCCTTGTACTCCTCCTTTTCCCCATGGTCGCTCTTCTCACTGCCTATGCCTCACAAGCCATGCATTTTTTCTTCGGCCCAAAATACATTGATGGTGCAATAACAATGGGCATATATACTATTGGCGTTGGGTTCCTCACTGTTTTTTATGTGCTCTCATTTGCGCTCAACGGGGCCGGCCTCGTCAAGATTCCCATGAAGCTCGCGATTGGTGGATTCTTCGGAATGGTCACCCTCAACTTCATCTTGATTCCCAAGTATCAGATCATCGGTGCCGCACTCGCAACCACCCTTGTCTCATTTCTTCTCATGATTGGCATCCTCATCTATACTCGAATTCATTTCCAATCAAAAATTTCAATCAAAACGATGTTCCTGTCTCTCATAAGCGCCACTATCATCACGCTCCTCGCGAGATATATCCTACCTCGGGGCGATCTGAGCTTTATCGCTTCTGGAGCTTTTCTTTTCTTTCTCTATTTTGTTCTCCTGCGGTTGTTCCGTGAACTGACCGATGAAGACATTGCTCCCTTCATAAAAATCTTCAAAAAGGCCTGAGGAAAAACTTCGTGGCCTTGACTTTTTGGTATTTTAGGTGTATAATATATATCGAACCTTAAAAACTTTCTGCAGCACCCCCCCACCAAACAAGGAGAATGACATGCAAGCACTCAGAGCTTTTTGGGAACAATTAAAGCAAAACGCCTATTGTTTTTTCTACGGAAAAAGCGTCAGGAAACAGATCGGGTACGCCATGCGGCAACTCAAAGAAGAACCAGTTTTCCTGGATTTTCTCTGCGAACGCTGGACCAGCCTGGATTGCGACGATACTGTCGCGATCATTGAAGGAGCCGTTCGCGATGGCATCGTCACCTGGCAAGAGCTCGACACGACTCTCGAGCAAATAACCGCGCTCTATATGAGGCAGTTTTCTGGGCTCATTGCCCTCTACGAGCTCAGCTTCTCTATGGAGCACTGGAAATCCTACCAGCATGCGGCTGATGGACTCCGATCCTTTTACAGAATCTCATATGGCCCAAACGATAAGCTTCTTGAGCCATCGGTCTTTTTTTCGGTCAGGAGGAATTTCGCAAAAGTTATCTACAGTTTTCTCCGCACGGAAGGTTCTAAGGATAAAGAAGCAACCAGTATCCTCATGAATCTGTATCATTATTCCGAAGGAGAACTGTGTCTTATACGCTGGCCAGACGCTATCACTAGCACAAGGATTACCGGTAAAATACGGTCTTCATGATTCCATGGTCGGTATTTCAAAACGTTCGGTACCTATCAGGTCGCCGAACGTTTTTCTTTTTTCATAAATATTTTTCCGCCAATATAGTCCTAATCATCCGAGACATTCTCTCTCTTTTATTTTTTTCTAGATACGTGACTCCACTATATGTCTCTCGACGCATACCGTAATGCTCAAAAACGATCTCGGCACGAGTCGAAAAAGGATTGTAGTAAAGCTCTATCGTAGCGAAGGCACCGATACCAGTCTCGCTCACCAACGTGTCAGAAACGATATAACGTACCCCATTCATTACTGATTCCTGAGGACGTGGTGTATGCCCAGAGATGGAGGCAATGACATTTTGATGCTGCTCGAGTACAGCACGCACCTCATCAGCATTCTCGATATTCTCACGCCAGATATCATCGGTAGTGATAGTAAGTACCGGCGTATGATGCGAAAAGACCACTGTAGGACGGTCAGTATCGAGTGCTTGGCCCAACCACTCGAGCTCGGCCTTTTTGGTATAGCCTATAGAATACGCCTGCGCGCTCCTATCCGAATCATCACCTTTATTCGCATTCGTATCGAAAAGCACGAGGCGCCAATCGCCAATATCATACACGCCATGTGTCTCTTCTATTTCGAGAATACTCATCACATCAGCCCGTGGCAGCACTCGCAGATCATGATTGCCGAGGACATAAGCACGCGGAGCATCGAGCTTTTTGAAAATATCATTTATTTCCCGTAGCTGTATTTTGGCTTTCTCCACTTTCACACCCGAGCTCTCGATATAATCACCGCCGCCAATGACGATTTCGGGCTGGAAAACGGCATTGAAATATTCCACAACTTTGGTCAATTCGGCAGGTGCTTGATTGGTCAATTTTTTCTGAATCTTTTTCCGACTACCATATTCCCAGTCGGCACTAAAGCCTACTCGGACTCTCTCGCCCCGCTCATAGGCTCTCTGTCTCAGCTCATTTCCCAAATGAACGACGAAAAATATAAAAGCAATGACTATTATGATGGTCGAAGCCAAAACAGCCAAACGTATCGGATATTTTTTCACGAACGCCATAGCTTTCACAGAGTACGCTCTCGCTCGTTTTCCCAGGACTTTCAAGATCTTCAGAAATCGTTTTTTCATGCTATTCTCTACCAACGATACACTTCGATATCCCCACGCACCTGGGCATTGCTCACGCGCTCCATGTGCTTCTTCCAGAACTGTTCCACATCGTTTGAGACATAATCATAATCATTGGTCGAAACGATTACCCAGCCATGCGGATGAGTATCCATAATAGACTCTAGCTCCGCGAGCGAAAATTTCTCTCTGGAAAGCTCACCGCCAAAATCATACACTAGCACCTTCGCACCGCTCAGATAATAATTGCGGAAATTGCGGGTGATGATGACCTCGTCCTTTTCATGATACTTGTTGAAATAAGCAAACACTTTCCGATAATTGGGATTATCACCCGATGAGGTCTCGTGATAGGTGTTGTTCTCCTCGAGGAAATACCCATAATTCGGAATAAGAAGTACCGCGAGCAATAGTGTGATCCATATGACTTTCTTGCCATATGACACCGCGAGAGATTGACGCACAAAACACATACAGCCATATATTCCTGTAGCCGCAAGCAAGAGAGCAAATGACTGCGCGAAAAATATATATTGAGCGCCTTCGTTGCGCCGCCAGAACCACACAGCCATCACAAATGGTACCAGGATCCCGAGTGAGAGCCACGCTGCTTCTTTGGGACGATTGAGCTTTTTCCCGAGGAAATATGCGCCGAATATCATCACCATGATACCGAGGAGTGGATGCGCGAAATCACGGAGTACGTAGCCAAAATACGCATAATGATTATCGAACCATACGAGAGCACCACCGAATATCATCCCACGAGCAAACGGAGATACCATCAATACTAGGAGAGCGCCGAGAATACCAACCCCGAGCGTTATCGCATATTTGTTCCTATATCCCTCCTTGCCTCTCCAGGCCATGAAAGTCATCCACACGAGATAGGTCCCGAACAATGGAACGATATTGATGGAGAGCTGGTGCACATGTAATGAAAGCATGCCCAACAAAACAAGCGGGAATAGATAGCATACATTTAATCCCCATCGCTCCCAAAGTTTTCGGCACAGCGACCATTTGCCGCGATATTCCGTCTCAAAAAAAGCAAAGAGACTGGTCGCAAAGCCGAGATACACCGGAAAAAACATGGCGTACATACGGAGTCGGCGATCAAAGATGATGCCACTTATCGAAACCGCAAAGAGAAATGCCGCGATCAATCCCACTGTTTTCTTGCGAGTATGAAACCATCCCGTCCAAAACATGAGGAGAATCGTAAACACCCCCCAAAGCGCACTCACTGATCGTGCCACGCCTTCTGTTGGCGGCAAAAATTTAAACAGCGTCGCTACCTGCCATTTATACGCAAAGGCTCGCTCATCACGCGCGTCATTGATATTTACCTCGGCTGGTTTGCTGAAATTGAAATCCCACGCTTTCCATTCCCCCGTCTCTGCGTAACCATAGCTCGAATTGATATCGAGGAACTCATCGGCGACGAAAGAATTATTTCCGAGCGCATAGAACCGGAGTCCCGCTCCTACGAGCACGATCACAAACAAGATCTGCCACGCCCGTTGCCATGAAATATTCATACCTGATAGTAGAGCTTCAACAATTTTCATGGAAAACCGCTGAAGCTCACATTAATGTATTAGTGCGATATTTATACCCGGTCGAAGTTTCACTATCGGGCATAGGATTCTTTTATAATGCTGCATCTATTTCATCTTGCGTATCGTCGTCCACCGCCCTAGCAGCCGAACTCCTCGCGAAAAATTCACGCCATGTGTAGCGCGGTAGCCCGAGAGAATCATTTGGCTTCACTTTGGAAAAATCCTGACTGATAGTATGGATAACTTCCGGTTTTGGTATCATCTCGACAGCAATCAGTGTTCCGAAAGAAATCGTCTCGCCGACAGTATAGCTCGTACGGTATTTGAGGAGAGCATCTTCGATATCGGATTGTGCCCGCAAGATGAGATAGTACACGCCTTCCTGGTAAATGCCATCAAACCCGAGGACGCCATTTCGAATGCCACGCTTTTCCATCAAATATTTGAGTGCCCGGCGATACTGTGGCTCGCTCCACATATAGACGGGATACCCAGTCTCTCCCGAACGGATCTCGAGGAAATCAACGATAGCATTCTGTTGTTCGAGCGTCACGCGGATGCGCTCTTTTAAGATACGGTCCGGCGGGCTATCGATGGCATCTATCTTGGCCCGTGCCAGCTCATCGAAACGCACGTTCAGAGAAAAAAGATTAGAAACAACCAAAAGAACGATTCCCCACATGACGATTTGACGACCGATTTTCCGCTCACCAAAAAAATGCTTAATAAGGAACAGCAGTAATCCAATAAGGATAAAAAATACCGGACCAGAAAGGAGAAAAAATCTCGGGGCCATATCATAGGCGAGCGGCAGAAATAAGAGAAATGTCACCCCGATCCAAATACCCATCAACAACAGAAAATCAGACTTTCTCCGGATTGATTCTCGCCACCGCAGATACACGAGAGCGATAATCGATGCACCAAAGACGAAAACCGCTGCTACTCCGTACCATTTGCCACGATCACAACGCTCGTCGCAGGCTCGACCGATGAGCTCGCCTGACTCTGTACCGATCACGATAGCTGGGAAAGTCCCTCGCTCGAAACCGGTAGTGATGACCATACCATAAAGCGCGTGCTCCGAAGTACCACGGATGGCTTTTTCGAGGAGTGAATGTTCGCTCTTGGTAGATTTCTTGGTAGCAGCATTCACAAATGCTTTCGAATTTGCAAAGCCCGTCTCTGTCTCATTGAGCATCATCGGTAGATAGAGAATACCCACAATTATGAACGCGCCAATCCATGTCTTCCAAGAAAACCTACGGAAACGAAGTAAGAAAAATCCACCCGCGATAACTGGTATCGCCACAAAAGCGAGAAAGTGAAACTGCATAGCGAGCGCGAGCATAGAAACGGCTACGAGGAACCATCGTTCTTTGTATTTTTCCTCACGATCTACCGACCGAAGGAGTGCATACCATCCCAAGAGTGTGAAAAACGGTATGAGATTGGGATTCCAAGCGAACCGGCTATACATAACGAAAAATTCAGATACAGCGAAAGTCAAGGTGAGCCCCAAAGCGAATTTCACCGAAAAATAACGCCTCGTGAGGAGATAGAAAATCGGAATAGAGAACACGGACAGCACCATGACAAATATCGCCATACTCACTACTGATCCGCCAAACACGACGGCACTCGCATATTCTAGATAATAGAACGCCGGCGGAAGTCTGAGTGTCGTACCACCGGCCTTGGGGCCGAGGAGCGGCAGATCGAAGAAATCTCCACGCAGACCATCATCGACGACACGAGCATCACGAGCCTGATCGAGCTCAAAATGGAGCCAATCAGAAAAATGATACGACCTGAGAAAGAACCCGAGCGCCATGATGGCGACGAGAGCACAGATCACCAGTTGTTTCGAAGAAAATTTTATCACTTCCTTTTTTCCGTTGTTTACGCTAGGATGGAGAGGATAAACTCCTGTTTATCCCTAATTTTAGACCATTTCTCAACCTTAAGCAAACCCCTATGCAAGCCTTTTTCGAGAGCGCAGAACATCGCGTCTATGGCATCCTTTCATCGTTCATCGCTCTCGTTACCCTCTTCTTTATCGCTCGTCAAGTCAAAACGCTTATTCTTCTCAGGCTCCCCATAGAAAGTAACCGGCCTTTTTATATCGGATTTCTCATTCTTGCAATCCTGACCATCGGGAGCATCGCTTTCTTCCACTCCTCGACCACGGCGAAACAAGCACTGATCGACTGGAAAAAATACCTCTCTGCCCTCCTCCTCATCTGGTTACCCGGAGTCATCCTCTTTGTGTATGCAGTCAATGAATCCAGAAATTTCCACTACCTCTTTCAGGTCGCCCTGGGCGGGTATGCCATACTCTCGGGCATCCTCATCTCGGCTTTCTATATCGACAAAGAGCGCCAGATCAAACCCCTAGATAACGAAGCTCAAACTACGAAAGAATGGCTCCGTTCCCAGGGCTTGCCGACACTCCTCCTCATCATCTTTACCACAGCGCTCTTTTTCACCTTTGGTGCCTATCGATTGACTCAATATGCCGCTGTCGACGAACCGCTCTGGCTCGATGGTCGCATCGCGAAGTATTGGAAAAATATTGGCGAGCGTGACTGGAAAGGTACGAGTATCAGCGACAAACCAGGTATCACCATCGCGTTGGCTACTGGACCCGGACTATGGTTCAAGGGTACGAGCGATTTCAAGACTGAGCATCGCGAAGGAGAAATCTATAACTTGAAAAATGATGTTGAGGGCTTTTATCTTGCCTACCGCCTACCCCTCCTCATCGTCATCACGCTCCTCTTGCCACTCTTCTATTTCTTCCTCGAACGCCTTCTCGGCCGACGAAGTGCTCTCTTTTGCTATGTCTTCATCGCCACATCTCCTATCCTGATTGGCATGACCAAAATCATCAACCCCGATTCGCTCCTCTGGATCTTCACTCCACTCTCACTCATTGCGTATCTCGTCTTTCTTAGGCGTCGTTCGTTCCGTTATATCATTTTCTCGGGTATATTCCTCGGGCTGGCACTCCTCACTAAATACGTGGCCAATATACTCTTTGTGTTTTTTCTCGGCCTCATGTTCCTCGAATACCTGTACCATCCGAAAGAAAATCTCCTCTCTTTCTCGGAGTATCTCAAAAAATCGCTCAAAGACTTTGCTCTCCTTCTCTTCGCAGCTCTGACCACATTCTATATCCTCTTCCCAGCCGTCTGGATCAAGCCTTCCAAGCTCCTCTCTGGTACTATCTTCAGCCAAGCATTTGAGAAAGTCGCTCCTCTATTCATCATCCTCGTTCTGTTCATCCTGATCGATGACCGCTTCAATAAATCCCGTATTGTCGCTGCACTCCTCTCACTCCT
Source organism: uncultured Bdellovibrionales bacterium (assembly GCA_964451495.1). Classification (GTDB taxonomy): domain Bacteria; phylum Patescibacteriota; class Minisyncoccia; order Moranbacterales; family UBA1568; genus UBA1568. Next base: position 85,654 of record CAYVHS010000001.1, on the reverse strand, counting down.
CGAAAAGATCAAGTACTCTATCGCCGCCATCGTGAGCGCGATATTCCTCGGCACGGCCACATTTATGATAGTGAACACGTGGGCAGGTATGCCACTTTACGATTTCATGGACCTGCTCGCCTCGCCCAAATCGATAGCGAGCAAAAGCGCTTTTGCCGGAGCCTATCTCACCAATTTCTATCCGCTCTTTTTCGGTGTCACTCCACTCATTTTCCTCCTCCTTCTCATCACGCCGTTTTTTTTCACACGCAAACACTTTATCGAATCGGTCGCTCTCCGTACTTCATTTTATTTCGTCATCTTCATCCTCCTCTATTATTTCGGTACGACGATAAACCACGTCGGGGCCATCACTCGCTATCAGATCATCCTCTACCCAATGGCGGCTATTATCGCCGGTATTGCTCTCGAGCACCTGGCCGTCTTGGCTCATAGAAGACTCAAACTGAAAGACATGCCCACGCCGGTATTCACTGCTTCAGCCCTCACTATCTTCGGCCTCCTCTCTCTCCTCTCTACTCCATTTCCTCTCTCCTATGCCTCGACCATACTCCCTGGCAAATACCATATCGATGTCAAAGACATGGGTGCGGGCAGCTATGAAGTCGCCAAACAACTCAACAAACTCCCTCATGCCGAAGACATGCTCATCTGGACAGACAAAGACGGTGTCTGCAAATTCTTCGTCGGTCGATGCAAACGCGGCCTCGACTATCTGAAACTCCGAAATGACGGCCTTGACTATATCGTCGTCTCGGCTGGCCGCGAGAGCCGCACGACCAAGATGATGGCCGGTGACATCCTGACCCAGAAACCAGGACTCATCCATTTCGAGCAGTATTACACCCGCACCGACCCCACTTTCGAGATCGATATCAATGGTCGCCCCAGTCATTACGTCAAAGTCTTCAAATTTGTTGACCCAACAGCGAAATAATGATAGAAAAGACTGAGACCCTGGCATGAATCCATGTCGGTGTTGACGATTGGCACTTTCTGTGCCATAATGAAAAAATAGTAGTTCTTCGTAGTACAACCCAACCGTAGCACCACAACCAAAAGGAGTAGCTATGCCTATCAAAGCAGAATTCCCCAGCACCAACCTCGTCAAAGAAGTGCTCAGGGGTAGAGGTTTGCTTCACGAGTTTTTCAAGCGAGGCGTTGTTGAATCAGTGGGAAAAGAGCTGTGCATCATAGTGCACGAAGTCGCATCCAGTCTCATGCGGTACGTGGACGAAAATCCACTGCCTCTTTCGAGCGACAAGATGCCCACGATGGCCTTTTCAACGGCTCTGCTCTCGGCACTGCGCCTGAGCAAAACCGATAGCGAAGACGCGGTGCTGCAGCTCTTCACTCTTGAAGTCAAAGAGTACATCAAGAAACGGAACGAGCCACTTTCGTTCAAGAACGGCTATGAACTCGCCTGCGATGTAAACAGCGAACTCGTATTGCGAATTGAGCAAGACCTCCCCTCGCTGCCGGCCAATGTCATCTCGATGATATCGACAGCGCCCCCGTCGTCCTCAAGCATTGCCGCTACCGCGTAACCAGCGCGGCCAGGCAATCCCCGACCTTCTCCACTAGAGAACTGTTCGGGGATTTTTTTTACTGAAAAAGTTTTTCTGCTATTTCCCTCTTCTGCTCTGCCAGTACTGCGGCAAGGCAATGAAAGAAATAATCATCTGCATGAAGCGAGAAAGGAGTGCCACCGTCACCGCTGTTTCGGGACTCACGCCTACGAGCGCGAAAAATGTCACGTAGGCCCACTCCTTGATACCGATGTTGTTGATTGAGAGCGGCACAGCCGAAATGATCGTCACGAGGAAGATTACACTGAAAAAATGCACTATCCCAATATCGCTTCCGAGCGCGTGAAAAAGCGTGAAATTGGACAGTCCGACGCCGACCAACATAAACAGCGCTGACCAAAGACTCGTCCGCCACCAGATGTGTTTTTTTGTATAAAAAATGACTTCTTCAAGCAGCCGACGCAATTTATGAAACGGGATACGTGTCACGAAATCGTGGAACCATGGACGACAATAGAGATATGTAATGACGAGATCGATGACGAGAAATCCAATAAGCGCCCCCAGCGTGAGCAGAAGCGGTATATTCTCCGCTGCAAACGGCCAGAGGAGAGCGCTCATCCCAAGAGCGAGAATCGCCATCGTCCAGAGCCCGATGAAACGATCAAATACCACCGTAGAAAGCGATGCGGCCTTGGCTCCGGAACGATTGGCGAGCCATATCCCACGATACGCATCTCCACCGATGGTCGAAGGCAGGAAATTATTGATGAACGCTCCTGTCAGATAAGTGAAAAATCCTTCTTTGACTGTGAACTCGAGTCCCTTGAAACTCGCGATGATCTGCCACTTCCGAGCCGAGATGAGGTTGCCGAGTAATTGGAAGACAACATAAAGGAGGAGAAGTGGTATCGAAACAGCATAGAGCTGCGTCCCGACCACTCCCCAATCCACGCGCTCGACGAGCCATAGCACCAATCCGAAACTAACAATAATTTTCAGACCAAAAAGAAGTATTTTTTTCATACGATTTCGTTTACTTCTTTTGGACACTCATCTCAAATAATTTTTTGAATTGTTCAGCTACAGTATTCCAACTATGGAGCTCCGCTCGTCTACGACTCTCTATCCCATACATTTCTCTCCGCTCTGGAGAGCGGAGAAATCCTTCGATAGCCTCGGCGATTTTTGAGGCAGATCGGAGTGGCACTGTCACGCCGTTTTTCCCGTTTTCCACCAATTCTTTGGTCCCCCCAGTTGTTTCAGTAGCGATAATAGGTAGACCACAAGCCAATGCCTCGAGCATAGCATTACTCATACCCTCATTGATGGATGGCAACACAAAAAGTGACGCTTCCTGATAATACAAGAGAGTACCCTCTCTCGGGACACGACCAATAAACGTGACATGTGATTCTAGTGCTTTTTCTTTGACCAAGGATTCGAGTGCTGGTCGACCACTCCCATCCCCCATGATTTTCACATGCAGTTGCGGATAGCGTGGTACTAACTCTGCGACAGCATCTACTAAATAGACCAATCCTTTGCGATCGGTGATGCGCGATGCCCCCGGGGTGATGATGTATTGATCTGCCGGCCGCTTATCGTACGCGGGGAAAAACTGCTTGGTGTCGACACCATTGGGTACGATGTCAAACACTTGGCGAGATGCTGTCTGTCGCGCCAAATCACAAAGTCCTTCGCTATTGGGGATTACTCGGGCCGCTCTGGACCAGATCAGCCGAATCAGAGGCCTAAGAAAAATATAGAGGACGGCATATTTCTGGTTATACCCCGGTACATCCGATCCTCGGAGTGCCACGAGATACGGGATACGGAAAAATATTTTGAAAAGATACGCCAAAAAACCACACGGTACGGTAAAGAAAGCCAGTGTCGCATCGAACGGTTTCTCTTCGCGTCGCACCAACTGATACGCAAACATCCATGCCTTCCAGGTATACACCAGTATATCTCGCATGGATTGAGTATGGAGGTTACTCGGATTTTTACCGATGGGCAACCGATGAACGTGCACCCGCTCGCCCACGCGCAGGTGTTCGATACTTGGGCCGATGGCCGAAGTGACGAGATGCACTTCCATGTCCGGCATCTTGGCAAACTCATCCAAAAGATACGCCGTCGCATTGGCCGCCCCACCACCAAGTGGCGGATATTCGTAGTTGAGAAAGAGTATTTTCATGCGCTAAACTCCGATACCAAAATAGGTAAATCCTTCTTTTTCTGCTTCCTTGCGTTCAAAGATGTTGCGGCCATCAACGATGACACGACCCTTCATACGAGACACCATTTCGGGATATTCTACTGTTCGAAATTCATCCCATTCGGTACAAATAATAAGGGCGTCAACGCCATCCACCGCATCGTATGCGCTGGCAACATATTTCACGCGCTTATCCGGAAACGACAATCGGAAACTCTCTATGGCTACGGGATCAAACGCCTGCACTTTGGCCCCTGCTCCGAGAAGCTCTTCGATAATGTACCGAGCTGGTGCCTCACGGACATCATCAGTACGTGGCTTGAATGACAAACCCCAAATACCGATTGTTTTCCCTTTCAAATTCTTATACTGACGCTTCAAAAGCTCGATGGGGCGGAGTTTCTGTGTATCATTCACTCTATCGGCTGCCTTGATAATGGAGAAGTCGAAACCGTATTCCTTGCCTGTCTCCATGAGCGCCTGAACATCTTTGGGAAAGCATGACCCGCCGTATCCGATACCAGCATAGAGAAATCGCGACCCGATACGACTATCTGCCCCCATTCCCCTAGCTACCTCTTTGATATTGGCACCAGCCAGTTCGCAAAAATTTGCCATCTCATTTGCAAAGGTGATCTTTACCGCGAGAAACGCGTTGGAAGCATATTTAATGAGCTCGGCACTGCGGATATCTGTCACCATGACCGGACGTCCAGCTCGAGCGATGGGACGATAAATCTTTTCCATCACTTCCTTAGCTCGATCAGAAGCCACACCTACGACGACACGATCCGGGTTAAGGAAGTCTTTGATAGCCGCGCCTTCACGGAGAAACTCGGGATTGGAAACGATATCAAACTCATATTTTCCCTTACTGGCATGGGTTACGATATCACGCACAACATCAGCCGTGCCCACGGGTACCGTCGATTTATTGACGAGAATCTTGTACCCGTTGAGATTTTTCCCAAATGTCTCGGCAACCGCATGCACATACTGCATATCCGCTTTGCCTGTCTTTTTGTCCTCTGGCGTACCGACAGCGCTGAACACAACTTCGGACTCTTTGATCGCCTGACCGATTGAAGTCGTGAATGAGAGTCGCCCCTCTTTTACATTCTTGGCAACGAGCTCTTCGAGGCCTAGCTCATAGATGGGCATGATACCCTTCTTAAGTTTGGTGATTTTCTTCCTATCGATATCAGCACAAATCACCGTATGCCCCAATTCTGCCATACAGGTTCCCGTCACTAATCCCACATATCCCGTCCCGATGAAAGTCAGTTTCATAAGTCAGTTAACAATCAACAATTAACAATAAAATTTATTGTTCACGTACTTCGCGAATATTGTAATTCATCCGATGACGCGTCTGATAATAGTTGCGCACCATGATATCGGCGAGCAATCCAGAAATAAACATCTGCACACCAATGAGAGTGAAGAAAATCCCGACGAGCGGCCAGATACGCTCAGAAAGAGATTCTCCGAAGTAGAGCTTGACGACGAGCATCCAAGCCAAAATCAGAGTACCGATAGCAAAGAGTACTACCCCCGTCGCTCCAAAGAGATGGAGTGGGCGATGAGAATATTTGCGCCAAAACCAGATCGATACCATATCGACAAAACCTTTGAAACCGCGCTTCCAGTTATACTTGGTCACGCCATGAATACGCGGATGATGTGAGACCTTCACTTCACCGACTTTGTAGCCCTCGAGCTCCAGAATAGCCGGGATGAAACGATGCATCTCCCCAAAAAGATCGACATCTTTGAAACACTCACGACGATACGCCTTCAGGCTACAGCCGGAATCATGGATATTGTCCTGGATGAGAATCTTGCGGAGAAGATTGGCGATGCGAGAAGGTATCTTCTTGCTCCATGGATCCTGCCGATTGAAACGCCATCCAGAAACGACATCGTAGCCTTCGTTTATTTTCTCGAGAAGGAGCGGTATATCCGCTGGGTCATTTTGCAAATCACCATCGAGCGTCACAACGATCTCTCCCTGCGCGGCTTTGATACCAGCATCAAAAGCGGCCGTCTGTCCGAAATTCTTGCGAAATGAAATCAAACGAAGAGGTGAAAGTAATTTGGCTTCTACTAATGTCGTGTCTTTAGAACCATCATCAACAAAAATGATTTCAAACGGACGACCAATTTTGAGAAGAGCTTCATGAATCCTCCGGTGGAGCTCCGTGACATTTCCTGCTTCGTTGTACAGCGGCACGACCACAGACAGATACAGCTGGTTTTCCTGCATATTTTTCAAGTTAATATCATAGGTTAATTGTATCGCATCTGCTAAAAACAGGCAACGGCGCCGAAATCTGCCATTTCAGAACAGAATACTGTATACTGGTAAATATAAATCCCTAGCGATTCCGAGCCTCACCTCTCCTCTTATGTCTACCCCGATTCTCACACTCATCTCGCGCTACCGTCATTTCGCTCTCCTCATTCTCTCCGTTTTCGGATTCCTCTCTTTCGGACTTTATCATATTAGTAGCTTTATCACGGCTGACGAGCACTACTGGGTCGAGGAGCGCGTGCCACAGTACTGGAGCGCTTGGAACGACTGGAAACTGAAAAAGACCTATATAAACGACAAGCCCGGAGTCTCCCTCGCGCTCATCTCTGGTATCGCACTGCCCTTCCTCGATCAGACGACGGTCACCTGCCAATATGATGAAGGTCGTTTCCGTAACTGCGACCCAGACAAAACCGCGACCCTCTACCTTGCTTTTCGCCTCCCTATACTCATCGTAAATGCGATACTTCTCATCGCGCTCTTTTTCTCAGTCCGTGCTTTCTCTACGTCGTTCGTTGCGAGTGCCACTGTTTTTTTCACCGCTCTCTCCCCTCACCTCGTGGGTATATCACAAATTATCAACCCTGACGCACTCCTCTGGTCATCGGGTTCGGTCGCTTTGTTCTCTTTCCTCGCCCTCCTCAAAACCAGGAAATGGCGATTCTTCTTTCTTGCTACCCTGACGCTCGCACTCGCACTCCTTTCCAAATATACCGCACTGATCATCCTCTTTTTCTTGCCCATTCTCGTCCTCATACTCTATCTCGCCGATAAAGATTTCTCGGCACTCACATTAAAATACCAAACTCTTGCACTTCTTGGGATCTCTTTGGGCGCTATAGCCCTCTTTCTTCTCTGTATACCAGGCATCATGCTTTCTAACGATGCAAAGGTCAGATTCATCACGTACTTTACTGCCGGCACACTCTCGACGCTTCCCTGGGTCGGCTATGTCACACTGATTCTCTCTCTCATCACCATGGCATTCTTTCAAATACCCCGAAAATCAAAAGATTTTTTGACGTCCATAACCATAAACACACTTCGCGTAATCGGCCTCGTATTCCTTTTTTCGAGTATCATAGCGGTCGCTGTTCGCCTTGTATTCCCCGAGTGGGCACCATTTACTGTGCCCAATGATATCAAAGACCTCACCAATGCACGTTACTACCTGGGTCGCTTCCTGACACCCATCGAAATCGGAACTATCGAACTTTCCGCTCTCCTCTACTCAATACCGATTATTCCATGGCTTCTCACTTTATTTGCAACGGGCACAGCCCTCTTCGCCACTACACAACAATCGCGATTATTTCGTCTCTGTATCGTTTTTTTCCTCGTGCTCAATCTCGCCGCCCTCGGATTTTCCAACGTCTTCGCTGTATCGCGCTACGTCATCCTCCTCTTCCCGATGATCGCGTATCTCGCTGCAGATGGCCTCGCAGAAATACTATCAAAAATACACCCGTATAAGATACCTCATGCCAAGCTCATTATTTTCATTTTCGTCGGTATCATTTCCTGCGCCAGTCTTTTCTCGACTACGCCATATTATGCTAATTATTCCAATATTCTCCTCCCTCCTCGATCCCTCCAGGATCATGGCTGGGGATATGGCGGCTACGAAGCAGCCAAGTATCTAAACAATCTGCCGGATGCGAAAAATATCACTATCTGGTCCGACTACTATGGGACGTGCGAATTCTTCATCGGCCGATGCCTGACAGCGTACACTCTCAAAGAAGACGAGCGTGGACCGAGCTACTATGTCCTCACCAAGCGAGGTAAGACTCGCTATATGTCACGTTTTCCCCGATGGGAAGCCAAATCTGGTCTCATAGCCCACAAATATTATGATCGCCCTGATCCTGATTTCGCCATCGAAATCAACGGAAAATCCGAAAATTTCGTTCGTGTGTATAAAGTAGAATATCCGAATTAAAAAACCTATGGCTAATAAAGAAATCTCCATCGTTGTTCCTTGTTACAAAGAAGCAGGAGTAATAGAGGTAAATATCGAAACGCTCTATGCATATCTCAAGACGCGTTTCGACCGTTTCGAAATAGTCGTCGTCACAGACGGGAGCCCCGATGACACACGAAAAAATATCGAGCAACTAGGGATGACTCGTCCAGAAATTCCCATTGTCCTTATTCCGTTCAAACAAAACCAAGGCAAAGGAGCAGCGGTCAAAGCAGGCGTCCTCGCGTCGAAATATGACCCCATCCTCTTCATTGACGCCGATCTCACTATACCGATTGATGAGTTGGAAAAATTCGTATCGGCTCTTGATTCGGCCGACATAGTCATCGCCTCACGGCTCGTATCTGGATCACACTATGAAGAGCCGGCACCCTGGTATCGCGTCGTCATGGCACGTGGATTTCATCTACTCCAAATCCTCCTTCTTGGTAACTTCGAATTTTCCGATACCCAGTGTGGGTTCAAACTGTTCCGCCGAGAAACAGCTATCAAACTCTTCAAAAAAATTACTATTAAACGTTTTGCTTTTGACGCAGAGCTCCTTTTCTTGGCACGAAAATACAACTCCAAAGTAGATATTCTCCCAGTCATTATCAAGAAAGATTCACGGAACACCAACGTCAACACTCTCAGTGATCCCATCAATATGCTGGCTGCCCTTTTCAAAATTCGTTTCAATGATCTGTTCGGCCGTTATAAATAAGTCTATCGAAATCCTATGAACATCCTCGTCACTGGCGGAGCTGGATTTATCGGCTCATACACTATTCAGGCTAGCCATGCGTCACTAGCTAACCTTTATACCAATCGGGTCATCTGGCCCACCAATACCTTTATCGATCTCATCCTAATTTTGGAATGGAAATCAACAGAAAATCCGAGAACTTCGTCTGTAGCTACAAGATAGAATTCGCCCACTAAAAAATCTTTCCGTTTGTCTAAAAATATGAATATTGACACACTTACTCAAGTAACTAAAAAATATCTCTCAACAAAGTGGCGCCAAAATAAATGGGTTCTTGGACTTATCATTATCTGTATTATCGGCATTGTATTTCGATCGGTACACTATAGTGATTGGCTTGTATTTAAATCTGATCAGGCGCGTGATGCACTCATCATGACTCAGGCTATGTCGAACGGATTCTCCTCGTTGCCTCTCCTCGGCCCAGAGGCTGGGAGCACCAAATTTCGACTTGGTCCAATCACCTACTATTTCCAATATATATCCGGAGAACTTTTCGGGGCTATGCCGGAAAGTTACGCCTATCCAGATCTTATATTTGGAATTCTCACCCTGCCTCTCTTCTTTTTTTTATTCCGAAAATTCCTCTCTCTCACAATCTCTTTTTGGCTCACTGCCCTTGCAAGCATTTCCCTGTTTCTTGTCACTTTTTCTCGCTTCGCTTGGAATCCAAATTTACTCCCATTTTTTACCACGCTCTTCGCCTGGTTTTTTCTCAACGCATTAGAAAATCAGGAAAAACAACGCCAATACTACTTGACTGGTGCGGCCATATGCATGGGTATCATCGCGCAGCTGCACCTCGTTGCTATTCTCGGGCTAGGAATCGGACTCGGTATATTTCTTATGTTTTCCCGAGCTCTCCGGTCTAAAGAGATATTTCTCGGTATTATAATCGCAATACTTTTGCAATTCCCAATATTCATACATGAGTGGCAGACAGGCGGAGCCAACACAAATTCATTCATCAGCGCTATAAGTGGTGAAAAATATCAAGACAAAAACCACTCTTGCTACGAAAAGCTATTCCGTGCTTACCAGGAAGGCTCTCACATCACCTGGATTATCACAACCGGACAACAAAATACTGATACTCTCGTGACCCGAGGTCTCGCAATCAAATGTGACCAAAAATGTCAGACTGCTCTACCCTATTCGCTGATGGCCATGATAATATTTACTCTTATCCTCTGGTTAACATTTCATCGTTTACGCTCAGAAACAGCCACAAAACAAAAGCTTAAGGTCGGTTTTATAGGGTCATGGCTGTTTGGGTTTCTTATCGTTACTATACTCGTTGCGTACGAAACAGAGGTTCGATTTTATCTCGGTATTATACCCGTACTTTTTCTCTCACTCGGATTCGCTGCGGAATATTTCCTCAATCATCCCCTGAGCCAAAAATATACTCTTATAAAAATTGTATTATATTCAATAGGCATAGTAATGATACTGCTCAATATCAAAGCAACCAGCACATATCTCTATGAATTAGCAACATCGAAAATTTCAGCAGAAGACAGTAGCCGTGATCTCCGATTTGGAACAGAATCCAAAGTAACACTCGGACAGTTAAGAGCCATCGCCACCGAAGCGAAAGCTCACTTCACATCAAACGTCCCCGTACTCATTACGGGCGAGAGTCATCATGTGAAATCAATGTACTACGTACTCACCTCCGAGTACGGTTATCGTGGATGTTACCTAAGAGGCGAAATAAAAAATATCCCCCCAGGATTCAATCATCTTTTTATCGAGGAATACAACCCGTCATTACCCGAAGGACTAACGCCTTTCGGTACTTTAGGCGCGATATTCCAATCTACAGAATCACTCAGTTCCGATGTGACACTACCAGAAAAATGCTTAACGTATTAAAATATAAACCTATGAACATCCTCGTCACTGGCGGAGCTGGATTTATCGGCTCACACACAGCCGTCGCACTGGCCCAAACCGGCCACACGCCGATCATACTCGATAATTTCTGCAACTCACAAGAATCAGTACTCGGTGGCATCGAACAGATACTCGCTACCCGCCCCAAGACGTATGTCGGTGATTGTACTGACCCTATATTCCTCGAATCAGTTTTGAGTGGGGAATCTATCGATGGCATCATACATTTTACCGCCCTCAAATCCGTCGCCGAATCGATAGAGCAGCCGCTCGCGTATTATAGGAACAACGTAGGCTCGCTCGTAGCCATTCTCGATGCGGCCACTCGCCATGGTGTCAAAGCCTTTGTCTTCTCTTCTTCCGCGACCGTTTACGGCGAACCAGATAGTCTGCCGATACCAGAAACCGCTTTGCGCAAACAGGCTACCTCGCCCTATGGCAACACCAAACAAATCTGTGAAGACATCCTGAGAGATACGACTCTTGCAAAGCACGGGTCACTCCGCTCCATCGCTCTCCGCTATTTCAATCCTATCGGCGCACACTCATCCGGATATATCGGCGAACTCCCTATCGGCACACCCAATAACCTCGTCCCGTATCTCACTCAGACCGCTGCCAAATTGCGAGAGCATCTGACTATTTTCGGCAACGATTACCCGACACCAGACGGTACCTGTATCCGCGACTATATCCATGTCGTCGACCTCGCTGAGGCCCATATATCAGCACTCAATGCCCTTTTTTCCACCACAGAAGGTCGCTTGCCCTACAACGTCTACAATGTAGGCACTGGACATGGAACGAGTGTGCAAGAGCTCCTAGATACCTTTGAACAAACCACCGGCGTATCCGTACCCCATATTTTCGGCTCTCGGAGGCCAGGAGACATCGTTTCTTGCTATGCCGACCCCACCAAGATACAAAAAGAGCTCGGCTGGCGAGCCAAACTCCCTCTCTCACAGGCTCTCACCGACGCCTGGAACTGGCAGAAATCCCTTTTGTAAGGTATTTTTTCGAAAGACACCACCTCATTTACTAACAACTTCTTCTAAAAGATCTATTGATCGATTCCAGCTCCATTCTTGAGCGGTTTTATAACCATTCTTAATTAATTTTTCACGCAATACCGTATTATTCATTAATCGTTTTATTGCCTTTTGCGCACCATCAATATCTCTTTGCTCTACCACTAATGCATTTTCACCATCAATAATATATTCATCATACCCCGTCACTTTTCCAACAACAGCTGCGCAACCACACGCCATCGCTTCCATTGGCGGACCAAAGAATCCTTCAATCCGACTCATCTTGAGAAAAATATCACAAGAAGAATATATCTTTTTCATTTCATCAATCGGAACGCTTTCAAAATAACGATCGTATTTCCAACCAACTTTTGGCGTCCCATTATTGCTCACAATCCATATCTCAGCATCAAGATCTTTAATCGCATTATAAGCATCGTCCATGCCTTTAAAAGGGACGTTTATCGACCCCTCAATAAGAATTCTTGCCTTCTTCTTTCTTGGCTCTATAGGCTCAGTCCGATGAAACATATCAACATCAATACCATTTGGAACATACGACACATCATACCCGTATTCTTCCTTGAGCCATTTCTGTATCCAAAGAGCTTCTGTCATATATTCAAAAGTAATCCCGTACGTTTCACGTATCACCTCGCACAATTTTTTATCATCACCAAAAAAACGACTTTCGTCTGATTGGACAAAATACATTTTTCGGCGCGCCCGTGCCATATCAACGGTAAAAGCAGTACTATATCCCGTAGCGATAAGGATATCTATGTCTCCCGACTTCAAGATATCTTTCGTTTTCTTATAGGGTATTATCTCTACAGACTGATGAGGAAACCACGCATCATTATTCTCATTATTCAAAGAAAGTATCTTCACATTAAAACCCCTCTTACACAATCTGTTTGCATGCTGAAAAATGACAGCGACTCCACCAGAAATTCCAGTACCAGGAACCAAATAATATACATTCCTCGACATACCCTCTTTCTCATTACTTGAGGAAGAAGACTTTCGTTTTTTCTTAAAAGCTTGCCATCGTCTATATTCACCCCAAAAAAAGAAACGGTTTTTTATCGTGAGATCAATAAATAATAAAAAGAGGTATTTTAGAAATGCTCTCATTTGAAGATATGACATATACTCGAACTATACAATTCTGAAAATATTACCCATTTTTTCTCTGATATATCGAGATAGTCTATATGCCCATTTTCTTATCCTTTTCCCTATTGGATAATTCTCCACAAGACCAAAAGAGCAATAAACTTTATTCTCAGAAGAAAGACACATAAAGTCTTTCGGTAAAAAATTTACTCTCTCCTCAAGATAGGTCCTATTTTCTTTATCGAGCATAAAATTATACATGGCCTGCAAACCGAAGGCTTTGACGTGGTACTGCTCAGATTGAAGAGCTAATCTCCCTAAATAATACGGTATCAGCATATCATCCTCTGGGCCAAATTTTATCACTTCCGGAAAAATCCGCTTGAGCACATCATATTTCTTTATATATTTTAAATAGCTATTCAAAAGAAAAAAAGTTTCATTATGTTCTGTGTTGGCTGTTGTCTCGGTAAGACTACTTAAATTCGAATTATCAGACATTCGGCGATATCTGGTTAACGACTCCGCAGAATACGCTGGCTGAGCGTGAAACAATAGCCGTATGTGATATTCGTAATCCTGAGTCATTCTCAAAAGCGGATGAAAGGAACCAACCTTATCTATGATATCTTTTCTTACAAATAACCCCGGAGATACAAGCTTATTACCAAACAAAAACATCTCTCTTAACAAAAAGTGTCGATCGAAGTTTTTTGGTGGAATATATCCATATGTTCCACGAAAAAGATTGTTCTCGTCCATCTGGTCGAGTTGTCCATACAGCATGCCAATGTCTAGGTTTTTTTCCATGAAAGCAACATCGTGTGATAATTTTTCCGGAAAAAAAGCATCATCGCAAGACATAACACAAATATAATCTCCCGTTGCCTTGCTCAAAGAACAGTTGACCGTATGACATACATGACGATTTTTATCGTTTTGGAAAACCCTAATACGCTTATCCTTATTAGCATACATCTTCAACAGACTGAAACTTTGATCTGTAGAACAATCATCTGTCACAATAAGCTCCCAACAAGTATACGTCTGAGACAAAACAGATTCTATGAAATATGGGATAAATTTTTCAAAATTATAGCTCGTTGCCACTATGGAAACAAGTGGCTGTTTTCTATTCTCCATATTTATTTATAGTTTCTACAACTTTTTGAATTTCTTCCTGTGTCATAATTGGAGAGATAGGCAGACTAAGTACCTCACGATGGATTTGTTCGCTAATCGGTAAAACCAAATCACTGAACTCCTTATAAGCTTCTTGTTTATGAGGAGGTGTAGGATAATGAATAACCGTCTCTATATCATTATCTAATAAATACTTACGTAAAGCATCTCTTTTTTGAGTCCTCACAACAAACAGATGCCAAACGTGAGATTCCTGTTCATCTATACGTATCTCTGGCAAAATTATCAATGGATTATTAATGTTTTCTCTATAATATTTTGCAACGTTTCGTCTTTTTTCATTGTCCTGGTCCAAATGCGAAAGCTTGACTGATAATATCGCCGCCTGAATCTCATCTAGACGTGAATTCATTCCCTTGTATAGATGCTCGTATTTTACAAAAGATCCATAGTTGCGAATTGCTCGAACTTTTTTTGCGATTGATTCATCGTTTGTCGTTATTATTCCGCCATCTCCCATGGCCCCCAGATTTTTTCCAGGATAAAATGAAAAGCCATTACAATCTCCGAATGAACCAACTCGGCTTCCTTCATATATAGCTCCATGAGCTTGAGCGCAATCTTCTATTACTTGTAAAGTATATTTTTTTGCAATTTTTAAAATAGCCGTCATATCACAGGCTCTCCCATATAGATGCACCGGCATAATCGCCTTAGTTTTTTCAGTAATAGCAGCCTCAATTTTATCGCAATCAATATTGTACGTCTTGATATCGGGTTCGACAAAAACCGGAATTGCTTTACTGGCAGTTATCGCCAGCACGGTAGCAATATACGTATTTGAAGGAACAATAACCTCGTCCCCCTCTCCAATATCCAATGCCTTAAGCGAAATAACTAGAGCATCCAGGCCATTGGCCACTCCGATTGCGTATTTTACCCCGCAAAAATCCGCAAATTCCTTTTCAAATGTTTCAATCTCTTTTCCAAGCAAATACCAACCAGAATCGACAACACGTTTTATTGCAGCATCAATTTCATTGCGATACTGCTCATTTACCCCATGCAAATCTAGAAACTTCAACATAATAGATAGCGGCTATAATAAATAATACGTCCTCAAATCTTGCTTATCTTAAAATTTTTTATCATCCGGATAAGCCATATAACACCATAAGGTAAAATGAAACGTGTGCTTCTGGCCATGAGCGCATACAGAGAGACGTTTGAAAAAGATATCCTGATATTCTTCATATTCATCAAAAAACGTCTTTCTGCCTGATTATTTATGATTTTAACCATACCATAAGGCAAAAGAAAAAATATACTATTCACCAAGATCCCTTCTTGGTGCCTCATATAAAACATTGTCTTAGCAAAAAAAGTATAGTATTTTTTTGCATCTAATAGGATATATTCCCCTTCGATAGGCCGACTACTTACCAGCCCTACTTTGAGTACACGCTCTATTTCAGTGATTCTCACTTCCCAAGTATGAAACTTTCTTACGATTTCATTTGATTGAGAAACAATTCTTTTCCTAAGATTTTCATCCTGCAGCAGCCGAGAACATACCATATAGGCCTCTTGTGGCGTATTATAAAATATTTCTTTGGACAAATCGCCGAGATCCTCCGCTAAATCTTTTGAGTAATTGCTCACAAGGACTGCAGAAGAAGCTAAAACATCCATCACTCGCCAGCTATACCCACTTTTTGCCTGGGTGTGATTGATATTCAAGCCAATTTTTGAACTATTATATACTTCCTGAGTCTGACTCACCGAATAAACCTGCTGTGGGTTGTATGCATTAAATATATCCAAAGAAAAATCTAAGCCGATTTCTAACCAGCCTGCTCCGCCATATAGGCTAAGCCCTAAGGGCGCGACATGGGCCAAGGTGTTATTACGATTGGATACCGATCCGAAATCCAGTATTGTCTGATCTACTTCGGGAATTTTCTTTGCATATGTACGCATTAAATTTTCCGCATTATCTTCTTTGTGAATCATTTTTTTAACCAGCTCGATATATTCATTTTTGTATCTACAGAGCTTTTCCTTTTCGCTAGCATTGCCAAATGGAGTACCTATGAATACGATATTATTTGTTTTTTTATGATTTGGCTTGGCCTGAATAGACGTAGCCGGTTTTATCAGAAAACACTGTTCTGGGTCAGCGCCTAGAATTTTCTGACAGTCTAAGATATCGCTTGATTGTGAACAAAAAAACAGGTATCTTTCCTTATTCGCTCTTAAGAGATCTAGATCGTTAAAATGATAAAAATGATCCGCATCCCAAACAGCTATTGGGCAGGCCACTTCTCTTTCTAGTCCCTCGATAGAAGAATTATTGAAAGAAATTATTACATCTGGCTTAAAATGGACTATATCACCAATTACTTTAGATCTTTTAATCTTTCTTCTAAGCTTATTGGAACCGTTCCAAGGTCGCTCTAAGAAATCATTAGTGATAATTTCCATTACATCATTACCATTTTTTCTCAACGCTGAAACTAACCCCTCATAAAAAATAAAAGGCTTGTACTTTCCTGCCACTAACACTCCCCCATAATGAATAATAATCACTTTGGCCATGATTGAATCTTTAAAGAGTTGCAACAATAAATATTTCTGCGGAAATGTCTGGGTATTTTTCGCCAAGCTTCATAAATGCGGCGATCATTTCTGCGGTCCAGCTTTCATCGATCTGCTTGTTTGAGACTGGTTTGAGCCAATATCCGCTTATTTTCTTTACTTTGAGTCCTGCCTTTTCAAAATCTTTTCGGAGCTCAGGAATCGAATACACCCGCTGGTGGCCATGATGAATATCCAACTCATTCAAGGCATTTTCTTTCTTTAGCAGACCCATTGCGACTGCGGCCTGACGATGAATTGAATTCGCATTTGGAACAGCCACCAAGATAACGCCAGACTTCTTTAGAAATTTTTTGACATACTTTAATACTTTCACTGGATTATCAACATGCTCCAATACATGACCCAAGACAATGTTATTGAATTTTTGGTCTGTTTTAAAATCTTCGAACATCGAATGATGAACTTTTATCGATGGATGCCGTTGAGTCAAATCATTACAAAACTTTTCAGCGCCTTCCACTACTGTCACATCTCTACCGGCTTTCACAAACAAATCAGTCATGACCCCCTCGGCTGGACCTAATTCCAAAATATTCCCCCGCCGAAGATATTTTGAAAAAACAACAAAAGAATATTCAACCATGGCCCTACTCACACCATTTGCATACAGGGAATGTTCTGCGATTTTCTGTAAAGATTTTTGACTATGAGACATATCCTAATTCCTTTCTATTAATTCAATAATTAACCCATTGGCAAACATAATAAAACAAATATTTTTTAATCCGAAAGCCACTGAGGGCTTTTTAGGCGATATCAACTTCCCTGAAAATTTCTTAGTATACAAATGAATCTTTGAATCTATATCATCCACAAAATAAGCAAAGTGGTAAAATTTTATTCCTTTTCCAAGCCACAAATCAAGCGTTTTCGATGCTGGCAGATTTTCCAATAACTCCAGCCTTGGTTGATTTTTGGTTGTCATAAACACCCCTCGAATTCCCTGAAGTTCATCTACAAAGTATTCTCCTTCCACTACATACCCTAACATTTCAAAAAATTTCTTTTCTGTTTCTATTTCTCGGGTAGCCACTCCAATATGGTGGAAATCCATTTTTGCAATTTCCTGCTTCAACATTTTTTCGTAAATCATTTTTGCAATTTTTTCAGATTTCGGCAAAACGATATTTTTCCATATTTCCTCGTCTACATAATGCTCTACCGCATCACACTTCTTCCCATTAAGCTCAAAAGCATCGACCACTATTCCCTTATTTATAGCTCCTAATGAATCATGAAAAGATACAACTGCCGTATTTTCCCTGACAGTTCTCGAATACACACTTTCAAGACCCAATACCTCAAAGGCTACTCTGTACATCAGATAGACGGATTCAATAGCACACACACTTTCTGGCATCACAATCCATCTTCCCCATTCAGCGGTTTTCCGATCATAATCCAGATCATATATACCAATCAATCCTTCAGGTTTCCCAGTTAATATATTCTCTACAATAAAATAATAATCCCCTGTACGCTCATAATAATCTCTCATCCAGGATTCCTGCACAGAAATATCACTAGAAACAGCATGGATATACCGACTGCGGTCTACATGGCCCGTTCGGAGTTCCACGATGAAACGAGCGTCTTCAGCCTCCGCCGGCCGCAATGAGTAGGAAAAACCAGATATAGAAATCGAATGTTTCATTTGCTTTGAGATGATTTTTGAATAACTTCCTCAATAGAGGCCAGGGACTTCATTGAGGCTATATCGCTGCTTTCGATGATTATTCCAAATTCTTGCTCGAGACAAAAAACGATTTCTATGGTTTGCAAAGAATCCCAATAACGCTCATTTTTTTTATCACATTCAAGAATCTCTTCCTCTGTCTTCTTGAGAATACTCACAAGCACTTTTATAATTTTTTCCATCATACGGATTTCATTATTATTTATTCAACGGATACAGACACATAATCGCTCTTTATCACAAAAAGACTCTCGGGCAAAATAACGTCGCCACTTTCTTGTAATCCATGCTTCGTCATTTTCTGTAGCCATGTCAATGCGGGCTGATTGCGTTCTCCTTTCTTATAACGAATTTTTACCTCTTTCGGAGAATACTTCCGACGAACTATATCAATGGCTTTCAAAATCATAACATCCTCTATTTCTCTTCCAAGAGCTCGGCAGCTTATAAACATGTCTTCAACGGTCAAAATCTCACCAGAAAACTTTGTCAGTACCACACCAATCAAACCACTATCTGAAAGATTATCTTTTAAGGAAAAATCAACAACATCCCAATCCTTATGTTGCATAAATTCCTTTACTTCTTGTTCTTTGAGTCTCTGATACGAAAATATAAACTGATTTGTTTTGCCGCCAAGCTCGGCGATTCTGAATATATTTTTTTCAGAATTTACCCTATAAGTTATACGTAAACGTAACTGCTTCATATATTCTTCCTGACTAAGCGACTGCTTCAATACTTCCCTTACTTCATTCGACTGTAAATCTGCCATACGCTTGGTATCATCCCCAGTTCTGTGCCATTTGAATAACCCAGGAAAACAGACTAGGGCCTCCAGCGTATTGCCAGCGTCAACAGCATCAGACAAAAGCAATCTGATGCCAGGAAGACCCGACGCAACAGCGATTATCTCCCCTATATTATCATCAACAAATACCATACTATCCGGCGCAATCCTCAGTTTCTCAGCGATAGTAACGATATTTGACACTTTCGTATCCCAAGAAATACCTATTGCAGAAAAATCTTCCCAAACGAGGGGGAAGTCCTTTCTTTTTTCAAACATTCTGCGTACATCCTCAATTTCATTTTTTGAAGCTACGCTCAGAAAAAATCCTTGCTCCTTCAATTCTTTCAATTTTTCCTGAAGTTTCCGATGTCCGTCAGTCAATATTATTCCATCAATACCATCCTCACCAAGAACTCCTGAATATAAAGTATTATCCAAATCTAAGACTAGCGCTTTCACATTTGGGTAAAACAGAGGCGGTAAAAGCGATGATCCCAACCAACGAGCCATTTGAAGACAGGCTGCATTACTTAAACGAGTAGCGGTCACTTTCTGTAAGCGATCATCGTAGAACAACCCTTCTACTCTCTGCTTGAGCTCGTTCACATCGGCGATATAACATCCGCTCACATCGAAATCTTTCTGATGCAACGTCTCATCAGTCAAGGCTACCAACACAATATCGGCTTTGCTTTTTCCTCTGAGAAACTTGAGTCGCTCACCAAGAAAACTCTTAATATCAACAGTCATTCCATAATGTTCAAGATCAATCCACAGCAATATGACATCCGCATCATCTGGGATATTCGAAAAACTGAGGCTATCATCATACCCGCTATAAGAAAATTCAGCTCGAATTCCAGAATAATTCAAAAACGGATCAATAACCGATGCAATCGGCTCAAATGCGTGATTTCGATACACGTGAATTTTTACGGTTTTAACAGACGACAAAACCGGGCACGATTGAAGTTCCAGTCTATTTAAAACCTTCTTAAACAAAATTTTCTGCAATTCAATTCGAGTCAATGGACTGCTCATATTATTGAGTATTAACTCTTCGAAACAATTACACATGCCATGGCTTTTGTCTGATCATGCGATAGACTCACCTTAGCCATAATTCCTTTTGCCTTTTCATAGGAAATTTGCGGACATCCAAAGTCATCGTGATAAATATTGATTTCATTCAATGCAATAAATTCTTTCCCCCATCCTAATCCACACAGTGCCTTTACAAAAGCTTCTTTCGCGCAAAACCGGGCAGCGTAATGCTGAGCAGGAACCTGTTTCTTATTGCAATATTTTTGTTCTTCAACAGTGAAAATCTTAGCATAAAACAACGCTTCCTTATCGATAAAACGGTTAATGTCCTCAATATCCACTCCAATTGAAATATTATCAAGACTCATTTTTTAACTCTTTCAAAAATGTATCGTACTCTCTAATATAGTCATTTTCATCATAATACTCACTTGCCAATACCATAAGAGTTGCCCCCTTAGAAAAATCTTTCATTTCCCTCCAAATCATGCCTTCGATATACAGCGCCTTATCTGGCCAATCTAGAACATAATCAATTCTTTCCTTGCCATCGTCACACACAATAGTACAGCTACCACTTGTAACAATTAAAACTTGTTTTATTGTTTTATGGGCATGGTGTCCGCGAACAGTCCCAGGAGTAGTATCAAAAATATAATAAACTCTTTTAATATCAAATGGTATATCTGATTTATTACTTTCTAAAGCAATAAGTTGTCCTCGCTCATCACCAATAGAATTCAGTTTTAAAATTTTTACTTTTTGCATATTTTTCATTTCAATAATCCTACAACATCAATTTTTTATACGTTGCTGCTACCGTACTGGTATGGCCAATATCTTCAATTTTTCCATAGTTTAAAACCAATGATTGACCACAAAACCTCTTCATATTATCTAAATCATGCGATACAAAAAGTACCGTCTTTTTACCTTGAATTGATACAAAATAATCGTAACATTTTTCTTGAAAATTAATATCTCCCACCGCTAACACTTCATCCATGAGGAGAATGTCCCGGTTGGCATGGATAGAGACCGCAAAAGCGAGGCGGACTTGCATACCACTACTATAATTCTTGAGCTTCTGATCGATGAAGCGTTCTAGCTCGGAGAAAGCCACGATAGCATCGAATTTCTCATCAATCTGCTTTTTGGTCATACCGAGGACGGTAGCATTGAGATAAACGTTATCCCGGCCCGAAAGCTCGGGGTTAAACCCGATACCGAGTTCGAGAAAGGGCGAAATCATACCATTGACCTGCACCTCGCCTCTATCGGGCTCATATATGCCAGCGAGAATTTTGAGGAGAGTCGATTTACCCGAACCGTTGCGGCCGATAATGCCAAAAAACTCCCCTTTTTTTACTTCAAATGAGATATCATCGAGCGCCTGGAATTCCTCGTACGTCTTGTCTCGAAACATATTCACTACGGCTCCGCGCACCGAAGACACCTTCTCATGTGGTATCTTGAAGGTCTTGCTTAGATTTTTGACGCTGATAGCAATATCTTGATCCATAATTTAAAACTATATATCTTCAGCCACTCTCGGAGCGAATTTTCGGTAAGAAATCGTGCTCAGATAAAAGGCAAGACCTATAAGGACAAGAAACATGCTGGCCTGCCACAGTTCGGGATAATGATTGTTAATGAGGGATTCCTTGGTGAAATGAATAATAAAAGCCATCGGGTTTAAGAGGAGAATTTGTTGGATATACAGCGGCATGAGCTGCAGCGAATAGAAAACTGGCGTGGCGTAAAACAGAATCTGCAGCAGTACCTCCCAAATCATCGCCAGATCACGGAATTTAGCATAAAGCGGTGCCGTAAATAATGCAAATGAGATAATAATAGCGTAAATAAGTAACGAGGAGAGGATGAACAACATTATTGCGCCAAAGCTTGGCAAAAACTGATACCATGTAAAAAATATCACCACTACAAGCAGGTTCATAATATAAATCATGGCAGAATTGAGGGTCGAGGCAAGGATGATAGTCCACCGCGGGATATATATTTTGGTCACGAGCTGCGACTTAGCGAGAAGTGACTGCATACCCGCACTCGTTCCCTCAGAAAAGAAGTTAAACATGAGGATTGCCACGAGAAGCTGTAGGGAATAATACTCATTGCCACCGCTCCGTGGATTGAAAATCGAAGAAAAAACGAAATTGAGGATCGTGAAGGTGAGGAGCGGCTTGAGCAAGGCCCAAAGATACCCCAAAGCAGATCCATGATACCGGAGCTTAAAATCTGTCTTGGCAAGCACCCAAATAAGCTCGCGATAGTTTTCGTGCGCTTTCAACATAAGATTATTGTACCATAAAGCACATTTTTTCTCTAATCAGAGCTCTTTTTCAAAAAAACAGGCTCCGTTAATGCATGTCTAATCCTCACGACGCCGAAGGGCCCAATGGATAATCATATGAATCACCGAGAGTACGAGTCCGCCGAGGACAGCTACCCAGAATCCATGTACTTCAAAGCCCTTCACGACCCCGCTCAAGATCCAGAGCAGGAAGCCGTTGATAATAAAGGTGAAGATACCAAAAGTAAGCAGATTGATCGGTAGCGTGAGTACCACGAGAATCGGCTTGATGGTGATATTGATGAGCCCCCAGAGGAGAGCGAGAATAAGAGCTGTTCCAAATCCCTTGACCGAGATACCCGAGATAATATGCGGCAACGCGAGAAACGCGAGCGCATTGACCAGCCACTTGAGTAGCACCATAGACGTGAAGTTAATGATATACCTGTATTATAACACTTTTAGGTAGACGTGTTATACGTCCACTCCTCAATACTTCGCCCTCATTCCCCCTTGTTCGCTTACCAGGTATGGCACAACCGTACCAGGCAGCTTCTTCATAATCGTACGTTTATCACTATCATCGTCTCGGTCATCATCTCGCAAATCCTGTGATTTTTCCATGATCCACGTCTCGTTTTTCTTTGGATGGTAATGAGACTCTATCCTCGCCTCTCCCGCTTTCAGACTCGCTGCAAAGAGTTGATATATGCCTTTCTTCTTATCCACTCGCCATTTATACTGCGCATCCGTATCTTTCAGAATAGCCTCGCTTCCATCATAACCAATGGAAAGCAACCGCACAAAGACAAACCCGTTCCGATCTTTGGTTTTTTCAAATGAGAGGCTCGTCGTATGACCGGCTTCATCCGCGAGGGTAGTGAGCATATCTGGGAGACTCTTTTTGTGCCTATCGAACCAGTAAGCAAACCAAGACTTGATGTTTTTTATCTGTTTGTTCGATGTCTTCATCTCTAGCTTGTCTACCGTTACAACCGAAACACTAGAAAGAGCGTCTATCCCTGAAATATCAAGCTTTTGAGTAGTCGAATTGAATGATATCTTAGCTTCGGGAGCAGTTTTATCGATCTTGATAGTCTCGGTTTTTTTCTCTTCTTTGTTCCCTTGCTTATCGGTAGAGAAATACTGAATCGTCGTAGTGCTCTCAGTAGAAACAACAAATGAATCGGCGTATGTCTGCCAGGTCATTCCATTATCGAGGGAATATTCGGTCGTATCGACCCCACTACCATTGTCACCATCAGCAGTCGTGAGGGTAACCGTCACATCGCTCGTATACCAACTATTGGTGCCTTGGGTACCCGTGAGAGAGACTGTGGTTACAGGAGGAGCGGTATCACCCTCTTCGTCTGACGCTACTGTGTCATCGGATAACAGAGCGATGGTCTTTTCTTCCTGTACATTTGGAATGGCATTGCCAGAAAAGGATACAGTCGATTCTTTGGCTGCTTCTCCAGGATTGGTCTCTGATATTTTGGTAGCCTCGATACGATACGACCCATCCCCTGTGCCCTGCGTCACAATCTTGTATTCTCCATCCTCGGGATTTGGAATGGTGATGAATTCATTTACAGTATCGTAGCCGGTATAGTAAGCCTCTGGTATTTCATCGTATATCTCACCATTTGCGAAATTCTTGCCTACTTTCTTTCCAGAGGGAGAGATGATTTGGATGTCGATAGGAGAAAAGACATTGAATAATAGAATGTTTGGTATATGAATGTTCTCATTATACTGACACTGAGTTATCCCTGTTAATTTCTTAAAAATTTCACACTGTGCCTTTGTCGGCAAATCACCGTGCGATGCTTCGCTTTTGATCGTCTCATCAGAAGCGACTCCATCGGCACTCTCAAGAGGAACGGTTTCATCGCCATCACTATATTCCAATCCCTGATCTGTATTTTTGTCGTAGAAATTCTCTGGCACGCCGTGTTCCCACTGATCACCTATAGAATTCCCTCTGATTCGAATCTTTGAAATTGTTTTTTTTGCGCTCGTTTCGCCAATAATTTTAGAAAAACGAATTGGATCTAATTTGATAACATTGTCCGAACTGTTCAATGCCTCCAAAAATGAATTCTTCGGATATTGGTCGGGATATGATCGCAACTGACTACTTACCATATCATACAAGTAATCTTGATCTGGCAAGAGCTCTTTCACGGACACAACTTTGTCCTGAATATATCCTTTCAGATTATCATCATACCCGAACTCCTCTGCTTCCTGTTCAAAATGATGCCGGGCCAACATATCCTTCCACGTAAAAAATCCTTCCCCTGCCTCCCATTTGAGATACGCTTCGGGCGACCCATGCTGTGGCGTGCCAAGCGTGATAAGTTGATCAATCGTATTTTCATACGGAATCCCATCAATTGCTTCAATATATGCACGTGCAACAAGCCCACCCATCGAATGAGCCACTACATCCACTTTAGAAACCTTTGTTTTTTCCATTACATCTGCCATCTTCTCACGCAAAGATTGGGCGGTTGTCATATTTGTATTTCGCCAATCATACGGAAAGGGAAATAAATTAATATTTTCCCGATAACCATTCTTCTCCAAAGACGACACTAAATCGTCGTATGTATGGAGAATCGGGTCGAGCTGCCATTTCCCATGTGCCTTCTCTGATCCCATAATGCCAGGGATAATAACAACCGGGTCCGCAATCAAATCTTTTTTTCGATAACCATCCAATGTAACCGTCCCATCCACCCTCGCCCCATTACCCGTTATACCAACCGGATTTTGCTCAGGTTGCCCCGTTGGGCCAGTGGATGCCCCATACCAATTGTTTTTCAATAACAATCTATCAGAATAATCCCTGTGGTTTTCAGACCCGTACCCAAAGTTCGAAGCCACCGCAACCCCGCTAGGGTTACTTTCAAAATTAGAATTCACTATCTGTACATAATCATACGATTCCCATTCATCATTAAAATACATAGTGGCTTCAATGGTGGTAAGCGGGCTATTCTGAAACGAGGAATTTTCAATATGTAATCGTCCAGAATAAAACCTGAATACAGGATTATCCACGACAATTGGTTGCGCAGCGTAGACCGTATCGACGAAAAAAGAGCGGAAATACCTCTCTCTCATGGCAACAGCGGGGCAATTCTGCCCATCATTACGGATATGCTGCCCCATATTATCAAATTCAACATATCGAAAAAGAGATGGGGATTCGTCCCCGGTCTCTACCCAATCAGAAAATTCGATTGTCCCTTCCGCGTAAGCATACAAAAAACATTCTTTGTCATAGCGCTCGAAGTCTGGTGTCATCCACGAAAAATCCGGTGGTTGTTTTGTAAAAACAATCTTATCCTGTTCTGTTCCCTGTGCTATTATTCTTCCGCTATATACCGTAAGTTTCTTCAACTCAATATGAGTTCCTTTTTCTATAGTAAGGACGGCTCTATTCACTACCACCACCGGTTTCGGAATATCCTCTTTCGTAATATTCCCACTCCAGACAGTATCATGATCGATGACTGTGTAGTTCTCATAATCCTGCCAAGCATCTTCATCATCAGCATGAGTCAATTGAAAGGAAAGATTCAGCGAGATGGGAACAAAAACGAGCACAGTGATTAAAAAAGAAGTAATAATACTTCTCAAGAAACTACTTGGCATACCGTGTTTTTATGAAATGAATTATGATTACAAAAAATAATAAAGAATTTATGTAGGGGAAGATATTTCTAACAAAATTAAAAAACCACAATATATCATAGGAAATCGCTATTCTATAGGTCAAATTCCCATATAAAATTACATTACTCAATGTTAAAAACACAAAAATACTCCACAGCCACTTTCTTGAAAAGAAAAATATAGCAAGGGAAAGAATAAAAGAAACAACTAAAAAAAAGAATATCATCTCTATATCACCACTTGGGCTTGACCAGAACATAGTTTTATTATGTTAATTCTTACAACAAAATTACTTATTTCAATTATACCCCCACCCTTTTAACAATCAAGTGTTTTCCTACAAAAAATCCCAGGAATGCCTGGGATTATTTTTCGACTATTTCGCTCTCGGCTCGATGAGGTCTTTGCCGACAAAGAGTCGCAAGACTTCGGGGACGACGACGCTACCGTCGGCTCGCTGATAATTTTCGAGGATAGCGATGAGGATTCGCGGACTCGGAAGCGCGGTGTTGTTCAGCATATAGGCATGCTTGCGCTCGCCGGTCTTGGCATCTTTGTACTTCACATCCAGACGACGTGACTGCCAATCGAGGAAGTTGGAAGCCGATCCAGTCTCGCCATAACGACCCATACCCGGCATCCAGGCTTCGAGATCAAAAGCGCGGTACTTCCCGGCACTCATATCCCCTGTACAAATCTGGATCTTGCGATAGGGTAGCCCGAGTTCCTGATGCATTTCCTCTGATATGCCAATCATTTCTTCTTGGAGCTTGTCGACGGCGTCGATGTCAGCCTCCGCGATGACTACCTGTTCGACTTTGAAAAATTCATGCACCCGGTACATGCCCTTGGTGTCTTTGCCATATGAACCGATTTCGCTCCGGTAACACTGACTGAATCCCGCCAGTCTCAGAGGAAGCTTGGCGCCATCGAGCACTTCGCCAGAATAATAAGCGAGGAGTGACGGCTCGGCGGTACCGACGAGGAATTTGGATTCTTTGGAGACGCTGCCATCTGACTCTTTGTCCGAGGTCGCAACCTGATAAATCTCATCGACGCTACCATCATACTCCATGCCCTTAAAATAGCCACTACCAAAGAGCGGAAAACCCTTCACGAGAGTCGGAGGAATCATCGGCGCATACCCTCTCGAAACCATCTTTTGGATAGCATAGAGCATGAGCCCCATGACGAGGAGTGTGCCTTCATTTTTCAAATAGTAACCACGATAGCCGGATACTTTGGCCCCTCGATCAAAATCGATAACGTCGAGCATCTCTCCTAAATCCATATGTGTACGCGGAGTGAAATCAAACGTGGGTTTCTCTCCCCAGGTCATCACTTCGACATTGCCCGCATCATTCTTGGCGACCGGCGTATCAGGCGAAACAATATTCGGCACCTGCGTCATGAACACTGCAAATTCATCTTTGATAGCAGTAAACAAAGGTTCTTTCTCTTCGAGCTTCGTCTTAATCTCTTTCCCTTTGACGATGATTTCGGCGCGCTCCTCAGGAGTCTTGGCCTGCTGGATGAGGTCATTAATATCATTCTTGAGCGATTTGAGCTCTTCTATTTCCTGGAGCAGCGCTATACGTTCTTGGTCTTTGACAAGGAGAGCATCCAGGTCGAGAGAGAGATTTTTGTTCTGTATCGCCAGGGCGACCGCATCTTTGTTGGCACGGATGAATTGGATATCGAGCATATGAAATATACAATATTTTTGATGTGGACAATACTGGATTCGAACCAGTGACCCCAGCAATGTGAATGCTGTGCTCTAACCAGCTGAGCTAATTGTCCCTTCGTTTATTCTTTCCCCTTCATCGGTGGGAAAATAACTGTCTCCCTCACGGAACGATTCATCATCACGGCAAAGAGTCGTTCACTCATACCAAAACCACAAGCTGGCGGCATACCATATTCGAGTGCTTGGAGAAAATCTTCATCGAGCATCATGCCCTCTTGATCTCCATCCGCACGGAGCTTCATCTGGCCTTCGAAACGCTTGCGCTGATCCGTGGGGTCATTGAGCTCCGCGAATCCGTTGCCGAGCTCGCTCTTGGCCGCAATAGGCTGGAAACGAAGCGCACGGCGCGGATTGGTCGGGTCGGTCTTGGCGAGTGGCGAAACTTCGATAGGATGGCCCACGAGGAAACACGGCTCAAGCAATCTCTGCCGTACTGTTTTTTTATAGATCGTATCGATCATACGACCCTTGCCGTAGCTCGCCTCGTATTTGATATGAAGCTCATCAGCTTTTTTCTTGAGATCTGCGACGCTGATATCATCCGAAAGATCAAGACCAGTTTCTTTCTTGAATTCGGTGAAATAATCCACGTGTGCAAAGGGCTGGTTCCAATCGATTTTCACGCCGTCGTATTCGGTCATCATAGTCTCTCCGGCAACAGCGCGAGCGATATCCCGATACATCTTCTCGACCAGCGTCATCCCCTGCTCCATATCCATGTAAGCAGCGTAAAACTCCATATGATCGAACTCCTGGAGATGTTCGCGGTCAATGCCTTCATTGCGGAACACCCGACCAATCTCGAAAACTCGCTCGTAACCACCGACCAGCAGTCGCTTGAGTGCGAGCTCGAGTGAAATACGCAGATAAAAATCCTGATCGAGAGCGTTGTGATGTGTAGTAAATGGTTCTGCCTCGGCTCCACCAGGAATATGTTCGAGTACCGGCGTCTGCACTTCGAGAAATTGCTCGTTCGAAAGCAGCGTACGGACTGTTTGCCAGAAAGCGTTTTTCTTCACGAAAATATCACGCGTCTCTGGATTGGCCAGCAAATCCAGATAGCGGCGACGCAAAAGCTCTTCTTCGTCTTTCAATCCATAAAATTCTGTCGGGATAGGACGCATCGATTTAGAAAGCATCGTCCAGGCCTCAGCGCGGACGCTCTTTTCATTTTGCTTGGTGAGGAACGGTACGCCAACGAGAGAAATGAAATCACCCAAATCGACGGTTTCCTTGAAAAGTCCAAACGCGTCACTACCCAGTGCGTCTACAGAAAAAAATCCTTGGATCTTGTCGGTCCCGTCTTCGATATGACAGAAAGCAATCTTGCCCATGACGCGAAGCGACCGCACGCGACCCACGACTGATACTTTGGTCTCATCAGCACTCAGAGTCTCGAACGCATCGAGTACCTGCCTATTCGTATGGGTCCGAGAGGTTTTTTCTGGATAGGCTCCGCCAAACACCTCGACGAGGCGGGCGAGTTTGTCCTGTTTGGTTGTGAGTATATCTTCACGCATATGGCTCTATGGTAGCGTTATTTGAGCATAAAAGCAAGACGAGTGTGAAGGATTGTGTTAATTACAAAATCATGTTAGGGTTCTTTGGAAGAAATCCGTCGGATTTCTCAATCATTGCACATTCACAACCCAAACAAGGAGACAACGATGGAGAAGCTTTTAAATCTAGAGGAGCTCGGCAGTCGTCTTGCGACTGTCGACACGATGATCATGCAGCTCATAATGCGCCGCATGGCGCTCGCCGAGCAAGTAGGAAAATTCAAACTCAAAAGGTGCGAACGGATTTTTCGGGCAGATGCCGAAGATAGACGTATCGATGCAATTAGAAAATGGGCGTCGACTCACGGACTGAATCAACATTTTGCCGAGTCAATCTTGTACGCACTCATCAATGAGTCATGCAAACTACAAATGATTCAGCTTCAAGAAGAGGTACTGGATCAGAACGAGCCTCAGACCGAAGATCAGTGGTATGAGAAACTCAAACGGAATCTCCTCGTTCTCACCGAACGATGGTGTGACACCTACGACACGAGCTATGAGCATAGCTACTTCGCAACAAAGGTGTATCTGAGGTATGAATACGAACTTCTAACTCGGGAAATTCAACAATTGACCAATACGGGGCTCATGCTCGACCTCGGATGTGCTACTGGTAGGGTCGCGCTTCATTTCCACGAAGCGTTCACGTACGTCACAGGCTATGACATCAGTCAGCACATGCGCGCACGTGCCAACCAGCTCGCCGAAAACCGGAATTTGCAGTCAAAGCTTAAGTTTGAGTGCGCCGATCTTGAGGATGGTATTCCCGAACCAGACGCATCCGCGTCATTCGTCGTGATGAACCTAGGAACGGCCAGCGATATGCGTGATATTGCGAAGGTAATTGACGAGACATTTCGGGTACTTAAGCCCGGAGGCCGGTTCTTCTTTTCATTCTATAACCGAGATGCTCTCATCTATCGCTGGGAATTTCTGCCATGGGAAGCAGGATTGGCCGCATCGATCAACATCCACCGCGATTCACTCGACGTTCACTCCAAAAATGATGACTCGAAAGAAGAAGTCGTCCCTGTCTACGCGCGAGCCTATACGCGGGACGAGGTAATGTCCTTGTTTGTAGAGCGAGGGGTAGAAATGTCGCTCGTTACATACCCAACCATCAGCGCCATTCTTCCCCATGAACTCTTTATTAGTCAGCCCGATGTTCAGGATTCTGTCACGGCGATTGATAGCGCCCTTGTCAATTCTTCGATGGGGGCCTACATAATCGTCACTGGTCAAAAGCTCCGATGATGTAGTCCCGAATAATTTGGAACGCGTGAGATAATATCCCACGCGTTTTTTCTTCCCAATAAGCAACTAAATATAAGACAGCTATCCAATATCTTTTACTCGGGATGATAGAAATAACACTTCGTCACTCAATGGCGATCCTGACTTTCTGGTCGGCGGTGGCATTATTATATGCGATGTGGATTTTATTTTTATCGGTTCACCATCACCCAGAGCGATAATACTGCCTGCTTTTAATAACTCAAAAGGGGTAAATACTTTCACTAGCTGATATGATTCATTTGGAAAAAGCAGTGCATCGGTAATGAAATATTCTTTTCGCTTTTCTGATCGAGACCGCTGTTCTTCTGGAAGTATTCCTAGATTTTGTAACAGCGCCATCATTAATCTAACCGCAATATCACAAGATTCTGGCGCCTCGTTTGTTCCTGCCTCTACGCCAATCACTGGCGTGGTATCACATTGACCATAAAAGAAACAAGCAGGCTTGGCCATCTGAATGTTTTCGATGTTACTTATAATAATATTAGCAGGAAACCCTCGATAGAGGTCACGAGAAACAGTATGGAGTGCGATAATCATGGGCTCGATTACGGTTCTGGTGGTATGAATATCTAAACCAACATCAAATTGTTTCCAGATTGGAAATAACTCCCTAGCACGAACAACTTCACTCCGCTGATCATTCATATTCTCCAACATACAAGGCAGGAGACGATTCATATTCACATCCAGAAAACGTGTGGCGGCACTAGCTTCTGTACGTTCATTCAAATCTTTTATACTCAAAGATTCGAAATAGCGCGTGGCGGCAGCAATATTGTTCAAAACAAACATCACTGATCCTTTCTCTAGCTTCTCCACCAAATTATTTTCACGAAAATATCGTAGTGAGGCCAGTCCAGCTGGCTCATTGCCATGAGTTTGCATGGTGATACCAACACGTGGCCCCGATTTACCAGAGTCAAATACCACCACACCAACAACTCCGGACATGGACGAGCCCCGGATGACATCAAACTCATTTTTGAGGTCAGTGAGAGTATACATAGTACTATTATAAATTATTTGTAAAAAAACGGGAGCTGTGTCGCATCAGCTCCCAAAAAACTACATCCCGGATACTTCGCGACAAGCTTGAATGTACCCCAGAATTTCAGAAACTTCAGGAGTGGCGCCAAACATTCTGAATTCGATTGTTTTCGTGCTGGGCTTATAACGCACTAAGTCCCAGACATTCTTTTCGCCTCCATTTGAATCAATATACGAGAGTACTTCTCGAAAATTGGCGAAAAGAGGAGGAATCCCATCTGTTTTCGCCATTTTTTGATATGATTCAGTGCGACGATAGCTCGAATGATCTCCCAGGTCAATCAGATGTTGAATCACACTTTTCCGGCAACGATTAAGAGTCGTTACCGCTTCTTGGTCGGAAGCGGATATATGAACGTGTATAGCAGCGACAAGGGAAGCAGAAACACGTCGTTCTTCGGATATGGACTCCCAAATATCTTGATGTCGCCTATCGAAAGGGTTGACCTTAAACTCCGTCACACTTTGTTTCTCTATGTATTCAGCATGAAGAAATGATAGATCAAGATCTCTTGCTGCTTCCATCAAAATTACGTCATTGCTAAGGAGGGCGGTTTCGATTGCCTCCAAGCCCTCGCAGGGCGGAGTTCGGTCTTCAATTTGTCCCGCAAACAACTCAAAAGTAAATTGTTCAGTCGGAACATTTTGTTTGCGAGCGAGTTTGTGTACACGTGGCAATAATTTCCCGATTTCAGGAACTACATCTCCGTGTTGATTGATGATAAAACGCTCACGTTCGATTCCAAGTGTTTTCATCTTTTTCTCCTGATGAATGTAGGTTTAAAGAACTATACGATTTTCCCCAATGAAAAACCGCCCTTGCGACACAAGCAAAATTGCTCATATCATAAGGGCGGATTTCCGCGGTGCCACCTTACTTTTCCCTTGATTGCTCTTGGGCTCATACCGACTCTATGCTTTTCAGCCGATTTCGGTTTTTCCTATGATTACGGAGGAATGCCGAATCTTCACTGACGCAAAGACCATTCTATTTTGTAAATTTCTTTACACAATTATCTAGTCCCAACCCCTTGATATTTCAAGGGAACTAGATGTGAATTTTAATATCTATAAATGTACATCAGACTAATTCAAAATTAGTTTATCACGATGAGGCTATAGTTGTCAAGTTAAAAAAAGCAGACATCTGAGACCGCGCGGTCTCAGATGTCTGTAACATGTCCGATTTTAGTAGAGAACAATACCCATTCTCTCTCGAACAATCTCGGTAGTTGCCTTGATTCTGGCGCGAGCTTTCTTACCACCCTCATGAAGTACGTCTTTGACGTACTCATTTTGATTAGCAAGACTAGCACGTCTTTCCTGAAAAGGTTCTAGAATCTTGGTGATGCCATCAACTAAACGATGCTTGCAGGCGGCACAGCCGATTTGCGCCGAGAGACATGCATTAGCAATCTCCCGACTCATTACTTCGCCCTCCGTCACTAGTTCATGTACAGAGTAAACCGATTGGCAGCGATTGTATGGATCGCCGGGATCAGAGACGCGGAGGCGTTGCGGGTCAGTAACACCTTTTTTCAAATACCGGTCACGAATTGCGTCAAGAGAAGTATTGATGTCAACAGCATTATCTGCTTCCGACTTTCCCATCTTTGCACCATCCAGCCCCGGTACTTTTATCATCTGTGCCATCATCTCGGGGATGATGAAAGTGTCTCCGAAACGCTTGTTGAACCTATTAGCAAGATTACGCGCCATTTCAACATTCGGAATCTGATCCTCCCCAACCGGCACCAGCGTCGCTTTGGGGCCGAGAATATCGGCTGCCATAAGGACGGGATAAGTCACGAGTCCGAGATTCACGTTGTCTGGATTCTTCCGAACCAAATCTTTAAATGTCGGAACGCGCTCAAGCTCGCCAAGTGACTGAATCATGGAAAGATACAGACACAGTTCAGGGATTTCTGGCACGCTTGATTGAGCGTAAATGATTGATTGCTCTGGATCGAGACCCGCAGCAATATAATCCTTCACAATCTCAACTAGATTACCTCGAAGCTCTTCTGGATTTTCGAGCGTGGTCAACGTGTGCCAATCGGCGATGAAGTAGAGGCAGATATTGCCAGATTGTTGGAACTTTACGAAATTTTGCACAGCTCCGAGAAAATTACCAAAATGTAAGCGACCCGTGGCACGGATGCCCGATAGAACTGTCTCCATTTGTTACCTCCTTGGTTGGTTTGTGAATGTGCAATGATTTAGAAATCCGTCGGATTTCTTCCAAAGCAACCTAACATGATTTTGTAATTAACACAAGCCCGCTACACCTCCTCTGCGCCCCCTCACAAAACTTCAAAACTCAAAGCACAAAAACAAAAAACCCCGAGCAAAACGCCCGGGGTTCATAAATAAATCTTACTTAATGTCGATGATTTCGTATTTCACTTTTCCAGCCGGAGCAGCAAATTCTATCTTGTCGCCTTTCTTCTTGCCAATAAATTCTTTGCCAAGCGGCGATTCATTTGAGATCTTACCGTGAGCGGGATCGACTTCGTTGGAACCGACGATAGAGAACTCTAACTCTTTACTCCCTACTTTGACGGTGAGCCTGGAACCAATAGCTACTGTCGAAGAATTACGATGCTTGGCAACCACGACAGAATCCTTGAGCATACCTTCGAGCTCAGCGATACGATTCTCATTCTCGTTCTGCTGATGTTTGGCATCGCTGTATTCAGCATTTTCGGAGAGGTCACCCTGCTCTTTGGCTTCTTTGATAGCGGCCGCGATTTCATGACGAAGCGTAGTCTTGCGCTCCTCGAGTTCAGTTTTCAATTTTTTCAAACCCTCTTCGGTAAAAATTTTTGCCATGGCTTTGTGTTTAAATCAATATTTCAGATGACCCTTCAAACAAAAACTTCCATTCCCTGAAAGGAAAAGAAGTGTTCAAAGTGCCTCTATGGTACCAGAATAGAACAAATTGTCAACTCTCCGATATTCTCCCCTTGATAGAGCCAAAAATTTCTCATCAAGAAACGTCTACTCCTGGATTCAAACCGGCTATTTGGCTGTTTCTGGTCGAGAAAAATACCAGTCGTAGATTTCTTTCGTGACCGGAACGGCGTTGTACCCCTCGAGCCCCTGGCCCTCTACGAGTACCACCATCGCGATTTCTGGTTTGTCAAAAGGAGCAAAGGAAACGAACCACCCGTGTGTATCTTTGCCACCTACACCAAATTGCGCAGTGCCCGTCTTGCCGGCGATAGCTACCGGAGAATCCTTGAGTGACTGCGCCGTGCCTTCGGTAACAGTCTCTCGCATGCCCTCGCGTACAATACGCAGAATATCCGAATCGATGAAATTCTTACGGACGACTTGCGGCGGAATCTGGGTCACCCTGCCATCAGCCGAACGAATCTGTGAAGCGATACGAGGGGCATAGAGCGTACCGCCATTGGCAATAGCAGCGATGGTATTGACGATCTGGAGTGGCGTCGCCGTGACAAATCCCTGACCGATTGATGCATGATAATCATCACCGATATACCAGCGCTCTCCGATTTTTTCCTTTTTCCATTCGGGACTCGGGATAAATCCATCGCCTTCGCTCGGCATATCGATGCCGGTCTTCTCGCCATAGCCAAACAGGTTCTCATATTTTTTCATCCGATCCATGCCGAGTCCCTCGATACCGCCATACCCACCGCCAATAGAATAGAAATACACATCGCTCGAAACTGCGATAGCTCGCCTGATATCCGTGAAGCCGTTCACTCGCCAATCACCGAAAAAAAACTTACCTATACTGATACCCCCCTTGCTCTCTATCTGCGTATGCTCATCTACCACCTTTTCCGCGAGAGCGGCAGCTGCAAGCACTGGCTTGATCGTCGAACCTGGTGGATATTCCCCTGCCAACGCACGGTTAAACAGCGGCTGCGAAGGATCGTCTATGAGGGTCTGATATTCCGAAGACGAAATACCATCAGCAAAAAGATTATTATCAAAACTCGGCAGACTGACGATAGCTCTCACAGCGCCGGTTTGTGGATCGAGAGCAATAGCTGCGGCACGCTTGAGATCAGATTTCTCGAGAAGTGCTTGCAGACTATCAAATGTCTTTTTCTGTAAATCGGCGTCGATATTTAGTATGAGGTCGTTACCGGACCCGGGTGGAACGATGCCGAGTTCTTTCTTGATTTGGCCGTGCGCGTCTACTTCTACCTGCTGAAAACCATGCTGCCCACGTAATACTGATTCGTAGCTCTTCTCGATACCCTGCTTGCCGATAGAGTCTGTCATCAGATAATCGGGATGATCTACCAGTTCTTCTTTTTTTATTTTCCCTTCATAACCGAGCACATGCGAAAAAATGAGGCTATCGGTATAGTTGCGATGTGTCGTACGATAGAGACTGATACCCGGCAATTCATGACTGCGACTCATGAAAAGGAGTGTTTCTTCTTGTCCTACACGTTCTTTGAGGAGAAGCGGCGCCGTCGAATGACGATCGAGTTTCGCAAAAAGATCGTCGAGTATACTCGCCTCTACATCAAATGTCGACTCGAGCATGTGTTTCATTTCACGCTGCCTGTTCTCGTCCTCTGGAATATCAGCTGGGATAACGATTGCGTCCATACTAGGAACATTGTACACAAGTGGCTTGCCGAAACGATCATACATGATACCCCGTGGCGCCGGGATAATCAACTTCCGGAGACTATTTCGCAGCGCCGTCTGCTGATACTGATCGCCCTTCAATACATTCAAGTAAAACACTCTACCTCCAAGTATAAAGAGCGCCCCTACCATCAAGATAAAGAAAAAACTGAGAATAGATCGATTGAGAGGCCATTCAATCTTGGCAGCATCGCGTTCGGTTATCGTGAGCACCGCATCATCGATTTCCATACTGCCACCTCGATATTTATTTTTCTTTATAAACAAATTCATACCCGATAGTGAAAATTCGAATAAACGAAGTTTTTACTTAAAAAACAGTACCTCTACTATACCCGATATTCGAAGTTCTCCTACCGGGCATAGTTTATCGCACATTGAGATATTTCCGCTGCGACATCAATTCGAGATAATTTTCGAATCGTTTCAGGAAATAATAGACACCAAGGAAAAGAAACGCATTGAGAATAAATGAGAAAAACAAAACTTCCGGTGAAAGAATCGGCGAGAGATAGGAAATCCCACCCTCAGAAAAATTACTCCTACTTCGGAGAAGGAGAAAGAGTATGAGCTGATACGCCATCGCCCCGACAGCAGAAAAAAAAGCGTAAAGGAACAGTCCTGCACCACGTCGATCGATCGACAGTCGTCTCGAGAGGAAACTCGTCGCATACGCAAAAAGTACAGCATAGAGAGAGAGGCTTCCTACCCGACCAAAAGCGAGGCTCTCGAAAAGAAGCGTAAGAGGAACTGTCAGAAAGAGTGAGCGAGGAAAGCCAGATACGAGTGTCCAGGCGACAATGCTCGCCAAAAGGAGGAGCGGCGTATGAAACCATGGAAAGAGAATATCCAGAAACGAGAGCTGAAAAAACACAAGTATACCCATAACGCCCACTCGCAGGAAAAATATTTTCATTTTTTTTGTCCATTTTGAATGATGAAAACATATCTGAGTCTATCGAACTTCACAGGAGAAGCGACGGATGCCTGTTGAAACAATCTGTCATCTGAAAACCGTGGCTCTTGCAGTGTACCGACGAGTAGTCCCTCGGGCAAATCGCCGCCCAGTCCAGACGTGACTACCGAATCACCAGCATGAAGTGTATCAGCCTGGAGCACCATATCGAGGAGGAGTCCCAATCCATGCTCGCCTTTGACTATCCCAGAGGCACCCGTATCGAGAGCTACGCCGCTGACGAGACTGTCTGGATTGGAAATGAGCATAATACGAGCGCTCGACGGAGCCACATCAGCTACCCTGCCGACGAGTGCGCCGGCACCGACGATAACAGGCATATTCTTCTCGACTCCCTGGAGAGATCCCTGATCAATAGAAATCCAATTACCGAGACCCGAGGCGTCACGGCCGATCACTTGGGCAGGCCTGAGCGCAAACTTTTCCCGAGGCAAGAGTCCGAGTTCCGTGCGTAGCTCCTCGTTTTCCTTGAGAATATCTCTGAGCTTCGCATTGTCTATTACGAGGCGTAGCTGCTCTTTCTCTAGACGTTCGTTCTCATTCTTCAATTCGCCGATGGATGAGAAGAAATAAAACGTATCGCTCACTTCGAATGCTACAACGGAAAAAATCTTTTGGATTGGTAGAGAAATAGTCATGACTATCGCACGCAGCGGATCCATGAGAAAGCGTGGTTGAAAAAATGCGAAAAATGAAAGAATGCCAAACACAATACAGGCGCGGAATAATTTTGTTTGAGTAAATTTTCTTCCTACCATGTTGTTGAAATCATGTACTCTTCATATATGGACAAAGATTTATCGGAGGGGTTTGTCCTGCTCTTCCTCGATCAGTACATCCTTCAGATGTTCCATGTCATCGAGTACGATACCGGTACCGCGTACGACTGCCGTGAGCGGATCCTCCATCATACGTACCGGAATACCCGTCTGATTGGCGATGAGTTTGTCGAGACCACGGATGAGACTGCCTCCTCCAGCGAGGATGATGCCTCGCTGCATGATATCGGCCAACAGTTCTGGTGGTGTCTCTTCCACGATAGTCTTGATATTGTTCACGATGATACGGACAGAACGAGAAAGTGCTTCGCGGATATGTTCGTCAGTAGCGACTACTTCTTTAGGGAGACCAGAGACGAGGTCGCGTCCCCGTAGAGGGAACGTCAAGCGCTCGCGCTGTTGATACGCACTCCCGATAGTGATCTTGGCTTCTTCGGCAGTTTTTTCTCCGATCAGAATATTGAATTCATCTCGACTATACCGGACAATGTCTTCATTCATCTCATCCCCAGCTATACGGAGACTCCGCGAGATAACCACTCCCCCGAGCGAGATGACTGCGATCTCTGTGGTACCACCACCGATATCGACAACCATATTGCCCCCTGCATCGACGACTGGGAGACGTGCACCGATAGCCGCAGCCATCGGTTCATCGATGAGAAATACCTGACGAGCGCCAGCGCTCAGCCCCGCCTCGATCACGGCGCGCTTTTCCACTTCGGTCACGCCGGATGGA
Organism: uncultured Bdellovibrionales bacterium; assembly: GCA_964451495.1. Lineage (GTDB taxonomy): Bacteria > Patescibacteriota > Minisyncoccia > Moranbacterales > UBA1568 > UBA1568. The sequence goes on along the minus strand of CAYVHS010000001.1, from coordinate 46,681 downwards.
ATACCGATCAATACTCGTGGACGTCTGAGAAACGCAAAGCTTTCCTGATTCACCTTGCTGATGAAATAGCGGAGCATCTGCTGCGTCACCTCGAAATCACTCACGACACCATCGACGAGTGGGCGCGTGGCGACGATATGGCTGGGTGTTTTTCCTACCATCTTTTTTGCTTCACGACCGATAGCGAGGATTTGGCCCGTCCGCTGGTTGATAGCCACGACCGATGGCTCGTTGATGACGATGCCTCTCCCACGCACATATACGAGGGTATTGGCTGTGCCTAAATCAATCCCGATATCCTGAGAAAGATGCCCGAAAAAACGCTCAAATAAGCTCTTTTGAATCCTTGAAAAAAATCGTTCGAGACTGCTCATACAAAAATAGCCACAAAAAAATGGAGTACTCATCATTGTACCCCATTTCCGATAAATTTTCCAACCTGACAGAAAAACTTATTTCCCCTCGTTCGATATTTTGATACCGAGTTCGATGAGCTGTTCGGGTAGGATTGCGGCCGGTGATTGCATCATCGGATCACGACCCTCGCCTGTCTTAGCAAACGGTATGACTTCACGGATATTCGGCTCATTCTGAAGGAGCATAATCAAGCGGTCGAAACCGAACGCCAATCCCCCATGCGGTGGTGTCCCCGAAGCGAGGGCTCTCAGCATGTGTCCGAAATTCTTTTCGATACGCTCATCCGCATAACCCATCACCTGAAATACTCTCTTGAGTGCTTCTGGAGTATGGTTACGGATACCGCCCCCGCCGATTTCCGATCCATTGAGCACGATATCATACTGCGCAGCCATGATATCTCCGATATTTTTCTGGTCCATCAGATCGGCCATGTATTCCGGCTTGGGCGCGGAAAAAGGGTTATGTGTAAATGTCCAGCCGCCATTGTCGTCTTTCTCGAAAAATGGGAAATCAATTATCCAGCAGAAGGCGAGTAGATTCGGATCGTTCTTGTCTTTGCGAATATCAGGCTTGTCAGACTTGTATTTCTCCATCGCTTCTTTGTACGTGATGCAAGGAAACGGTAGCTCCTGAATCGTCTTTTCGGGATATACCGTCTCTACAAGATCGATAAGTAGCGCTTCATTGATTCGCATGACATCTTCCTGTGTCACGAAACTCATCTCCATATCCACCTGCGTAAATTCCGGCTGGCGATCACCACGGGTATCTTCATCACGGAAACAACGCGCTATTTGGAAATATCGTTCGAAACCAGCGGTCATGAGAAGTTGCTTGTACTGTTGCGGGGACTGTGGCAAAGCATAAAATTTCCCATTGTCGATGCGCGAAGGGACGACATAGTCGCGCGAACCTTCCGGTGTCGATTTGGTCATGAGCGGCGTCTCTATCTCTATGAAGCCCTCTTTGGAATAGAATTCACGGAGACGAAGCGCTACTGCGTGACGCTTGCGGATATTTTGCTGCATCCGATCACGGCGCAGGTCGAGGTATCGGTAGGCGAGACGCGTCTCTTCGCCCACATCCTTGCCATCAGTCGTGACATCAAATGCCGGTGTCTCGGCCTCATTGAGAACAACAATAGAAAGTACTTCTATCTCTATGGTACCATTGGCCTGCTCTTTGTTCACGAGTTTCTCTGGGCGAGGGTTGACATTGCCCGTCACTTCCACGACCCATTCCGACCGGAGTGATTGTGCCGACACATGCGCCTCTGGGTGATGCGGGAGGACAACCATCTGGACTTTGCCACTCGCATCGCGCAAATCGAGAAACACGAGCTTGCCATGATCACGGCGTACATCTATCCACCCAGCCAGTTTCACACTTTCTCCGACATGTTGCGACGCTTCAGAAATCAGTATCCGTTCCATACCCAGTAGTAGAACTTTAAATAATTATCTATCGTTTCTTTACAGTTCAGTTTTCCCCCGCTCTCCCATCTCGGCAAAGAAATCATTCACGGCATAGGTCAGTTCACTCGGCGTGATCTGCGTTTTCAGAAAAACTTTGTTGGCGATACCCACATCGGAAAGCTCCGCGAGGCGCTCTTCTTCGAGCGAAGCGGAAAGCATAAATACAGGAATATTCTTGCCCTTTTCTGTATCGCGTAGACGGAGCACCATCTCACGGCCCGTCATCCCCGGCATCATAACATCGGAAATAATCATATCAAATCCTCCCTCTGCCGCCGCCTGGAGACCCTCATTACCATCACGCTTGGTCGTGACATCGTATCCCTCGTCGCGCAGGCGCTTGCCAAACATCTCGACAAAAACCTCTTCATCTTCGATAAAAAGTATCCGCTTGTCCAGTTTAGGATAATCGGCTGGGTCAGACTCGTGACGCGCTGAATTTTTCGCCTGCTCATTCCATTGGCGCAAAAAACGATTCACTTCATTTACAACTTCTGATGGAGAAAACTCTGTCTTGGAAATAAAACCATTGGCTCCGAGTTTGAGACACTGATCGCGATCTTCGGTACTACTCAGATTACTGAACACGATGATTTTTTGGTCCTTGCGATACTCGGAGCTGTGTCGAATCTCGCGCAATACTTCCGTGCCGTTCATTTCTGGAATAACAAGGTCGAGCAAAATGAGATCAAACTGCTTTTCCTTGGCTTCTTTGAGAACCATTTTGCCATTCGTCACATTGAGCACATCAAACCCAGAGCTCTCGAATTTCTTCTGATAAATCTCGGCAATAAATGGATCATCCTCTACAAAAAGAATCTTAAGCATAGCTTTTATACATGATTACTCTACATCGAAAGAATACCAGGAAAAAACCTAGAAATCAAGAAAAGTGACCTATCCTACCGCCATTGGGGCGGCCGAATTAATTATTTTAGAAAAAAGACTCTAGTGAACTTCAATTTTGGTGGCTCCACCTACTAAATGACATTAAAACCCGTCTTACTCACTCGTTACAGCATTTATGTACACAGGATTAGTCATATCTTCTTCAATTTCATTTTCGATAAATGTTTCTTCAAGCCATAATTTCTTTTCAGATTCTGATTTCCCACTCAAACAGGTAATGAGATAGCTCCTAGGAATTTTGAGATCTGGATAGGCTTCGTCCGGAGCTATGAAAGTATAGATGATTCCTTTCACCTGGATCTCTATTCTGTCGGTTACATCCACACAATCATATCCTGGCTCTCGGAGCTTCAAAACTTCCAACTCTCGTTCGGTAACATTTATGAGCATCCCAGACAACTTTTTATCCCGCTGAGAAACGATATTCAGGTAAAGATACCCATTTACTGGAGCATTTATCTTTCTTTGATAACCTAAAAGTATCCCTCGTTTTGTAGTTCGATTTCCAGGAAGCGTTTTCTGGAGACTTTTAGGATTCAAAAGCGACCCATAAGCAAATACATATATTCTCATAAAGGTTTCTTAACAATTATCCTCATTCGAGTACTCCACTCCGAAATACTCGAAAAAGGAGGGAAGCTGGGCTTCCCTGAAATGCTCAAGTTATAGGTTCATAACGTCGAGCACAAACCGCAACTGTTTCTCAAAGAGCTCATCCTCTCGGCGTGGCAATGGTCGCACCTCAATACACAAACTGTCACCGTAACGCTTCAATCTGAAATACCACCAGATGGATCGGATATAGAGCGGGATATCGACCCCGTCGCACTTGGCATACGGCACGAGTTTTCCGCCCCGCACCACATCGTGTAAGGCAAGCTTCTCGCAGTAATCGGCAAGTGACTCGAAATGTAGCGGGCCACCGTACCGATTCGAATGATAACCAGCCAAAGAGTCATGCACATATGTCCGCCATACTCTATCCTGAGGATAATCGTCGAGGAAATCTTCGATTTTTTCCCCCAGACGATTGAGAACTGGTATAACCTCTTTTAGGGAGACATCAATGGTGAACTGTACGGCGGTGATAGTCGCAAGCGGCTTCAGTGCCTCCCTACCATCGAGTTGTATCCACGTCTCGTCTCGCTCATCCGGCACCATAAGCAAGTCTTCTTCGGTCTCGAAGAGGGGGGCTTGTAGTGGGTAAGCCCCATGTTCATGAGCGCATTTGTAAAGAAGACCAAGACTCCTCCTCACGGATCCGAAAAGTACTTTGCTATCACGATGCACGATGCTTGAAAGTTCAATATTCTGACGACCCAATTCGTACGAGTACCGCTCATGGTCCTCACTCTGCAATACTGTGATTTTTTCACCCCGCTGAGTGATGATATTAATCTCTCTTTTCTTCAGAAGCGAAGCAAGGATTTTCTGTAAAGTTACTTCGGAAATCGGAGCTCCTTCTTGAGTAAGAAAGGAGGTCTCGACTTCCATTCCGATACTCCTTTGCGCGGAATTCCGGATACCTTTTGAAAAATAAGCAACAAGTTCTTTAATCGTGGCCATTTCACTCTCCAAGTTGTTTGAGAACAGAGCTTTGGAATACCAAAACCCCCTCACGTGTGAGGGGGCTACGCTCATGTATACTGAAATACCATCAGCGCAATCCTCTCTCACGAGAGACGGTTGCGTGATGATGCGTACGATTCAAAATAAGCTTATAGCCACCTTCTTTTCCCTGAAGCCACTTCGACACTCGAGCAATAGTTGTTGCACTTAATCCCGTTTCTTTCTCAATACGGCTATAGGGTACTTTCTCGGAGAGCATTGAGGCTACTCGGAGGCGATTAGCGAACTCGTTAATCTCTGCTTCAGTCATTAAATCACGAAGAAAACGCTCCGCTTCTCGAGGATTACGAAGTGCCAATACGGCCTCAACTAATTTCTTATTTTCAGATGTTTTCCAGTTCATAATATCCACTTTATCATAGTGGAGTACTTTAGTCAAGTAGAGTGAGTTGATAAACTAAAAAGAAGCCTGGATAAGACTCTTTTTTTTTAAAATTCTGCTCCGAAAGCTGAATGAAGTTCGAACCAGTATAGAAATAACGAGTTGACGTTTCATAACCAATTGATATACTATCCTGTCCTTTAACAACTCTTCACAATCACCCCGACAAGGAGATTAAAATGACTGCTCCAATCGCTCTCTATCTCAATCTTGAGAATACTCTCATCTCACGCACAATGTTCCCCAAACTCCTTTCCGACGGCAAAGAAAGCTATTCGACAGCCATCAGATCTATGGATTCCAGGGTTCATCTGGTTGCTCCAGCGAAGGATTGGGTCATGCTAGCAATCGCAAATCCGAAGCTCATCGACTCTATAAATGAGGACGGTATAACCATCCTGCCAACCCTCTTTTCGCATGTATTGCCAGACCTTTTCCCGGAAACACTTGAGATGCAATACGCACTATCTTCAAGTGTAATCAAAAAACTTTTCGAGAAAATTTCCTGGAATGGGATAATTCCTGAAAATACACTTGGACCGGTTATCATTCCCTTTGCTGAAAAACACTGGGAAAGCGCAATCCTTTCGGTCGGACACAACAACTCAAGAGGATTGCAACCTGGGTACTACAAATTCGGAGAGGTCCACAGGGATCAGCTATCTCTCCAGATAGTAGCCAATGCTTCGGCTCGCCTCAAATACATGCGAATGTATCGCGAGGAGGCTACCGCCTCATCAGTACTATCTGACATGGATGGTGATGATTACACGAAAGCATGCCTTTTCGATTTTGAAAGACCCTGGTCGAATATTGTCTATTACCCCTACTCTGGGAAAAGTAGAGCTCGTTTGGATATATGGAAAAAGTTCCACAAACACCTCTCCTCTGAGGACGTATGTACATGGAACCTCTCCGTCACCCAAAAAAGGGCGTCTATTCTTCTGGATAAAGCAGATTTAGGTATGTGGGACAATAAGGAATCCCACTGGCTCATAGAAATCCAGAAAGATACTGTGCAGCAATGTTTAGGCAGAGGCGACTATTTTGAATTCGCCGCCCTTGTCGCTTCAAGTTCCATGCCTCCGAGGGTTCTTACTCGATTCATGCAAGACGACAGTTTTCCTTCCATATGTAATGGGAAAACTGGCGTTGTTGATCTTGTTGGCGATGTAAGCAAGGTAAAAGAAGTGCTTTTTATCTGCAAAAACATCCAGCAAAAACGACGAGTTGACTACGGGTCAGAATTTCTTCCGAAAGGAGAACGTCTCTATCTCGAGCTTTTGCACAAAACGCTCATTTGGCTTGACCAGAACATCTCATGAAAGGAGGTATCATGAACACACGTCAAATCTTCGCGGCGTATGTTTTGCCACAACTACTCCAAGTTGCAGAGCAAACTGGGGTCCTCGATAATCTACTCAGTATTTCTCTTTATGGGAGCGCCAACTACGAACCGTATGAAAGCAAGTTGCAACCAAGGGCCCCAGAAGCAAACGAACAAGACTATGACGTTTGGATCGTGTTCAGGCAAGGACATCAGGAAGAAGCAAGGAAGTTTGCCACAGTATTATTTGGCATAAACTTCAACCTCCTGCCCGATTATCTGGCATGTATCCTCTACGACAAAATTCGTTTGCAAACCAACGTTGGTGAACTTCTCCTAGCCCCAATGATCGTCACGGAAGAATCCTACAAGTTACTCCACGACGATTCAACTGTACCAAAAAGGGACATTTTGCTCCCCTGGTACAGACCACGAGCAAGGGGTCGCCCGCCAAGAGTGCCCGTCTGCTCCAAAGACCTTTCATGGTCGGAATTCGATATGAAGCAAGCATATCTTCCCGATATTGGCCTATGGAGATTAATGATGCCGCTTATCATTCGCCAAGACAGATCAACTTCTCTGGGGACATTCATTGAATGCGCCCTTTCGGGAGATTGCTTCTACGGAGATCACGAAAAAGAGAGCGAATTGAAAGGGAAACTGCTCCTTAGTACTGCCCACTATCTCACATTAGAGGGGCCTGACATCGCATCAGGGATATATCAACTGATGACGCTCGAGAAGAAAGCAGGGCCTGCGTTCAAAAAAGCAAAGGTTCAGCAATTCTCTCAGCGGCTTTCCAAATGACGCAGAATAACATTCCCGTCAGGAAGAAAGTCAAAAAGCGGCATCTTCCCCTCATTTACCTTATAAGCGATATTGCACGCGGAAATCTTACCGCGTGCTTTTTTTATTCCCCGCGACCCATGATGCGCATGTCCGCTCAACGCCAGATTCGGAGCTGATTTTTCAATAGTATCTCCTAGCCTGGAGCTCCCCAAGACTAAATACAATTCTTTTGGTTCCCCTTCTATGGTTTCTTCAAAGGCCGCCCAATGGGTGAGCGCTATCTTAAAATCAGGGGCTGCATTCTCCATCTGATGCAAGGCTACGTCTAATTTTTCTACTTCACGGGCTTCTTCCTCAACAAAAGACTTTACTACTTGCTCACCCCGACTTGCCATTCTATACGGAGTAAAACCGCCACCAAATCCTTTAGTACCAGCGATACCAAGTTTCTTTCCATTTAATTCATATTCCACGTACTCGCCATCAAGAATTTTGATAAGTGGGTTTTTCAAAAGCGTTTCTTTTATCCCCTCTATATTATCAGTATCACAATCATGATTGCCAAAAACCACGGCCATCGGAATTCGTACCCCAGATACAAGATCAAGAAAATGTTCTACCTCTTCTTTTTTCCCATTATTCATATCCCCACCAATGATAAACAAATTCGCGTTATCATTTACACGATTAAAGAAGTCCTTTTGAAGAGGATATTTATTGACATGGACATCGCTTACAGCTGCAATAGTAAATACTGGTTTCATACATTAAGACTACCACAAAACTCGAACCTAATACTAGACAATAAAGAATAGAGGTTTATATAAAAAAATATTCTACTAGATCAGCCAATACCGCGCCATCAATCTCCCGATTCAGTTTTTAACGCATGCATTTACCGTACAGCCATTGGGGCGGCTTGGTCTGATACGCCGGCTTTCGCTTTTGGATTCACAAAAGGCAACTCGACGATGAAGCGCGAGCCCTTGTCGTGTCCATCTGATTCGGCCCAGATTTTTCCACCATGTGCCGCGACGAAATTTTTGCCCACATAGAGGCCGAGACCCGTACCAGAAACGACCATTTTCGACGTCTCTTTAGTCCGGATGAATTTGTCGAATAATTTATTCTTATCCTCTGGATCAATGCCGATACCCGTATCAGTGATAGTGATACGTGCCACATCGCCGCCGTTTTCCACCACCACTACGACTCCGCCCTCAATGGTATATTTGAGAGCGTTATCGATGAGATTGGATATGACTTCCTTGATTTTATTCTCGTCTATGAGCATCTTGGGTAATGATTTGCTCGGGAGTTTCATTTTGAGCGAAAGATTTTTCTTCTTGGCCGTGAGCATGAACATGTCCACGAGTTCCGCTACGATCGGCTCTAACTGTGTCACTGCGAAATTATACTGGATACGACCTGCTTCCATCCGCGAAATATTGAGAAGGTCCTCGACGAGCTGCACGAGACGAGAATTGACCGTGTACATCTTTTCCAAAACATCATGGATCTGCGCCGGCACTTTACCATACGCTCCCTCGAGAAGGAGTGATGCATAGCCCTTGATAGCGGTGAGCGGCGTCCGTAGCTGATGCGAGGCGATAGATATGAATTCTGACTTGGCGCTATCGAGCACTTTCAATCGCTCGTTGGCCATCGCCAGACTATCAGAAATTTTCTGTAACTCCTCTTTGCGCGCAATCTCCCGTTTCATAGATACGATGAGTGCCCAGCCTGCCCCAAGAGTCAGCACAAGCGTGATACTGATCAAGACATACGTGACAAAATTGTGCGTAAAAAAAAGCATCGATCCGATTAGTGCCAGCTGTGCTACTACGAGCGCCTGCACACCGATAAGTTTGATATCAAATGCGTGATATCGCACGATAAGAAAAGCAAGAAATCCAATAAGTACCGGCATACCGAAAAGTCCATATTGCTCCATCTCCCATTCCAAGGTCAAACTCCCAAATAAATTGCCCCAAGAAAAAGCCACGAGAAAAAGAAATATTCCCAAAGAAAAAATGGCCACCTTTCTTTTTTTTACTTTATCTTTTTCCGTGTAATATCTCTGTCCAAGATGTCCAAGAATCCACAAGAGAACGATTCCCTGAAAAGCATAAAAATAATTCACTAACATCCCTTGCTGGGCTTCACAGTTAACTACATCAAAACCAGATAAATTCCATGCAGTCGACATCAAAATAACAAGTGGGGACAAAGCTAATCCCATGAATATTTTTTGACGAAAGGATACATCTTTCTCATCCAGGAACACTCGGGAAAAGTACCACGTGCAAGCCAATATTAATGATTGCAGTAGATACAAATTTGACCAGAAAAACATCATTAGGCTACTATCAGCATTGGTCCATATTACCAAATCGATAAAATTCCAAATAGCAAACAAAATAGAAACAATCAAAAGAGAACCGCTGGCTAATGTTCGGTTATTACGAAATACAAAAAAACTCAGAAACAAAGCAACAAGCGCAGTGGGAATATGAGAATAATAAAGCAACCCTGGTGCTTGGTCAGTAAATACTAGCCACTGCGGATTCCAAGATTCAATACACGAGAGAGCTGTGACATCCATAAAAAACTTCTATTTTTATTTTGTAACTATTGGAGTTAACATGCTATCTGCTTTCCAATATTCACAATCCTTTGGAGGATTTACCTTTGTTACAATACTATTAATATTTTCCACTTTAAAACCAGCCTCTTTTAACTTTTTAAGATGAACAGCCCCAAAACTATCAATCTCATCTGAATAATAAGTAAATACACCACCCTCCTTTAACTTTTTATACGCTAATGGAAAGAAATAAAAATGATTTTGATACAACTCTAGTTCACTAACAGGATATGTATCAAAAAGGATACCATCAACACTACCATCGGGAACCTTTTCAATAACATCTTCCCAGAATCCCTCTAAAACTTCCGTTTCGTGAGGAGCGCTCTTAGCAAACTCTCTCGCTTTTTCTGCAACATCTTTATTTGCCTCAATAATAATATGCTTTTTTATATCATGTTGTTGAATAAATTTTGCTGAAATCGCCATTCCGAATCCTAATTCCAAGATCGTTCCACCATTTGAACAAGCGACTTTAGCAAGTTCTTCCATATAAGAGGTTTCCCAATCCTCCATTACCGGTTCCCCAAGAATCTTTAATTCGTGTTCAGAGAACTGCGCAGGAGCATCTATCCATTCTTTTTTATCAAAGTTAATAGCCATCTCATCAGATTCTTTATAATTTTTTTCCCATTCTGGAATCTGCGATAAAAAATCTTCACTTTTTTCTACTTTCTCCATAAGCTTCAGTCAAATGATTTAAAAAAAATCTTACTATAGGATATCCTTATTCTACACCAACATAAGCCGCTTACAAATACCCCCACTGCTTGAGAAGTCTCCTTTCTTCCTTGATAAATTTGATGCCGATATCGGTCCGATAAAACATTTTCGGAATAATCAATTTGCCAATAACAGCGTAAGCTTCACTTCTGGCCTTTTCTACCGTTTTACCTGTACCGCTCACATGGAGCACAAAACCATCATCTTTCGAAATATAATATTCACCTGATTTGCGACGAGAAATTCTCTCAAAATGAACATTATTCTTTTCTTTCTCAGAAAGTGGCTCTTTGAAATAAACATTAAGCCCCTTGGAAAAACTTTCTTTGGAAATATTGTTATATGGAAATGGGGGCGTCGCCACCAAGACTACTATCCCGAAACCTTTTTTGTACTTGAAATCATATCCCTTACCATCTGCGACTGCCTTCAAGAAATCACCGAAGGGAGAATCCGCAAGTGCACACTGGAGTTGTAACGCCGGAAAACCAAAACGCGCAGTGAACTCCAGAGGATGGGCACCGCTTTCATTGACGATACAGTTTATATCGATATCCCCCCGAAAATTGATACGTGTGAGATACGGTTTGAGTTTCGCTAGGGTTTCGGTGAAAAGCTTGTTCTTCTCATCTGCATCGAACCACATAAGTGTTCCCATCTCAAATGTTTTTGGGCCGATATTGTCATTGTGCAAATCCTTGTGCTCCATGTTCATCTCGATCGGACCCACCCAATCCCGCCCATTGAAATATCTCCCCACGCCGATTTCCACCCCTCTGATTCGCTTCTGTAATTCGATAGAACGGACATCTTTTTTGTTTCCTATTTTCTTGTAACTCTCAAGTGTACTAATGACATCGCTACCATCTGTCATCTGCCCGACATAATTAAAAACCTTGGATGCATGACCATTCTGTTTTATTACCCATTCATCTGGATGCTTTTTCACAAACGCTATAGCCTCGTCCAAAGAATGGAAATCTTGAGAAGGGACAATCTTTAACCCGGAAGCCCAGAGTATCTTTTGTCCAAAAGCACGGTCATCCTCGCAGCGATCACCCGCTTCACTCCCACCTACGACAGAATATCCCAATTTTCGGAGGCCATCCTGAATCTTCCCGTACCCGGTATTATCAAAAACAATGAGCCCATCTTTTCCTACCCATTTTAGCTCTTTTCTCCAACTATTCACATGCCGAACCATACCGACATATGTACCTTTGTCTGTAGGATCTTCCACATACGCCTTTACCTTGTGCCCTTCTCGCATCAGCCGCACGCATAAATCTGCGGCATAAAAATCTTTTGAAATAAGCAGTACATTCATAAGCAACACCCAATCTTCATTAAAATCTTGCAAAAAGTAACGCTTGATAATAGCACATTTGTTGTTTTTTGTCAATACGGAAAAAGACCTATACTACGGCATAAATCCCGATAATAATGAACATAAGCGCTAAAATTTTTATCCCCATATCGGAAACCTGATCGCGATAGGGTCGAATATCAATCCATTTCGCATGTCGGAAAAAAAGCACAATGAGAAGACTAATAAACATCACAAATACCGGCACGAGACTTTCGATGACCGTCACAAATGAGACTGAAGGAGCGAGACTGATGGCTTTCTGAGAAGCAACGGTCGCGACAATAGAAAGTGTCTCACCCAATACAAAAAGAAAAAAATACTTCTTACAAAGAACAAGGATGTCGTGGGTTTTCCGAAAAGGTTCCTCGGTTCCCATTGCGAGGATAGCAAGCGAAGTCACCGTTGCCCCCATCGAAAACAGAAGAAAAATACTCCAGAAATCTGGAAAAGAAAGAGTGTACGCCTCTTTCGTGATTACCATGCTCAGGGATAAAAATACAATCGCCCCCATCATGGGCAATACTATCCTGGCGAGACCAACGCGTTTCACTTTTTTGTCGAAATTAAACAGCGTAATCCCAAAAAAGGCAACCACGATACCAATATAATGTACAGGAGTCAACACTTCGCTGATAAGTAACCACGCAAAAAATGGAACCGTCAAAACGCTGATGTTCCAAAATATCTGCATCAAAGCGGTATCATTGGACACAAAAAGAGCTTTAAAGTAGCAAAAAAAAGAGAATAAAAAAAATCCACCGGCAAGCAGGGCGAGTGAAGCGATCTCGAAACCAGGGAAAGTAAAATCCACTACTCCAAACAAGACGAGGAGCCACGGAAGCGATTGGAAAACCCCGGAAATAATTGTGCCATCATATTCATCCTCGTATACACCATCGACGAAATACGTATCGATGATAGCGACTATCGCCCACAAAAAGGGAGCAATCAAAGCAACTAAAAACCAGGTTTCCATAATGGTTCTGACCACTCTTTAGACGAGATCTGCTATATACCCCCTTCCTGCTGCTCTGTTTCTACTGCAACGCCCGAGACTTCTCCTGCTGCCTCGACTACCATGTCTTCGGATGTTTCCGTAGTCATCATGTCTTCTGCGACACTCTCTTCTTCAGCCACATCTTCTTCCGAGACTTCTCCACCCCCCATCATTTCTTCTTCTACTGGATGCTCCTCTGTATAGACAACCGGGTCACTACAAGTACCCTCGAGCTCTTGTGTTGGATCACACATCATCATTTCGCAATCAACCTCGCCCTCGGGACACACCAAAGCGTCACACTCCTCCGCTGCCGGATCGCACATCGGTATATTTTTGGCATTACGCTGGATAATCTTGTAGTACGACGTATCCTCTACCGGATCGCCCGTACACTCTTCGCCCGCACTCGAATCACAGACATATACAAAGCATGTTTCAGTATATGGGTCGCACGGTGTTTCTGCCCGAACGATATAATCGCGGACGACCATATACCGATAATACGTCGTCGCCATCGACCCTAAAATGATACTAAAAAAAACCAAGAAAAACACTTTTGATTTTCTATTCATAAATGCTTTATTATTTCTCTTTTATTTTACCACGAAAATAGCAGATACTCATCACGGGGCTTGCTCTAGACCAGGAAATACTCCCTTGCCCGTCCAAAGAAGCTGTTTTGGGTAATGTAAAAGGCATACCGTTTGTATAGTATGCCCTTGAAAGACGCTGCAGAGTTTTACCGCGTCCCGACTCCCTCTTTGAGCTCACGCCATCTTTCTTGCGATACTCTGAGCGCAAATCCCTCGTTAACCCCCATTCTGGGTGGCTTATCCAGAAAATTGGAGGTCAGAACGTTGTCGCCCGGCTCTACGCGAGCACAAGCTTGGATTATTTCGCCTTCTCGAATGCCCTTGAGGGCTCTAAATTCCTTATTACTCATTTTTTTCTCCCAAGATTGTAAAACAACTATTTGCTACTAATAAAAACTCATTCTTTATATTATATCATGTATATACCATTTTTGTCAATGGCATAATATAAAATATGCTTTTTATAAAGCAAAAAGCGTGATCTCCGCTCAAATCACACCGAACGGAAAACTACTAGAACGGCCTTAGCCGTCTCTCGCCATGAGAAACGGACGGCACGTGCGGGACCAGAGACCTGAAAGGCTTGGCAGAGATCTTGGTCGGAGAGCAGTCCTTCGAGAGCGTGGAGGAGTTCGTCTGGCTGATAGGGATCAATCATGATACCAGCATCACCCACGACTTCCGGCAGAGACGATGAATGAGAGGCAATCACGGGAACACCACAGGCCATAGCCTCGAGTGGCGGAAAACCGAATCCCTCGTAAAATGATGGGTAGACAAAAACAGAAGCGAGATTATACAAAGCGGTCTTGTCGGCATCATCGATAAAGCCTGGAAGGAGTATTTTGTCTCTATGTTTGGATGCAGCAATAGTCGAAAAAATCTCATCACATTCCCATCCTCTGGTCCCAGCCAAGACAAGCGCATATTTTCCAAACGCTGACGGATTCTGATCGAGTAACGCATCATAAGCCCTGATAAGTGAAGGGATATTTTTGCGCGGCTCGAACGTACCAAGATACAAGATATATTTATACGGCAAAGCATATTTCTCTTTCACGGCCACAAGTCCCGCATCGTTGCGACTCATCACTCGAAACTGCGGACCGACACCGCTATGTATCACAGTTATTTTTTCTCCCGATATACGATACTGGGCCATGAGATCATTTTTGGTCGACCACGATACGGCTATCACCCTATCAGCCCGACGAACCAGTTGACGGAAATTGACGAAGTAATGCCACGCCCGCTGCTTCCACGAAAATGTTTCTGGGAACAATTCAAAAGAGAGATCGTGTGCGGTCACAATGAGCCGAGTTTTGTCTGACACGGCGACAAAATTGAGATTGGGCAGGAAGAAAATATCCACCCCACCGATGAGCTGATCGAGCTTGGGAAAGCGGAGATACCAGAGCGCAAGATTGAGAAGCTTGTTGGGGAAACGGAATACCCGAAGCGTGACGTTTCGATATTGAGTCGCCCAACCGAAATCAGGGACCTTGCCTCCCCAGGCATTGAAAAACAAGATATACTGATTGTCCGTATCCTGCTCGAAAAGCTCTACAAGAAGCGCAAAAACATATTCCTCTACTCCTGTGCGTTTGCCGTCCGCGAGACATCGTATGTCGATTCCAATCCGCATAAGTATCAGTAAACAATCAACGATTAACCATTATACTCATTGCCCTGCTTTTTTTGTTTACTACTGACTGTTTTTCATAGGTCGAAAGTAATGCCTGACATAGACCCCCCAAAACCCCACAAATATACCGACCACCAGCCCGATAGTCAAAGCAAAAGAAAGTGGGGTACGTCCATCACCTATGACCGGATCGCTCCCAATCACGACAAACCAACTCGGCTCTTGCTCTCCCCGGTTGAGGCTCTCGGTATAACGATTGAGGACTTTGGTAAGAGAGCGCGCGATACCCGAGCCTGTCCCTGTCGTGCGACTGACGAATGAAACCTCGATGACCTGAGAAGAAAGACGCTTGGCGATAAAGGCATGGTTGACGCCTCGCATACTGATACTGTGCATATCCAATCCTGCGTCCGCATAAATATCTTCTACAATACGTGGCGACCCCAGCCATCTGACCACGGTATCAGCGAACCGCTCGTCTGCCTGCAAGCGATAAAAACTATCATAAGTATAGTCCCCCGTGTTCTGGACTCCCGACCTACCGATATTGAGGAGAAGTGTCACATCATATACCTCCGTCTGATTTCGTTGCCAAGCAAACGACAAAAACAGGCATAAGAGCACAAAAAACCAGAAGATTTTGATGTTCTTCATGAAAATAATGGCGTATTCCCTCAGTTCCATAAAAATATCGTTAAAGCGCAAAAAAACACAAACTCCAAACAAAAACGCACTGTTCAACTTTCAAAATCTACGATTTGTGTTTTTGTTTAGCCGCTCATGAGCGGATTTGTGTCCTGACCTTTACATGACCTATACTCTCTTTTTCAAATGCTCTTTGAGAGCGCTTTCTATATAGTCCTTCATTGTAGCCTTAAATTGTTCTTTGTCAAAACGCAAAGCTTTGTTTCTGATATAGTGTGGATCATAGCGACTTTCATCAAACGAGCGCACAGCTTCTACGATAGCTTCCGGTGTTTGTTCATCGAAAAACACTCCTGTCTTGCCGTCTTCCATATGCTCGACGATATCGCCGCCTCGGTACGCGATAAGCGGGCGGCCTGATGCCATCGCCTCGATAGCCACAATACCAAAATCTTCCTCTTGTGGAAACACAAAGCCTCGGCACTCAGCATAGTATTTCGGTAGATCTTGCTCGGGGACGCGCCCGAGAAATTCGATGGTCGGCCCAGCGATTTTCTTTAGACGCTCGAAAGCTGGTCCGCGACCGATAATCTTGAGCGGAAGCTTGAGGCGATTAAACGCTTCGATAGCAATATCATGCCGCTTGTAGGCAATCAACCGACCGACCATGAGGAAATACTCCTTACGACCTTCTTTTGGGGTGATGAAAAAATTATCAACCTTCACCGGCGGATGGATAACGGTGGCGTCTTTACGATAATACTTCTTGATACGTTTAGCGACGAATTGAGAATTAGAGAGAAAGCAATCGACACGATCAGCACTCGCCTTGTCCCAAAGTCGTATCGGGCTCATGAAAAACGGTACTAGTCGTTTGATCATCCAGGGAAACCCAAAATCCTGGGTGTATTTCTGGCAATCATCCC
>CAYVHS010000001.1:0-30192 GCA_964451495.1 uncultured Bdellovibrionales bacterium | reverse complement strand
ATATGGAGTGTCTCGGGACGCGTGATGATACCCTTGGCATAGCTCGATGAATCAGAAAGCACAATGTCGTATTTAGTGAAATCGAACTGCTCGATAGCCAGCGGCATGAGCGGCGGGAAAAAACGATGGCGCTTGCGAGAGAAAGGTAGCTTCTGAATAAAGGACGTATAGATCCGCTTGTCCTCGAATACGCCGTGCATCGCCTCTTTGTCATAGATGAGCGTGTAAATCGGTGCATAGGGAAAAAGCTCGGTAAAAGCCTCGAGCACCCGCTCTGCTCCACCGTATTGCACCAGATAATCATGCACCAACGCGATTTTCATACTTTTTCTCATCACCCTATCTCTCGAATAAAATCTGGAGTTTGGCCACTACCCCACCCCATACGCTCTGGGAACACACTGCGGTAAGCGCTGCCTTGTCCTCGGCTGTGGGTACGAGCCCGACTGAATCCTGTCTTTCCATGAAATAATACATAATCGAGGCTGGGTTGTCGATATGGCCTATCCCGAGCGCATGCCCGAGTTCATGGGCCAAAACGAGACGCAAATGCGGCTCATCATCAAACTGATAGATATTAATAGCAGAATCTGTATATTCTCCCTGATCAAACGACTCACCACCCTCCCCGTAACGATTCGAGTATTCCTTCACCTGATCATTGTACTTCTCTACTACCTCTATCTGCTGTTTGGAAAATTTGTTCACTTGTTCTGCGAGTGTATTGACGAGAACACGCCTAGACTCCAGATCGCCTTGCAAAGCAGAGAGACTTTTCATTTCACTCTGCAAACGATTATATTCTTCCGGTGAAGCTCCGCCTTTCTTATTCCAATCTGTTACGGACTTGTTGTATTCTGCCAAACGTGATTTAAAGGTGCTCAGCGCTTTTTCATATTCAGTCGATCGCTTTTCGTACGTTGTCATGACTCGCTCTTGTTCTGTGGAAAGTTTTTCTTGTATACTTTCCGCTTTTTTTCTCGTCTGATCGAGAGCTTGTCCCTCGACTGTCTGCTGCTGACGATCATCGTATATGAGATTCACGACAAGCGGTGCCTCTGGAACGTACTGAAAGAGATTGCGTCCCCATACTGTTTCCCACACAGCTTCGGCCTGGACGATATCTCGCAAAAACGCCTCGCGAGAAATACCGAAACTCGCATCCAACTGACCGATGGAATACTCGATCGGTTGTCGACACGGTAGCTCTGAATTTTTCCATACGAAAACGCCTGCGAGTAACACGGAAAGAAACACCAACCATAGTAGTAATTTCCCGAGCATCATGCTTGGTAATACTCGCGGTACCACAAAACGAAATTCTTGATACCCTGTTCGATACGTGTCGTCGGCTTCCATCCGAGCTTGCGGAGTTTCCTGATATCAGCAACCGTCGACGGCACATCTCCCGGCTGTATGGGAAGCAGACGCTTCTTGGCTTTTTTCCCGACATTTTCCTCGATCACTTCGATGAAGCGGAGAAGGGTTTCTTCTTTGTCTCCACCGATATTCATCACCGCGTACGGCTGGAGTGTATCGAGAGCCACGAGAATACCAGAAACGATATCATCGACATACGTGAAATTACGTGACATCTTGCCATGATTGTATACATCGATTGTCTCACCAGCGAAAATACTCGTCACAAATTTATAGAGTGCCATATCTGGACGACCCCACGGGCCGTAGACCGTGAAAAATCTGAGTCCCGTGGTCGGTAGTGTATAAATATGACTATAGGTATGTGCGATAAGTTCATTGGCTTTCTTGGTAGCAGCATACGGTGAAATAGGTGTATCGACGGGATCAGTCTCAGCAAACGGCACCTTGGTATTGTTGCCATATACCGAAGAAGAAGACGCATATACAAAGTTCTTCACTTGGTGACGCACAGCTGCCTCGAGCATATTGATAAACCCCATCACGTTCACATCAGCATACAAACGCGGGTCAAGAAGAGAATTGCGTACACCAGCCATCGCGGCCAGATGCAAAACCTTCTCAGGCTGCTCCTTCTTAAATACTCGTTCGATGAATTTCTGATCACGGATATCGCCTTTATACAGCTTGAACCCATTCTTACGAGCAGGACTATGCTTGTATCCCTTGAGAAACTTGGTTATGCGATCATGCTTCAATTGCGGATCATAGTAGTCATTGAAATTATCAATGATCACCACCTCATCTCCGCGATCGATTAACTTCTTTGCTGTCGCACTCCCGATAAATCCCGCTCCACCCGTAATGAGAATTTTCATACAGTTTACTTCAGCTTACTTCTTAAATATTCACAATATTCATTATACTTCACGCTGGTTGTGGTGTATTTCGCCAAAACCACCTCTCTTGCCCGGTCTCCCATCTGTTTCCGAAAATTCGCATTTTCGATAATCTTGCTGAGTTTTTCTACCCATTCTTCGGTCGTGCTCGCGACATACCCGTCGACACCATCCGTGATAGCCTCTTTGAAAGTACCCGTGGCACTAGCGACGGTCGGTACTGCCACCAGGCCTGCTTCGAACCATTTGAGCTCGGATTTCGATTCACAAAAAGGATTGCCAATTTCGAGCGGCGCAAGAGTAATATCGAGTGCCGCTACGGTACCGAAATACTCTTTGCGTGGAGCAAACGGCACGCGCGTGATCTGACTCTCAAATGCACTGAGTGCATCCTCTGCATCGAGCGGACCAACGAGCACGAGGCGCATCTGTGGATATTTCCCAAGCAGTACCACGAGGGCCTCCGTAATCGTCGCGAAGTCTTTGTTGTGACTCGGCGTGCCAGAAAGGTAGCCTATCCGGACCAGAGCAGGATCTTTCTGTACGTCCCTCAGAATCGCTTCGGCATTCGCGATGTCCTCCTCTGACACTTTGTTTTTGACGATAAACACCCGTTTCCCTCTTTCTCTCAGTCTCTCTGCGAGATACGTCGTCGATGTCGTACAGACCCGCACAGAGGGATCAGCGAGGATCTCGCCGCCAACACCGTGTTCGTAGAGCTTGCGTTCGAGCGCGTTCATCTGATTGAAATAATCCATATGAACGAGGAACTCGGGATCATAGACCAAATCATCGGTCTCAAAAATAATCTCTTTGCCGAGATCTTTGATTCGTCCAATGAGCTTGGCCACACTCGGGGTATAGAGAACACGATGAAAAATAAAAACAGAAAATTGATCAGCGTATGATGACAAGAATGGATTATCCTGCACGGTCGACGCAACTTTAAACCCGTGTCTCTCGAGCTCTTCGCCGACATACTCTGTCCGATACCGCGCACTGTCCCCTACACCGCCCGTAATAAACAAGATATCACCCGGCTTCACACGTCGAAACATCGCAGAGGCCGCTGTCAGGATACGCCGGCCACCGCGCAGTATCCCCTCACGACGGAGCGTATGCCAAGCCTTCCCAATTTTTATCAATAATAATTTCATACTCGGTAATGATACTTCGAACACGAAGTTATTATCTCAATTATACCTTTAATCAAAAACATGTTTTCTCTTTATCAACAACACTATACCATCAAAGACTTATTATTTTCGAAGTTCTCCTACCGGGCATACCTCTTGGTATATAGTTTCTAATGCTGCCGCTGATTTTTCCCAACTAAACCTCTCTGCTCGTTCCTTATTCACAGCTCCTTTTTTCTGACGGAGCCATGGGCTCTCGACTAGTCGCTCTATTACCGCCGCAAGACTTTCGGCTGTCGACGCAAGTGCATACGCTCCGCCATCAGCCATATATTCACGATTGTTCAGTGTATCAAAACAGGCAATCGGCAGTCCTGCTCCCATATACTGGAGTGTTTTGCCACTCGCCTGACTCGTCGTCGCCTCTTTAGGATCGACACCGATATCGCTCAGCTTGAGAATCTCTGGTAAGGCAAAATACGGAAGAGGACTCACAAGAGTCACGTGTGCCGTAAAACTTTCTCGCCTCAGATACTCACCTATCTGATCGAGAGGAAATCCAGCGACAACGAAATGGACAGTCGGAAATTTCTTGCAAACAAGCGGTATCGCATCGAAAAGGAGACGGATGCCTTTGTTGGGAATAAGCGCACCTGTATAGCTAACTATAATTTTATCTGCCGGTACGTGATACTTCGCGCGAAGAGATTCTTTATCCGCGAGACCATCAAACATCGCCAGACGCGTACCATCGAGAATCGGCACCGCGGGATTCTTGGTACGGATGCGATTGATCTCTATGGTATTGTCCCATGAACTCGCGACCGCCCTATCACCCAGGTTATCGATGAAACGCTCAATATATTGAAACACTTTGTATAGTCCCGTCACGCGGAGATAAGCATGTGATACCATTTCCTTGGTCAGACTCCCATGAAAATCAACTACCAGCTTGGTCTTGTGCCAAAAAATAGCCTTTTGGACGATCCAGCCGATGAGTGCGCCCTCATGTAAATGTCCATGAATAACGTCGGGTCTCCATGTTCTTGCGAGAAAGAATGTTTTCTTCGTAAGGAGCAGATCGAGAACGATTTTCTGCCAATCTGGACCCGCCTCCAATTTCTTGTACCAAAAAAGGAGTCGCCTGATACGACGGACATCGATCTTGGTCCCCAGAAATTCCGGCAGATCAGAACCGATGTGATAGGTAGCAATTTTGATCTCATGGCCACGCTTTTCGAGAGCCAAAGCCTCTTCGAGGATGCGAATATGCGTTCCGCGATCAGAAAAAAACGGGGTGGGAGCGACAATAAGTATTTTCATATATTACACATCATTTTCAGAAACTGAAAGAAATCCACCAGGGACAACTTCTCCTCCAATAATTTTTTTTACTACGACATCTTCAATGGTATTTTCGATATAGCGGTTGATAGAACGCATACCAAATTCTGGCTCGAATCCTTTTTCTACGATGTTCTCTACAACAGTATCGGAAAATTCGATAGTGATATTCTTCTCTTTCTTCAATCGCGTCGCGAGACTATATAACTTGAGACGCGTCACTTGTATAAGCTCTTCATGCTGAAGTGGTTCGAAAAAAATAATACCATCGAAACGACCAAGAAATTCCAAACGAAAAAGATTTTTCTTTACAACTTCATCGAGTACTTGGGTACGGATAGTTTCCATCGGAGCACCCTCCGAAACGAGTTCTTTGATGAGTGGAGCACCAGCATTAGAGGTTGCGATGATGACCATATTGCGGAAATTCACTTTTTCACCAAATGCATCCGTCACGTATCCCTCATCGAGTATCTGGAGAAACAAATCAAGCACATTGGAATATGCCTTTTCGATTTCATCCAAGAGTAAGATTGAAAAAGGGTGATCTTTGGCAGCCTGGGTGAGCTGGCCATGTGTCCCGATATCACGCGAACCGATCATACGCGCTATCGATTCCGGGGTCTGATATTCGCTCATATCGAGCCGAATCATTTTTTCTTCCCTACCGAAATAGCCCCCCGCGAATGCCTTGGCGGCCTCTGTTTTACCAACACCGGACGGCCCCATAAAAATAAAACTTCCAAGCGGCCGCTTCTTGTTGCCGAAACCTGCTCGTGCTTTGCGCATTGCCTCTGCTACCTGCTTCACCGCTTCATTCTGCCCAATAACTCGCTCATGCAGACATTCTTCGAGCCTGAGTAGTTTGTCCTTTTCATCCTCGCTGATGGCCCCTGTTGGTATACCCGTTTTCAAGGTGATAAAAGCATCAACAGTGGCGGGTGTAATAAATGACTCATCTGTGCCTTGCCAATACACAAGCGTCTCCTGGGCGAGGTCAATGGCACGCTCAGGAAAAGGCCACTCCCAGTTGTACCGCTCAGCCGACTCGATAATACTCTCGATACCCTTACCTGTGAAAATTACTTGCTTTTTCTCGACTTTTTCAAAATATCGGGAAAGCACTTCAAAGGTTTCGAGTGCGTCGGTTTCACGAAGATAGATGACTTCTAATGACTTAAGTACCTGCTCGTCCGACTTCGCTAAAGCATGATACCGTTCAGTCGCAGCTGTACCAATAATACGAAATGTCGGGAGACTCATGAAACTACTCAAAACTGGTGCGAGGTTATGTCGTGATGAATCGCCCCCAATAAAAAAGTCCAAATCCTCTATCACTAATATCACATTACCAGCATAAGCAGCCTCACCCAGACAAAGACGGATGGCGTTGTCGATATCTTCACCAGCATTCATTGCGTCACTCACTACCCGACCGATGTCAAATAATAGCATCCGGACACTTTCGAGTGATGATCCGCTGTACTCATTCTCTCGAATACCTCGGGCCAAATGATGCACGAATGTTTTCTTGCCGATACCAGGATCTCCTACCAAAAGCATACTGTTCTGTGTCGGGCGCTCCAGAACGACCCGGGCTACTTTCATTTCTGCTTGCCGCCCAACAAGAAGAGCATCAGCATATTCAGTCGGATCATGTCTCGAAAGATCGAGACAATATGCATCCAGATGTGGCGTGTACGCAAAATGCCAATCCTCACCGATGGGTCGTATTTTGTGCAGATTCTCCCATAACCAAAAACGGCGCTCGAGGTCATGGCGATCAATCTTCTCCTTTTCTATGGTCACAATACGCTCGAAAAGAGAGCGGTCGACACCAAG
Organism: uncultured Bdellovibrionales bacterium; assembly: GCA_964451495.1. GTDB lineage: Bacteria > Patescibacteriota > Minisyncoccia > Moranbacterales > UBA1568 > UBA1568. Next base: position 23,591 of record CAYVHS010000001.1, on the reverse strand, counting down.
TGGCGCGAGATATTCTAGAAATCGATTTGTATCCGCAAGTGCTTCTGCATCAAGACTATCTTTTTTCAAACCCAGTCGACCCAATACACGATGAAACCACCACTTTTTACGAAGCTCTGCTATATCAAATGTCAACGGGTCATGTCTCTGGCGAAGCATATAACCAGAAAACGCCATGATGAATCCAACAATACCAGAGACTAGCACCACCATCCCGATTGCCGGGTCAATAGCCGAGGAGAGAAGCCCAAATATAATCAAGAATGGCGCTCCTATATAGAGTGTCAAAAGAAACACTCCCACCAAAAATACGACAGACCACACGCATACAGCAAAAAGAATGATGACCAAACGGACCAATGCTCCCAAAATCCGAGAAATACTATTTTCAAAAAATACATTCAATGATTTGAGCGGGTGGAAACCTCGCCACGTGTGATAGGTCACATCCCGTTTCCATGGAGAAAACAGGGTCATAACCAACCCTCCCGTATGCAAACGGTACGGCACGTAGCGCACATAATTCCAGAAAAGAAAAAACGCATCACGCACCCCCGTCGTATAATACCAAAAAAGGAAAAATCTATTCATTCCAAAAGAAAAAACAACTACTCTTTTTATTGTAGATGCATTCGATAGGCTTGGCAAATTGAAAAAAAACCTCATTTCGAGGTATAATGAATCCACTATGGAATCATCAAAACCCGCAGAAAAAACTACCCCTTTCCTGGCTCTTTTCGGATTGTGTTTTGTTGTTTTTGGATGGTTCTCTCTCTCGCTCGCCATAAGCAATCTCTTCATCTTTCCTTTTATCTTGATTGGTGCCATTCTCACAGGAGGAATAGGTGTCTTTATCACATGGAAACTTCTTTCTCGGTCTCCCATTGATCTACGTATCGTATTCTTTGTCACGCTTTTTTACGCGGCACTCATAGGATACATCTCCGAACCAACCATTTTTTCCGGTAGAGATCAGGGCGCTATCAGTGAAGCTGCTATCCGTCTCGCCCAAACAGGAGGACTCGTCTTTTCGACTCCGGCCAGTGATGCCTTTTTCAAAATATATGGAGAGGGCACAGCTCTTAATTTCCCCGGCTTTGCCTACACTGCAGACGGCGGACTCATCACGCAGTTTCCACTCGGATATACCTCATGGACAGCAAGCTTTGTCACTCTTTTTGGTATATACGGCTTTGCAATCAGCAATACTATTCTCCTCTTTCTCTTTCTTCTCACCTTCTACAGTCTGCTCCGCCTCTTCTCTCGTCCCTTCTATGCTACTGCTGGACTAATACTCGTTGCTACCTCCTTCCTTCCCATCTGGTTCGCAAAAATGACGCTCACGGAAAATCTCGCCGTTTTTCTTTTCGTTTTTCTTCTATTCAATCTCGTCCTCTTCCTCCGCGAAGGAAAATTCCTCTTTTACGCGGGCACTCTCCTTTCGGTTGGACTTTTCGCCTTTACCCGTATCGAAGGATTCGCTTTTCTCGGGCTCACCCTCATCAGTATGTTCTTCAGCCAGCACACGAGGACTATTTGGAAAACGTATTTTCTCAAAAGCGTCATTCTTCCTCTAGCTATTTTCGCCTTTATTTTTCTGCGTGATTTTTTCATCAATCTCCCCTATTACAAAATGATCGGCAAAGCACTCTACAAATTCCTCGGCGGATTCGGAAACGACCCTATCTCTTCGGGCGCCGCCCTGGTCGCAGGAAACGGATCACTCCCTATCGGTTCTGTACTGTTTTTCTATGGACTTCTGGCTCTCTTCATCATTGGGTTTTTCGGCATTTTAGTGTTTTTCAAAGAACGCCGCTTTATACTGCTTCTGCCGGCTTTCATCGCCCTCCCTACATTCATCTATCTCTTCTCACCCAATATCACTCCTGATTACCCGTGGATGCTCCGCCGGTACCTCTTCTCTCTTTTCCCTACACTTCTGTTTTCGGCGGTGATTGGTCTTGGTCTCCTCTTCTCGAAGGAGAAGTCTCTTCCTCTCGATAATCCACAGGGCAAACGCCTTTTCTTTGTCAGTATTATTTTCACAAGCCTCTTCCTCTTGCAGTATCCAGCCTGGAGCTCCAGTCTTTTTTTCGCCGAAAATCGGGGACTCCAAGAACAAACCGAGGTGTTTAGCCACAACTTCACCGATAACGACCTGATTCTCGTGGATCGATTCGCGACCGGTAGCGGATTTTCGATGCTCTCTGGTCCGACACAATTCTTGTTTGGTAAACATACCGTCTATTTTTTCAATCCCGAAAATCTTAAAGATCTCGATACATCTCACTTCGATCATGTCTACCTCCTCGCTCCCGAAGAAAGTCTTCCTCGCTACGTAGCCACATTCGGTGACCGTCTCGCTTTCAAAAAATCCATCACATTTTCTCTCGAACAATTTGAAAGCCTCTCGCTCTCAAGCGGAGCATCGCTTCGTCTACCAGAAAAAACCATCACCGAAACTCACAATACGCTCTTCCAGATATACTAACGTATGAAATTTTTCACCGAGCCTATCATCGCGGTCGAACCCAGATGGCAAAAACGATACCGTATTTTTCGTGGCGTACTCTACGGTTTCGTCATTCTCATCGCCGTTCTCTTTATCTCACGTACTCTTTTCCCCACTCTTATATTTTCATTCAATTTCAAAACTCCCAGCTCAAGCAAAAATAATATCCTCGCGCCGCGTTCTGAAACAGGCGTCATCCGCACCAACGGGAAGGTCGAGGCTGGGGGCGTATTCATCGCCAATACTGCTGCTGTCGGCAGCTTTTCCGGGGTACATATCCGGGCGACTCTCGAAAATAAATCCGCGCTTCCCGAGACTCTCGATTTCTCTCTTCGAAGCTTTTTCCTACCCACGGGTCCGGCCATCAGTAATTTCGCCAGAAAATCCCTCTATCATATCGATACCACCTACTACGCGCTTCGTGACAACACTCTCTATCCATTTGTCAGTGAGCAAGCCTATCTCTCCGCTTATCCAGAATCATTTGCTCTTCCGGCTACCGAGGACTTACTAAAACAATACCCCGTCTCAGAACAGTGGATCGGATTTCGCGTCGGGTCACTAGTGTCATTTGCTGATGGTATTTACGTCATCGTGAGCAATACTGAAATGCGACCCATCGGAAGTGCTGATATTTTTGTCGCACTCGGATATCATTTTGAGGATGTCATCGCTGGCAATGAAGAAGAGATCGGTATCTACAAACGCGGGAGAATATTTCTCCTCGGAGCGGTCCATCCTGACGGTACACTCCTCCTCGATCAGGACACTCGCACCTATTATCTCGTTGATCAAGGATTTAAACGTCCTATCGAAAGTCCGACATACCGAGATTTCCTTCTCAGTAAACAAACTCCTATCACCGTCTCCAGTCTGCAGAGCGAAATCCAAGCAAAGTGCGACCTCACCCCGTCTTTTTCGGGCCGGACATTCTCATGCTCTGCTCCTATAGACATGCTTGCCCCAGGCTTTGGCAATGATTTTGAAATCCACCTTGCGGGTAACGATACCGATATCGATATAAACACCCTCACTGTCTCTCTCGATACCCTGAGAAACGATCAAAACATGTTCACGCTCCTCGCGCAAATTAAACAACGGCTCTTCTCCCGCTTTGGCATCTCCTCATAATAGATCTCTCCTATGCATTTTTTCGATCGATACATCATGAAACATCTTGAGCATTTCAAGAAAAATGGTTCGCTCTCTGTCTGCTATGCACTCGGCGCAGAAGCTCTTCTCTTGGGATTCATCGGATTCATAGGACTCTTCACTCTCGAAACACTTCTACCAACATTTGTCACCGTGCACTTTAGTCTGACAAAATTTTTCTTTTTCCTCACGCTTGGCTGTTTTGCTTTGACGCTCCTCGGTCGCTATCTCGATATCCATTTTACTCTGCCCGACAATAAAAAAAATCCCATCATGTGGATGGGAATTCTCTGGGCTATCGGCATCCTCGGGCTTTCACTTTACAAATTCCCGCTTATCACTATACCTCCTATCATCCTCGGCTTTCTCGCCGTGGGATATCTTTTCTGGCAAATTTTCTTTGGAGGAGAAGAATGAAAATAAAAGTTTTTTCTTTCTTCAGATTTATGCGAGCGATTCGAGATCGAGCACTTCATCGATTCTGATTTCCGCGACAAAGTCTGGAACGTGCGAAACGAAAATCATCGTCCCTTTGTAAGCATCGAGCGCCTGAGCAATGACCGGGATATGACGGAAGTTGATATGATTGGTGGGCTCATCGAGGATGAGCAAATCCGGCTTCTCCAGATAGAGATACGCAAACATGAGAAGTCCCTTCTGCCCCTCCGAAAGACTCTCCACCTTATTCTGAACGAGCTCAGAGGGAAGAAGAAATTTCGCGGCTACGCGATACACCGTTTCCATACTTTTGTCTTCAGTCACTCCCAAAAGCGTCTCGCCCACCGTTTTTGTGAAATCAAGTGTCGAAAAATCCTGACGATAGTACCCTACCTTCACGCCCGGAACAATGGCCACGCGCTCTGGATCTGCCGCAGCCAATGCCTCGAGAAATGTACTCTTGCCGATACCATTTGGACCGGAAACGAGTAGATGTGTATTACGCTTGAGCGACAAATCGACCCGCTTCACAGCCGGCCCCATCGGCGTCAGTATAGAAACCGTCTTAATCTCTACTACCGTACCGACAATATCTTCGCATTTGATCTCAAATTCTGACAACGTCTTATCTTCCTGACGCAGCTCAACTTTATTGTCTTCGAGCTCTTCTGCGAGAGTACGCATACGTTTGGCAACCGCACGCAACTTGCCACCCTTGTTGGCAAACACGTTGGCCTGGTCTTTCTTCTCCTGAATAGTGCGTTCGAGACGCACGTTCTCGCTCTGCTCTTTTTCAATACGACGCTTGATCTCGGCTACCACTGTATAGTAGTCACCAGCGTACTGCTCGATCTTGTGCGTAAAGACATCGAGATACAGGACGCCGTGCGTAAAGGCGTTCAAGAACTCAGCATCATGAGAAATGACAATGCACGTCTTGTCGTATTCGATGAGAAACTGCGTCAAGTGCACGATGCCATTGTAATCGAGATTATTGGTCGGTTCATCAAGGAGGAGAATATCTGGGTCTTGAATGAGTGCGGACGCAAGCAGTAGCCGGGCTTGCTGACCACCAGAAAATCTATTGATAATCTGATCAAGCGGTGGCATCGACATATTGACTATCTCGAGCACGTCCTTGATAGCTCCAGCGAGCTCCCAGTCTTTGCCATGGAAATGCTTCGCAAAAAAATCCTTCACCGTCAGACCAAGGTCTTCCCTCGGGATAACCTGCCTAGCAATCGCGACGTTCGCACCAGAATCGACTGAGATACGTCCAATCTGCGGCACGTTCTCCCCTGTGATCAGCTTGAAAAGAGAGCTCTTACCGGCTCCATTCTGTCCCATGAGCGTGAATTTTGATCCACTGCGGATACTAAAGCTCACCTCTTCGAGGATTGGCTTCCTGTGACCGTATTCAAACGATACGTTATCAAACCGCAATACTACATTATCCTTCGCCATGATATATTCTTTATGTAAATCCGATTATGCTTTTGCTTTCAAATTTCTTTTTCTGGTCTTTTTCGTTTTTTCTTCTTTGGCAGCAAGCGGTAACATGTGTGATGAGTGATTCGGTAACGGTCGAGCGCGACACTCGGAGTCGCTTCGACTCTTAGAGTGGACAGCTCCCCGTTCGATAGAACGAGTCAGACATGTTCGAAGACTGCCACGAGAGGAAAAAATGAAAAAGACTCAGAAAAATATACCTCGGTACTGTGCCTACAAAAATAAAAACCCTTTGACTACTCTCTCAGGGTATGACCCATGGTCACAAAATCCAACATTTCAGCACTTGGTATTCTGACACAAAAACAACATTCATGCAAGACTAGCTCTTTAGGCCTGAATATACTCGAGGGTCTCTTTGGCACACTTGTCCCATGAAAAGCTCTGTAATCGGTCTCTTCCCCTCCTCACGAGCTCTTGGCGCAATGCTTCATCATCCCACAAACGTTCCAATTTCTCTGCTATATCAGTTACGCTCTCGGCGTGACAATAGAGTGCCGCTTTACCAGCCACTTCCTCTAAACTCGAATTACTGGCCGTCAATACCGATATACCCGATGCGAACGCTTCGAGAACCGGCAGGCCAAATCCTTCATAAAGCGATGGAAAAACAAATGCCCTCGCTCCCTGATAGAGAGCTCTCAGTTCCTCAAACGTCACTCGACCGATCAAGACAATATCCTCTTTATACTGACTCTTTTCTCTCGTCTCGAGAATACCACTCGCCAACCATGCTGGCTCCCCCGCTAATACCAACTTGATCTCGGGGAAATGCTGTTTGGCGATATCAAACGCTTCGATGAGACGGATAAGGTTTTTCCTCGGCTGGAGCGCCCCGACATACAAGTAATAGCTTTTAGTTGTTAGCTTATAATTTTCCAGTTTTTCAGCAATCTCTTTGAAAGAAAGTTTCGTACCAAAAAAATCTCCGTCAAAACCGTGATGAATGACGCGTATTTTCTCTGAAGAAAGCCCTGGGAAAAACTCCAGCAAATCATGCTTGGTCGATTCAGATACCGCGATCAATTTGTCTGCACGCCGGACAGCCGTTTCGAGCATGAAATTAAGCTTCCAGAGATCAGTTTTTGGAAACGTCTCGGGATACCGCTTGAAAGCCAAGTCGTGTATCGTCGCTATGACTTCCGTCCCGTGAGGCAGAAATATCGGCGCCGCCTGAATAGGCAGGAATAGCTTGTCTGGTTTCTCACAAAACATTTCCCAAGCAAACCTGGTCTGCATCCAGGCCCAGGGAAACAACCGGCTGCGCTCTTCATAGTTCGGAAGTGCCGGCGGAGCCAATGCGGGGTTGAAGGTATTTTTGTGATAGAGCAAAAAATCAGTATCAGGAGCGAGTATCCCAAAGCGCTTCAAAAGTTCTTTCACATACACCCTCGTTCCATCGATGCGTGCATGATCGAGATCGCTTGCTTGTACCGCAATGTTCATAAAAATCAACACAAAAAAATATAGGGTAAGTATATCATCAAAACAAAAAGAAAGCGGCACCATCGTATGAGAACGACAATGCCGCACAAGTCACCAGAAATGAACGGGTTACGAGTAACCGAAAATACCAAACGAAGTATGCAGCTCCACGCTATTGCCCTGTTCGAAATGATTCGTAAAACACACCCCGAGCTGATAAAGTGGCACATGCGTCTCTTGTGCTACCCATGCAAGAAATGTCTCAAGTCTAGGATCGCCAATGACGTCAATGCCGACACCACAGTTGAAGTTCTGATACATCTCACGCCAGCCCTCACGCCACTTTTCTTGTGACCCATGTGCCACCATCTCGAAAATCATCGAGGGACGGGGCATGGTTTTCCGATACAAAATCCCGCCTTTCCCGAGATGCAGCACCTTGGTCGCGCCACCGCCAGTGTTCATGGTAATCCCATGGAGTAGATGGAGACTACCCTGCTTCTTCAATTCATCGATCAAGATCTTGATGAGAATAGCCCACTGTCTCGTCGGCGAGGTAAGCGCTTGACCAACTGACCGGCCCTCCAATATACGTGGCGTCTCATCGGAGTTATAATAACCGGAATACTCCGTGCCAGCACGTACCAGATCAGGATACTTGTCAGTATACCGATCATGCATGAGGCACATCCGAGCCAATGTCAGGCCATTGGACATGATACCCGAGTTCGGCTCGTCTTCCCAGACAGCCTGTCCATCACTCGCAAACCCCCAGATACAATCACCTGGTTGCACATTCCCGAGTATGAGATCTTCTTCCTTAGCCCGGGCATGCACATTAACATCAAACGCGACCGTCTGGACCTGGTGTGGTAGATCAGCCGTCTCGCCACCGAGGAAATAGATCTTGAAACCATACTGGCGATACAGATTCATGAGCTCCGCAAGTCGGCCGCCAATCTGTTCCATGATGATTTGCTTCGGGATATTGAATCCGTTCACATTGAGAATATCTGTCACGGTCAGTACGCCAGATGTAAACCCAGCTGCCGCGATATCCCCTGTGTTCATAGAAAGAGCGTCATCTGCTGCTCCGCGAAAGATGGTCGCATCAAAACCGCCAGACTCACGATACATGAGAACGCGCTGGATAAACTTGCTTCCATCGCCATCCATGTGACCAGTGAACACCTCTCCTGGCTGTTCCGGATCACGCACGATATTGACAAACGCCCCCCGAAAATCGTTATCCACCAGCTGTCCGAATACCTTCCGAACAGATCCCTTCATTGCATCTACTCCAAGCTTCGCATACTGGCTTTGGTCCGCCATGATTCCTCTCCTTTTGTGGTTGAGTACTACGGGTTATGAAACAAAAAAATATTGTAAAAAGAACGATGCTGCAGTATAGCAGCTTCATGCAAACAGTCAATTCAGAACCTTCGAAGATGCATGAGTTCAAGAGGCTCAGCAAATTTCATATTTTCCGGCTTCACAATAAAATCTTCTGTCGCCGTCCCTTGTTTTTCGAAATATTGGACGACTGCTTGCACGACGTTTTCGGGAGCGCTCGCCCCAGCACTCACACCAACTGTCTCGACAGTCGTGAGCCACTCTGGTTCTATCTCTGAAACATCATCTATGAGATACGCTACCGTCCCTTCCGCCCGAGCTGTTTCCATGAGACGCGTAGAATTAGAAGAAGTCTTGGACCCGAGAATGAGGACGAGATCGACTATTTTTGCCAGCTCCTTCACTGCCTCTTGACGGTTCGTCGTGGCAAAGCAGATATCAGAGAGCGGCGGAGCAATGATCTGAGGATATTTCTCTCGCAGTGCTCGTATCGTCGCTTCCGTATCATCGATAGAGAGCGTCGTTTGCGTCAGATAGACCAGCTTCTCGGGGCTACCCATATCAAGAGCCCTGACATCTTCGATGGTTTCAACTACCGGAATTGTCCGGCCCCTGGCTTCTGCCAATACACCGATACCTTCAATATGCCCCTTATGTCCGATATAGATAATTTCATAACCCTCCTCAAAGAAGCGCAAAACCTCGAGATGTACCTTGGTCACGAGTGGACACGTCGCATCGATAACCCTGATATTCCTCCGCTTCGCCTCAGCATAATGTTCCGGAGGAGACCCATGTGCTGAAAACACGACCACCGCACCATCAGGAACGGTCGCTATATCTTCGATAGTGATAGCCCCCTTCTTTTCCAAATCCAAAACCACGTGCTTGTTATGCACGATTTCATGTTTCACATATACCGGTGCGCCAAATATCTGAAGCACATCTTCGACCGCTTTCACAGCTCGGGCCACTCCCGCGCAAAATCCTCGCGGCGATGTAAGTACTATGCGTTTCACTCCCATACCCGGTAGTAGAACTTCAACAGCTTTCTGAAAAAAACCAAAGGAGTTCAAAAAAAAATAATATTTTCTTACCACGTTTTCAGTCCCACAAAAAAACAAATAACGCCTGGTTGAAGTCTCACTACCGGGCATACTCAGTTCTTGATCACCGTACCGATGAATCTTCTCCCAGCGATATAGCTAGTCACATTTTTCAGGTCGCCCCCATTAAGTACTGCGACTTCCATATCCTCTTTCTCCGCCATCTGAGAAGCGATTGGGTCAAAGGGTGTATTCATCCCTGGATTCCATTCTGTACCTACGAGCTCACGAAAAGCTCCCCATGTCATATGATCAAATGGCTTGGCATCCGCATATTGATGAGGATCCTTATTGTAGACACGCTCGATATTGGATAGATTGATGATGCGCTTGGCATTCAAATATTTCCCGAGCAACACCGCATCAAAATCGGTCGAGTGCCCAGGTCGCCAGCCCGCAGCCACCAAAATTGGTTCGGGGGCAGAATAGAAATCTTCGAGATCGTGCGGATTGGTATTGATTCTCGGATGAGCATATTCTCGGAACATCGTACGCACCAGATGTGCATTCATCCGAGTTGCATGGATACCTAACCAGTCCTTGTCTTCATCGGTAATCTTGGTCACAATACTCGCGGCTTCGATGTATTTCCGAGCTGTTTTTCCCCCGCCAGTCACGAGAATGAAACTGTATCCCTTCTTGATATGCGCCACAATAAATTTTTTAAACTTGGCGATAAAATCAATATCGATACCTTCCGGCACCAAGAGTGATCCCCCGAGCGAAATGATGATACGCTCCTTTTTCACTTGTTTCATACGGACAAAATGATTATTTTTTGAAATAAGCCACAAGATCATCAAAAGGAATATTTTCTATTTCTTCTCCTGAACGCCTCTTTACCTCGGCTACTCCGGACTCGACTGAACGTTTACCAATAACAACCCTGTACGGAATACCAATCAAATCGCTCTCGGCGAATTTTCCACCAGCTGATATATCGCGGTCATCATAGAGTACCTCCACTCCAGCTGCTTGAAGCAACTCATATATTTCGGAAGTTTTTTCATCAGTTCCAAGAGAAAGTAAATGTACACGAAACGGCGCCACTGGTTCCGGCCAGACAAGCCCCGCGTTATCGGCAAATTTTTCTACAATTACTCCCATCACACGAGTGATACCAATACCGTACGATGCCAAATAAATCGGTTGTTGTTTGCCTTCTCTATCTTTGTAGATGATATGCATCTTGTCACTCTTTTCCGTACCAAATTTGAAAATATTCCCCACTTCTGCACTGATCACTGGTGCTAATGTTTTTTTGTCGATGCTCAGTTGTTGTGTTGCATCATCTAACACCTCTTCATTGACCGCTACCGTCCGGTCAGCATTGACATAGAGTGTATCTTCACCGGCATCACAAATCGTCTGAAATTCATGACTAAACTTGGTAAAGGCTCCGCCACTGGCAAAAGTCATATACGTCTCATCGCCAATGCCCAACCGATGATATATCTTATGATACGCTTCAATAACTCTTTCATAGTATTGATCCATATCCTCTTGTGTCGCATGAAGTGAATACATATCCTTCATGACAAATTCTCGTCCGCGTAAAATACCACTTTTGGCCCGAAGTTCATTACGTAATTTAGTTTGAAACTGATACACGCTCACGGGCAAGTCGCGATAGCTTTCGATAAATTGCTGCATCATTTCCATAATAGCCTCTTCATGACTCCAGGCTAGCCCAAGTTCGGTACCATCTTGTAGTCGTGTCTTGAACCAAACATCTACCGATTCATCGCTCCAGCGACCCGTTGTTTCCCAGGTATCTTTGCGCTGCAGATTGGTCATAATCAATTCCTGGCCACCAATAGCGTTCATTTCTTCACGCACTACATGTTTAATCTTTTCAAGCACCCGAAAACCCAGGGGCGTGTATACATAGACTCCAGCCATGACTTTATAGACATAACCAGCTCGAATAAGCAACTGCGCATTCCGACTCATCTCATCCTTGGGAGCTTCTTTTTTCGTCTTTGTAAACAATTGGCTCTGACGCATAATGAAAAATATCAATATTTTCCCTAATTCTACACAAAAAAAGACCCCCCGTCAAAAAGCGGAAGATCTAAAAAAATCACTCTTATAATTCTACGCCCAGCTTCTTTTCTTCTCCAGCACGAATAATCACAAGTTCGATTTGATCCCCCGTATTAAAACGAACGAGCAATTGCGGAAGCGGCACATCCAGATTGATTTCTACGCCATTCACAGAAACGATAATATCACCGAAGAGCAATCCTGTCTTAGCGGCCGGAGAACCTTCAATCACCGAAAGTCCGGTTTTCCCAGAAGGGGCATAGACAAGCGCTCCACGATCTCGAGAAAGCTCCTGTCCCAAGGCCAAGGCCCTGGTAATAGGCAGATAATATACTCCAAAGTTCGGACGCTTTTCGAGCGACCCCTTTATAACTCGCTCCATGCATTCGCGAACTGCATTGGCAGGAATAACGAACGACCGGGTGTTATTATCTATCGTCAGTGTTCCCACGAGTCCTTCCATCTCTCCATTAAAATCAATAACTGGTCCACCGACGAAATTTTCTAAATCAGCAATATCCAATATAAACACGCCTTCCCATTTTTCTGAAGAAGATACTGTCTTGCCAGACAGGTTAAAGGTATGGTCTATACCACCCAAAACGCCCACTGCAAGACGGCTCTGATAATCCGCAGTGGCATTGCCCAGGACAACAAGTTTTCTGCCAACACGTAAGTCCTGTGAATTAGCAAACGCGATAGCTGGAGTATTCGTAGCACCACTCAGGCGAAAAAAGTCAATATTGGTCAGTGAATCCCGTCCCACAAAATCCATTTGATGGCTTGATCCATCAAACAAAATGGCCTGATATCGACTCTTTTTCATATCGGCCGGCTTGATGCTATATACAGCTAATAGTCCATCATTAGTCAAAAGCACGCCGGTCATCATTTCTGTACCCTTGAGTGCTGTATCAGAAACGAGTACCGTCACAACGGCCGTAGCTGGCTGAGAAATAACCTTCTCTACTGGTTCATCCTCACGAATCATCACCTGTTCCGTCTTATTGATAATGGTTACACGATCATTCAATTTTTTGAAAAGATTTGTATTGGCAAAGACAGATGAAGAAGAGAGCTGTGGTATCAAATACTCATCAAAAAGCACTCCTCCCACGCCACCGAGGAGGAGAATACAGACCATAAACAGAATGTTTTTCAAGATTTTTTTCATCATTACGATATTCCATTCTTACCACGATTGATAATTTTTAGCAACTGTTCCAAATACTATACCAAAATACGCCAAGGCGAACTCGCTAAAAGCAGGAATATGAGACTGAAAAAAAATAAAAGTCGAATAAAGGCCCGTCTGAGAGAAAGCGATTTACGAAAAGCATCAAAGGCGACATCCCAAATAATAAAAAAGAAAATGAGACCGAGGGAACTCGTCGTCAAATATCCAAAAGGCCAAAAACTCATCACCCAGGCCATCTCCCCCATTACCAATCCCAAAAGAACACTATATATGAGAACACGATTGCGCTCTTTACGCTCTAAACCGATAAACGTAACGTAGCTCGTCATCGCTGTACCGAAAAAAAAGAGCACCATCAGTCCCCAGAGAGGGAAAGAAAAATTGAGATAAAATCCGTACAAGCCAGCATAAAAAAAGAACATAGCTGCCATAGCTGAAGAATTGAGGAATGCTTGGGCGGTTCGATCCTTGGGAGCATGTCTCAAACGAAAAATACCGAGAAGTGCAAAATAATACATCCCCGCACTAATGATGGTAAACACTTGCCTCTCCACCGGATGGTCAATGAGTGAGAGCAGTGTCGGCGCAGTAAGCGAGAGTAGTCCCGGGAGAAAAGCGTCTGCAAAACGCTTGGTCAATCGACGACTCGCCAAGAGGGAAATAGTGATGAGTGGAATGATGGAAAACAAGTACCAGCCCCACGACGGGACAGCCGGCCTAGCAGCGACGATTTCTAGTCCCAGATAAAAAACGATGGCCCAGAAAAAAACCGCAAAGTGGAAAATCATACTCTCAAGCTCCAAAATCTAACAATAACGAGTGCCTCTTTTTTCCTGAGCCAGTCTCGCTCATAACCTTCTTGAATCATTTTCGCTCTTCTAATGTGAGCTTCACATCTTTCGTTTCACCCTTATGCCAAACTTTTAGTAGAATCTCATCGCCGACATTATACTGACCAAGAATATTGCCCAGTGGATGCTCATCATCAATTTTCGTACCGGCAATCTCGAGAATGATATCATTTTCCATGATACCCGCCTTATCCGCTGGTGACCCAGGAATAACGGCAAAATCAGTGATAGTCTGCCCTCGCAACACGAGTGCTCCATAATTGAAATCCAAATTATTCTGTTTCTTCAGAACATCATTTAAGAGGATATAGCGAATGCCTAAATACGGAGTGGTTATTTTCCCGGTGGTCACGACCTGATTCACGACGCGTTTGACAGAATTGATAGGCAACGCGAATCCGATATTTTCCGCTCCTTGAGCTGTGGCGACATTGATACCGATTACTTCGCCCGAAATATTGAACAGTGGCCCTCCAGAATTTCCCGGATTGATGGCTGCATCCGTCTGAATAATACCCGTAAGCTTTTCTGTGTCACCAAAACTTGATCCAGCATTCACGCTCCGCTTGAGGCCAGAAATAATCCCTCGACTCACAGAGTTAGCAAATTCACCTAAAGGATTGCCGATGGCAAGCACCGTCTGACCGACTTTCACCGCATCAGAATCACCTAATGTCAGTGCGGGAAAGCTATCACCGTCGATCTTAAGTACAGCAATGTCGTTATTCGGATCACGAGCCAAAACTTTGGCCGGATATTCCTTATCACTTCCGCTCACGATGACCGTGTAGTCGGCCTGTTCATCAGAAACAACATGCTTATTCGTAATAATCAGCCCATCCGAAGAAACGAAAAATCCTGAACCACTACCAACTTGTTTTTTTTCGCTCGTGCCCTGCTCGCTACCATCATTCTGATTGGGGGCATGAAACGGGTTGAAGAAAAAGGGCGATCCGAACATGCCTCGTACGCGAGAGACATCTTTCGATATGACAATACTTACCACACCAGGAGAATTCTTATCCACAAGTCCAACGATAGTAGTGTCATCAGTAGAAGCAATCTGAGCATTTTTCCCATTTTGAAGCATATTTTCAGATTGTTGTTCCCTCTGTGACGTAAAAGAAAAAGGAGTGATAAAACCAGAAAGTAGAGGCGACACGCTCCCGCCGATAACTCCCCCAACAAAAGCAGCGACAATAAATGTACCTACCCACCGAGCTCTTGTCTCCTGACGAGGGGTAGCATCTGGATTCTCTTGCGCAAAAAGATCTTCTTTGGAAGATGGGGATTGTTCTAGAGTTTCCATATTGTTTTTACATTATTTGTTATATGCATACTACAACTCTACTACGAAAAACAAGAAAAAAAGATGCAAACCAATCCATATGGCAGAATCCCATACATATCACTAGAAAAAAAACATGGCGTCCCCGCTGGTATTATTGAAAAGATTCTTCTCAAAGTCGCGCATCTGCTGACTCTTGAACTCTACACGAGCTTCATCGCTATTCCATTGATATTCCGGAGAAAGCACCACTATAGAAAGGGATTTCATTTTTTCTGAAAGCCAGTCGGCGAAAGCAATCTTTTTGGTGAAAATCTGTTTCAGGCGATACATCTCCCTATTACTTTCTTTTTTCACTTCTTCTACGAGGACAATATGAAAACCGAGACTACTCTCAATAACTCCCCCGGGGACACCCACTTTCTGCAGGGCCACGGATGTACGTAATTCTAAAGCCAGATCTTCGAGAGTAAACCAACCGAGATTGCCGCCATCTTTTGCTGTCTGTCCCTCAGAGTACTGTTTGGCAATTTCAGAAAAATCTTTTCCTTGCCGAAGAGCTACCTGCGCGGCGTCAATCTTTCCCCTTGCCTGAGACGTCACATCAACTTCTTTTTCAAAATTTGCACGTAGCTTTTCTTCGTACAAGCTCGGCAAAACGACCTTCCGCTCAAAGTCCCCAAGAGTCCATCCGTATAAATCGCTTAAATTCTTTTTCACTTCATCTCCCGTCCCGTATTCCTCAAGTTTTCTCTGAAGACCTTCACGGACTGCCCGCGGAGTAATGACAATGTCCCGCTCTCGAGCGAGCTGAATAATCGATTGATCTTCAATCATCTTGTTTATCACTTCTTTCTCGCGAACTTGGAACCGCTTCTGACCTTCATCAGTAGAAAAATCTATACGCATCCCAACCTTCGAAAAATCTTGCGATTCATAAAACTGCTTTATGGAACGCATATTTTCTGCCAAGGTCCTAAAACTAATCACATCACTATAACCGATGATAGCCATCGGATATGGCGAACGCTCGACAAATCCCCTTACAACATCAGAAGACCGGGGCATCGCATATGTCATAATCAAACTCGCCGCAAATAAAAGGACTCCGATCGCTAGTGTCGCATACGCTATAGTACTGAAATGTATTCTCTTCATATCTCTTTTTCCCTAAAAGGGTATTATGACTTCCCGAAAAAAATTCCCCACCATTTCTTTGGTTGCGAGAACGTGCGCACAGGAGTAGCGGGTTGTTGAGTATCTTGTTCTGATGCGGAAACAGATTCCGTCTCATGTGAAGGACTCGATTTGATAATAACAGCGATTTCTTCAGTCTTTTTCAATCCAAGCTTTTTCTTGGCTTCCTGCTCACGAAAATCCTGCGATGAAAAATACTGAATCTTTTCAGTAAGAGTCTCGTTTTCGTGCCGGATTTTATCCGCCTCCACCTGGAGCAACGCGACCTCCTGTTCAATTCGCTGATTTCTATCAATCTGTTTTGAAGAAACATACAGTACCCATCCACTCAAAATAACCGTCCCTGCGACCCCGCTCCAAATCCAAAACTTACGACGCATCATATCCTGCTTTAGTAGAGAAAAAATGGCGCAAAAAGAAACGCGACCATGGATATCATCACCAATACAGATATTACTACCCAAAAAGAATACGCTCTCTTATGCCATTTTTTAAAACTCATACAAAAAAATAAATAAGACAAAAAGATATGAACAAAATACCTCATCCTGTTCCTTTTCTATGGTACCAAAAAATAGAGGCGACGACAACTCAAGAAAGCTACTTTTGGACATTATTGATAAGAGCTCGAACCTGCGCAAGGTCAATTTCGGGACGCTTGTGCAAATTCTTGAATTTTTTCGGTTCAATATGCTGCACCTGAGAAAGAGAGAGTGGCGTATCGCCTGAAACATAAGATTTCGGATGAGCTACCCGATCCTCAGCATCTTGCGGAGCAGGAAGGATGTTCGTTTCCTGACGCACTGCTGATTGAGCATTCTTGGTATCTATTTCCTGACGCACTTTAGCAGTTGCTCGCTGGTAGTCCCGGAGGCAATCCTTACAGAACGTGGGGCGCTTACCATCCGGTTCAAATGGCACCTCTATATCCATATCACACGTCGCACATACCGCTGCATAGAGTTTCTTTTCTGAAATGGCCTGCTCAGCGGCAGACTCTTCTTTTGCTACCGATATCTGAGCACCTTCGAGCTTCTCTTCTATCTGTAACGACTCTTCTTCCTTGATCTCTTCCTGTTCTAATGCTTCCAAAGAAATAAGCGGCACTCGTTTCGGTGCCATCGGGGGTTCAAAAGCAACTTGCCTCATCGGTCGATCCTCGGATTGAACTACTACTGGAGCGGGCTTCTCTCTAACAACATTCTCTTGCTGCGGTGAACGAAGCGGTAAAACTCTCGGTGGTATTGGTTCCTGAGACTGACGCTGCGGTGCCTCATGACTTACCAGAGGAACTGAGACGCGTGGTGACGCATTCTCGACAGACCTCTTAGGTGTCGACTGGCTCTCTATGAGGGCCTGCCGTTCTTCAGGGGAAAGCATACCACTCCAGCGACGAATCTTATCCTCCACTTCTTCTCTCGACGATGTATAACGCTCGCGAGAAGACTGAATAATCTTATCTTCATTTCCCGCATCTTCAAGCTTGATCGGTGGAAGTGTCGTCGCGCTGAAGGCGTCCCCCGCGATTCCATCAATCATGAGTTTGAGATAAATTTGATATTTCGGCAGATTGACGAGATCATTCATCATAAAGACCGGCTCGAATTCCTTCTCGCGAACTTCCGCATCCATAGCACCTACTCGAAACGAGACAATACTGCCCGCGTTACCAAAAATAGCGTCGCGGACCTTCTCATCGATTTGCGTCACGTACTGATTGGCGAGAATCAGATTGAGATGGTACTTACGAGCCTCGGAAAGGATATTAGCAAATGATTCAGTCGCAAAATTCTGAAACTCATCGACGTAAAGATAAAAATCCGCACGCGTCTCCTCTGGAATATCGACGCGACCCATCGCTGCCAGCTGAATCTTGGTAATAATCATAGCACCCAAGAGCGCACTATTATCTTCACCAATACGACCTTTCGAAAGATTCATAATGAGAATTTTCCTCTCATCAATCACTTTACGAACATCAAACGAGGACTCCGTCTGACCAACGATATTGCGAATGAGCGAACTCGTGAGAAATTGGCCCACTTTGTTTTGAATCGGCGAAATCACTTCTTGCAGCACGCGATCGTTCCATTTGGAAAACTCGTCCACCCAGAAACTACGAACGACTGGATCAGTAATCTTTTCTATGACACGATCACGATACGATTTGTCTACGAGTATGCGTGTCACACCGAGCAGGGTCGACCCCGGATATTCGAGGAGCGCCAAGATGGCATTGCGCAAAATGTATTCGAGACGAGGTCCCCATGAATCAGCCCAGATTTTTTTGAATACTCCGACAAGACCAGAGGCCACGAGATGTCGGTACTCTGGACTCACCTTTTCCATCACATTGAACGCGATGGGGAAATCTTGATCAGCTGGATTGAAATAAATGACGTCATTAATCCGATTAGAAGGAACGGCACGAATAATTTTTTCTGCCGTATCGCCATGAGGATCAATAAACGCTATTCCATGACCCTTTTGGATATCCTGGATTGCCAGGTTTTCCAAAAGGTTTGTCTTACCCATGCCGGTCTTGCCGATGACATACATATGCCGCCGCCGATCATCCATCTTGATACCAAAAACACGTTCCTGATTGCGGAAGTTTGTCTTGGCAAAAAAAGCGATTTCATTTTGTGATGCCATACAATTATTCCATTTCTTGGATAGGTAAATTAAACGGCGCACCGCTATGCTTGGCCGACACACGAGCCATGGCCGGCGAAGTGATAGCCATGTCCGGTATATGATATATGGTCGCGAGCTCTTCAGTACTCAAAAGGAAACGGGTGCTTTGGGGGTCGGAATCGCGACTAATGTAACGATTGAGGAGTCTCCGCTGACGATACCGCAAACGCGGTTCAGTAAAGATATAGTTAGCGTACGTTTTAGAACTGCCCTCGGGCTTGAATCCGTTCAGGTTTTGATCATTGAACTGCTTGAGTCCTCCGATGAATGCCGAAACACCCGTCGGCTTGTTAAATACTTCGCGTCGACCCAGATAGACATGCCGCATACGCGTCTTGAACATCTGCTTACCGAGATTGGCCTGGAGGGCCTTCAGTACATCCTTCTCTCCTGGCGTAAGACGAAATTCGACTGGAGCCTCATCTTTCTTTTCTTCCTTTGCCCCGGCTGAATATGCGATTTCTTTTCCCAAAAGTCCGTTGCCGATATTGAGAATCACATCCAAAATATCCGCAAATAATCGCTGGAGTACCCCCATCTTCTTTTCCTTCACTTTGCCCAAAAATTCATCCACAAAACCCTGCCCGACATCCTTGGACCAGGTAGGTCGGAGGGGTGAAACAATCATCTGAAACCAAAGATGCTGGCCCGGACCAATCTTGCCCATAGTTTCGATAAGTCCCGCGAGCGGGTCCATCATTTTGCCCGTCACGCTCTCCTCGAAAAATTTATACGTCTTGATCGGATAGAGATCATTCTTCACCAAAATAAAATCAGTGCCCCACAAATCCCAATCCTTGTTTGGAATGGCTTTGGGGATAGCTTGAACATAATCGGGAACCTCTATAATCTCGACATCGGGGTAATGAGCGTAAAAATGAGCCTCGACGAGATTGCGGAATCCGACCTGAGTACGGATATAAAAATGAACTTGTCCTTCGGTACTGACAAGCTCAAGAGAAAACGACGTTGGGAACTCGCCCTTGATAACTTCTTCCAGAATCGTGGATTCCTTCTCGACACCCGCAAAACCGGCGAAAATCATTTCCATCGGAAGTGGACCCTTTTCGACATCGCGCGGCGGGATAATCTCGAGAACAATCCACTTAATCTTCGAGGCATACTGACCCTGGACATGCTTTATCCACAGTAAATCGAAAATAAAGAAAAGAAGCGGCGGAAAAATAAGAAACCAGACATCAAGCACCGCAGAGAGTGCCTGCCCCATCATCCCAAACATTTCCGCCAAACTCGAAAAAAGAGTACTCATGTGACGTAAGGTGCGTTGACCTTAATTATTGTATCGAAACACAAATGGAAAATACCCAAAGACCCCTCCTACTTCTTTATAGTATAGGCGTTCTTTCCAATACGAGCAAAAAAAGTATTGAGGTTTATAATAACTGTCGATTTCTTGACCTGGCGGATCTTGAGTACCGCAGCCAAAATCTCTTCTCGAGACAACGGTTTGGAGACAGCGCCGAGAACTTCTTCGATTACTTCCTTGACAGTCCCCTTTTTATACCCCCATTCCGAAAGCGCATAGATACCGCGTCCGACGAGCACAAAGCGCTTATCCTTGATAAGCTCGTTATGCACGGTCTGAGGATGACTCTTGGTCTTCTTCCCCTGGAGCCCATAGCTATCAATCATTTCCGCAATCTCACGGAAATGCAAAGGCTTTTTGGCAGTCTTCAAAACGAGATGCGCTTTCTCGCGAGTACCACGAGGCTTGATATCGCTCCAGCTCGCCAGCCCCCACTTTCCGAAAACATTCTGGCGCACCTCCTTGGCTGTCACGAGAAAATCAAAAAATTCCTTTTCGCTCACCTTCTGATTCTTCATACTAAAACGAGTATAAAAATCTTTTGCATCAAGAGCTTCTCCTGATTTCACCAAAATATCTTTGGCTGTGTCTTTTACTTTCCTCCATTCATCAAAAGAAAAGCCCTGAAGCGTATAGATTCTCTCATACTCTCTGGTCGCCTTGTGCTCCTCGATAACCGAAAGACTTTCAAAGAAAGCCAAGAGGGAACCATACTCATTCTTTTTCTCATTAGCCAGTCTTTTAAGCAGTTCGTCTGCTGCCATGATACCACTTCTCTCTTCAAGTGCTGCCTTTATGGTTTCTGTTATCCGGACAATCAGAGGGTGCTCACGCTCTCCCGAGAGAAACCCGAGAGCACTTCCGATGACCTGACGAACACGTTCCCGAGTAATATGATAGGTATGACCAATTTCTTCGAGGGTTTTTGGCTGATTCCCACGGATACCGAAACGAGCCTCCATAATATCACTCGATCGAGTCGGCAAACGATCCAGAAACACTCTGAGCGTCTCGGAAAAGGAGATTACTTTTTCTGTGGAAGTTTTGAGTGATGACATACGGCTTCTCTGGCCTTGCGGACAGATAATAATCATGGTTTGATTTAATCTTCTAATCGATTCATATTAACGCACATTCTTACTTTTTGTCAAGAGTCAATGAATTTTCATCTTTTTTTGCGGTACAGAGTTGCCGAACTCAGCAAACTCATTTATACTGTACATAGAGAAAACCTCACGCTCTTTCATTCTCCCTTCTTCGCTCTCAAATGAGATATTTTTATCCCATATGCGTCGGAGACGGAGCAAAAAGAGTACTAAAAATAGAAATACAACATAAGGATTTCTCATACAATGTACTGAAATCCCCCAAACAAAAATATGACTAAAAATAATCTTTCCATCGATTCTGAAAGCCAGGAAGAGGCAGAGCGTTCTCAAAAGATTCAGGCTCTGCGCGAGATGGTAAACAATGCTGAAAAAACTATCCAGGGTGCCAAAGCCATGCTGCTCCAGATTGAAGGCAAAAAGAAATCTGGTCGGCCCCGCAAACTCGATCTCTCCGATACAACTGATGGTACCATCATAGAAGGAACCTTTGATGGGCAGATTATGGCAGGTGTCGATGGCAAGCAATACCCCGTCCCAGCCAACTATGCTTCCAAATCCAAACTGGTCGAAGGCGACATGCTCAAGCTCACTATCACTACCGATGGTACTTTTCTCTACAAGCAAATTGGTCCGATTGATCGGCGTCATGCTCTCGGTATCGTGACCCAAGACGAGGCTGGTAATTACTATGTCGTCGCGGGCGGAAAACCATACCGCGTCCTCCTCGCTTCTGTCACATATTTCAAAGCAGCGCCTGGCGATGAGGTTGCAGTCGTTTTGCCTCGTGATCTCGAAGGATCATGGGCAGCTATCGAAAACGTCATCCAAAAAGGCGCCCATCAAGACTGGCAAACCGAGCTCGCCAGGGCATCCGAAGAACATAGTGCTATCAATAGCTGGAAACAAAGCCTCAAAGGAGATTCATCTGCCGATACAACAGAGGAGGACTCTTCTCCAAAAGAAGATGCGGAAATACCGCAAAAAAGTACTTCAGATATTGATGCTTGGGTACGCGATATGGAAGAAATCGAAAAAGAGATCAAAAGCCAATCATAGTCACATCCCATACGAGATATAACGGGCATTAAACCCGATTTTACCGGCGCTCCGTTCGGAAACAAAAATAAACTTTTGTTTCTCTCACTACACTTGGTAATAAACTAGTAACCTGCCGGTTCTTCGAATCGGCTTTTATGTAATCACTATGGAGCAACTATTTTCACTGAAAGGAATCAAAAAAGACTATACTTTTGGCACCGCTGCCGGGTTTATCATCGGAGCACTCCTCATGCCAATTTTCCAAACAGCCAAGCCAGAACTTTTTCTCTCTCTCAAATTTTTTATTATCCCTATTTTTACCATTCTCGTCCCTGTCGGACTCGTCGTGGCATCATGGATCAGCCGTGTCGTGCCTATCATTTGGCAGTTGGCAAAATTCATCGTCATAGGATTATTGAATACCCTTGTCGATATCGGTGCCCTCGCCTACATGCTGTACCTCGCATCACTGAGCACGAACCATATCGCATCAAATGATATCCTGTTTACCCTCTTTATTCCAGTCGCCTTTTTCACTCTTTACAAGAGCATCTCTTTTATTATCGCCAACGTAAACAGCTATTTTTGGAACAAATACTGGACATTTGAAGCAGTTGATGAAAAAAAATCCTCCACTGAATTCATCCAATTTTTCATCGTGAGCTTCATCGGATTTATCATCAATGTTGCTGCGTCATCATTCATCTTCAGTTCTTTCCATCAGATTGGCGGGATGACCCCTGACCAGTGGGCGCTCATCGGCGCGGCTGCCGGCAGTATCTCTGGTCTCGCATGGAATTTCATCGGATACAAATTCATCGTCTTCAAGAAATAATTAAAGATAAGCCAATTTCAAGCCTTTTCTCCATAGATACTTCGTCTCACCACTACCAATCTCTGAGACTTTTTTTGTTTAGAAAAAAAAGGTATAATGACAACAAATACTAAATACCTAATTCCTAATACCTCATTAAAAAATTAGTGATTAGGAATATCCTGAATATGTCGGTAACACTCTATAGAAAGTATCGTCCGCAAACCTTTGCTGAAATCGTCGGGCAAAAACATATCGTCACGACCCTCACTAATTCGCTCCGCCTGAGTCGTATTGGCCAGGCGTATCTGTTCACAGGCCCACGCGGTACCGGTAAGACCACTCTCGCCCGTCTCTTCGCCAAAGCTATCAACTGCACCAAGCGCACCCCTGCGTCAGCTGAACCCTGCAACAAATGCGAACATTGTCTCCTCATGGCGGAGAATCGCTCATTCGATGTCATGGAAATCGACGCTGCCCCGCATACTGGTGTCGATAATATCCGCGAACTCCGTGAAACCGTCACGCTCC